>JAOPVZ010000200.1 GCA_025965935.1 Frankiales bacterium | reverse complement strand
GTTCTCCTCGTCGCGGCGCAGCTCCGCCCGCAGGCAGGTGTCGAGCAGCTCGTACAGCTCGTCATCCGCGTTGACGACTGCTCGGCCGCCACCCTGCCAGCGGCTCTTGTCGAGTCGCAGACCCCGTGATTGCGCGCCGCGCTCCTCGAGGCGCTCCAGCTCCGACGGCAGGAGCGCGTCGACCTGCTGCTCGAGCGCCTTCTTCAGGTGCTGCAGGGGCATGTGCTCCGCCATCAGTGCGAAGGCCATCTCGAGCTTGCCGAGGTCGCCGCCCGAGCCGCTCACGGTTTCTTCGACTTTTACCGTCAGGCCTACCAGCAGCGGGTCGTCGTCCTTGAGTCCCAGCCGGGCTCCGGCGACCAGCGACACCACGTTGCGCACGACCGCGGCGATCACCTCCGCGCCCGGCTGGCCGTCGATCAGGCCGTCGGCGCGGTCCACATGCCTGCCGACCTTGCCCAGGGCCTTGGCTGCCAGGGCTGCCGCCTCCACCGACACCCGACGGGCCTGCAGCTCGGACCGCAGGTGCACGAACGGTCGGAGGTTCTTCGCCACCGTCGTGTCGTCCAGCGGCGCGTCGTCGAGTCGTCGCCGCACCCAGCTCCGCAGGCTCGGCTCGTCGTCCAGAGCGGCCAGCTTGCGAACGTCCGCGTCGTGCATGCGGCGCAGCTGCACGACCCGCAGCTGCACCTGCGCCTCCAGCAGCGCCCCGAGGTCGACCAGCGCCTGCTCGGGCAACAGCTGAGAGGTGTCTGTCGCCTCCAGTCGCTCCACCGCGAGGGCGAAGGCCGCCACGTCGCCCGACGGGGCCGGCCGCTGCGTCGGGACCGGATCCCCGAACACCCCGGGGATGGCCCATCGGACCGGTGGTGGTGGGTCCCAGGAGGGCTGGGCCTCCAGGAACAGCGTGGATTCCCACCCGGGCTCCTCGGGTGGCCAGTGCGCCTGCTCCCCTTCGACGGGATCCACCCAGCTGCTCGGTCCCGCTTCTTGCTGCTCCAGCACCCACTGAGGCGCCTCATCGACTACCACTGCCATATCCTCACTTCGCTAGAACATATGTTCCCATGGTCGGCTACGGGAAACCACTGTTCGAGAGTGAAAAGTGCTGAGAGACAAGCGATGCCCTGCGGCCACACCGTCGGAAGCAGGAGTTGCCGCCGTCGCTGTCGAAACCTTCACGAAACTCCTGGAGGTCTTGTCGTGCGCCTGCGCATCAGCCTGCTCGCCGCCGCCCTGCTCGCGGCCACCGTGCCCGCCTTCGCGCTCGCCTCCCCCGCGGACTGCCTGCAACCCGACCCGGAAGCGGCCCTGTGCGCCGCGACCCAGGCCGGCGAGACGCTGCAGCAGGCGGAGAAGCCCGCCATCCCGGTCCGGGACGCCGCACGGCTCGCGGCCGACCAGGCCCTCGAAGCAGCGGGCATCTGCAACCCGCTCGACCACGCCGCCTGCCTGCTGCCGTTCCCCAACGACGCCAACACCAAGGCGGACCCGACCACCGCCACCGGCCGCCGCATCGACATCAACCCGCTCGCGATGCCGCGCAACGTCGCCAACCGGCCGGTCGACCCGACCGAGCTCAACCGCAACGACGGCTGGTCACCGGGCACCCCCGTTCTGACGGTCGTCCCCGGGCTGAGCACCGAGCGGAGTGGCATCCCGAGCGAGGTCAACGCCGGCGACTCGCTGCGCGCCGACGCTCCGGTCGTGCTCCTGGACGCGAAGACCGGGCAGCGGTGGCCCTACACCGCCGAGCTCGACAGCAACCCGACCGACGGCGAGCAGCCACTGCTCATCATCCGTCCCGCTGTGAACTTCACCGACGGGCACCGCTACGTGGTGGCCTTACGGCACCTCAAGGACGCCACCGGCAACGAGATCCCAGCGGGCCCGGAGTTCACCGCGCTGCGCACCAAGGCGGCCGCCTCCGACCCCGTCTTCGGTCCGCTGATGAAGAACGGCGTCGAGACCAAGGACCTGTTCCTGGCCTGGACGTTCACGATCGCGTCGACCCGCAGCACCACCGAGCGGATGATCCACATCCGAGACGACGCGTTCGCCTCACTCCAGGGCGGCGCCCCGACCTTCACCGTCGACAACGTCCAGGACGGGTACAGCGACAAGGTCGCACGGCGCATCACCGGCACCTTCCAGGTGCCGAACTACCTGACCACCCCGGTGAACCACCAGGAGCCGGTGCTGCAGTCAGACCCCGGGCTGCCGGGCACCCGCTTCCTGTACCTGCCCGGCGACGACCTGCCCGACCGCAACGGCAGCTTCACGGCGACCTACACCTGCGACGTCCCGAAGAGCGCCTCGCCGACGCACCCAGCGCGCGGGTCGCTGTACGGCCACGGCCTGCTCGGCGGCCAGGGCGAGGTCGGCGCCGGGAACGTCCAGAAGATGGGCAACGAGAACGACATCCTGTTCTGCGCCACCGACTGGTACGGCATGGCCACCGGTGACGTGCCGAACGTCGCGACCTTCCTCGCCGACATGTCGTACTTCCCGACGCTGCCCGACCGCGTCCAGGAGGGCATGCTCGCGCAGCTGTTCCTCGCCCGCCTCATCAAGGACCCGCGCGGGTTCGCCTCCGACACCTCGTTTCACGGGCTGCTGCAACCCGGGACCGTCTACTACGACGGCAACAGTCAGGGCGGCATCATCGGCGGCGCTCTCATCGCGGTGTCGCAGGACATCACCCGCGGCGTGCTGGGCGTCGTCGGGATGAACTACTCGACACTGCTGGACCGCAGCAGCGACTTCGCGACGTACGAGTCGGTGTTCAACGCCGCCTACCCGAGCGAGGTCGACCGCGAGCTGGTCTTCGGGCTCATCCAGCCGCTGTGGGACCGCGCCGAGAACGACGGCTACGCCGCGCACATCAGCACCGACCTGCTGCCGCACACGCCGAAGCACACCGTGCTGCTCGACGTGGCGTTCGGCGACCACCAGGTCTCGAACTACTCGGCGCTCGTGATGGCCCGCACCATCGGGGCCCGCACCAACAGCGGCTTCCTCGCTGCGGGCCGGTCGTGGGAGGTCACGCCGGGATGGGGCCTGCCCCGCTTCAGCGACTCGTGGGCAGGCAACGCGATCGTCTTCTGGGACAGCGGTACGGCGCAGCCACCGCTTGGGAACACTCCCCCGGTCGAGGGTCCCGGCACGCCGGGTCATGACCCGCACGAGGATCCGCGGGCGACCTACCTCGCCCGCGTGCAGAAGGACCTCTTCCTGCAGCCGCACGGCAGGGTCGTCGACGTGTGCGGTGGCCAGCCATGCCTCGGCCGGCCGCTCGCCCCGGAGGATCCGCCAACGACGTGACCCCCCGGGGCCGAGGCTCCCGAGGGGTCACGAGGTCAGGCGAGGATCAGCTCATGACGCAGCCGAACGGCGCCTTCGAGTTCCGCCACTCCTCCTGAACGATGTACGGGTGGCCGTTGATGTGGATGTCGGCGCCTGAGGCGTCGGTCGGCCCGAACAGGAAGTTGCACTCGTCCGAGCCCTCGTCGCCGTCCGCCGCGACCCAGCCGTCGCCCGTGTTGGGATCGGTGATGGTCTCCCAGATCTCGTGCGACGAGGTGTTGATGATGGAGTCGGCGGCCGGGTTGCCATTGGGGCTGCTGGGTGTCGTGCAGCCCGACTGCCCGCCGTACAGCTCGTCGGCGTAGGCGGTGTTCTGGCCGCCGATGGTCACGTAGGAGTGGTAGGCGCAGTAGCTCGCGACGGTCTCGCCGCCCTGGCCGGTGTAGACGAGGTACTCGTTGCCGACGCCGGTCGGGAGGTTGTTGGCCGCGACGACCTTCTTGACCTCGGCCTGCAGGTCGGCGTCGGTGACGCCGCCGGCCGGGAAGGGGCTGGTGTCGAAGATGGCCCCGCCGAACGTCGAGACGTTCTTGATGGGGGTCTTCACGCCGTTCACGGTGCCGTAGTACTCGGTGAGCGTGTTGAAGATGCTGCTGCCGCCGAGGTCGGTGAGGAACTGCTGGACCAGCGTCGGGTACGACGGGTTGTAGGAGAAGCTGGCCGGGTCCCAGAAGATGGCGTAGTTGCGGCTGGTGATCTCGACCGCGCCCCCGCCGTACGACAGCGGTACGCCGGCCGGCGCGCCACCCACGAGGGGCAGCCGGTTCTCGGTCGGGCCGATGCTGCCCGCGAGGGCCATCACCTTCTTGACGGGGTGGGTGCCCAGCGCGGCGTTGGCCGGGCTGGTGATGCTGAGAGCGAGAGCGGCTGCCGCCAGCGTGGTGACGCTGACGAGGGCCAGTCGGGATGTGCGACGCACAGTTCCTCCGATGCCGAGTGACGAGGGGATGTCCCCGTCTGCTCAACGCGGCGGCCTGGCCGACATCGCGTACAGGCTTTCGTCAGGTGGGTGCGCGGTCCAGCAGCGTCGCGATGGCCGCCGGGAACGCATCGGCGATCTCCCACACGTCCGGTACCAGGTCGGGGCAGCACAGCATGCCGACGTCGAGGCTGCCCATGTTCGAGAGGACCGTGATGTTCAGGCCGGCGCCGGGCAGCAGGGGCCCGAGCGGGAACACCGCATCCACCCGGGCGCCCGCGCAGTAGAGCGCGATGGGCGGGCCCGGCATGTTGCTGACGACCAGGGACTGCAGCGGTGGGTGGAGACGGGACAGTCCCAGTCCGTCGTACAGCCGGGAACCGGTCTTGATGATGAGCGCCGGCATGAGCTCGGCGATCTCGCCGACCGCTTCTGGGCCGAGGGCGTCGGTGAAGCCCTTGGCGTTCTGGGTGGCGGCGGCCACCTCGCGGAGCCGCTCGACGGGATCGGCCGTGAGCACCGGCAGCGGAACCATCATCGCGGTGAGCTTGTTGGTTCCCTCGACGGCGCCGGCTCCGAGGTTCATCGGGCAGCTGGCGACGAGCGCCTTGGACGGCAGCGCATCGCGCTTGAGCAGGTAAGCCCGCAAGGCGTCGGCGACCGCTGCCAGCACGACGTCGTTCACCTTGGTGCCGTAGGCGTCCTTGACGCGCTTGATGTCGGCGAACTCCACCGTGGTGAACGCGGCCTGCCTGGCCGGCGTGAGCGGACCGTTCAGCAGGCTCCTCGGCGCCGAGAACGGCAGCGTGACCGGTGCCTTGCTCGTCATCGACCGCACCACGAGCCCGCCCAGCTGACCGACCCGGCGGGCGCCGCTGACGACGGTCTGCGCGGCCAGGGCGGGACGGCGTGCCGTGTTGAGGCCGGCCCTGGCGAGCAGACCGAGGCTGGACGGGTGTGCCTCCACGTCCTCCGTCGAGGCCGGTTCGACCTCGCGGCCGTCGGGGGTGAGGTCCAGCAGGTGGGCCATCATGTCGGCGCCCGCTGAGCCGTAGATCGTCGCGTGGTGCATCTTCGCGATCAGCGCGACCTGCCCGGAGGCCAGGCCCTCGACCAGCCACAGCTCCCAGAGCGGACGGTCCCGCGGCAGCTGCTGGGAGCCGATCTCCCCGACCAGCCGGCCGAGGGCCTCCAGGTCACCGGGCGCCGGGCAGGTCGTGGTGTGCAGGTGCTCGTCGAGGTCGACCTCCTCGTCGTGCACCCAGTAAGGGTGGTCGAGGTGCAGCGGAACCTCGACCAGCCGTCGGCTGAACGCCGGCATGAGGTGCAGCCGGTCGCGTAGCCCCTGCCGGAAGCGCTCGATGCTGAAGCGGCCCTCCGAGCCGGCGGCGTCGAACAGCATCACGCCGAGGACGTGCTGCAGCATCGACGGGCTCTCGATGTAGAGGAACGACGCGTCCATCGCTGGCAGCTGCTCCATCAGGAGCCCGCCGTCTCGGTCGCCTGCGCGGCGGTGGCCTTGGCCCAGCGGTAGTCCGCCTTGCCGGCAGGCGAACGCACGACCTTGTCCACCAGCACGAGGTCTCGTGGCAGCTTGTACGCGGCGACGTGCTCGCGCAGGTGAGCCTGCAGCGCCGGCAGCTCCAGGGATGCGCCCGGCACGAGCTGTACGACGGCGGCGACCCGCTCGCCCCAGCGCTCGTCCGGCACTCCGACCACCAGCGCGTCCTCCACGGCGTCGTGCGCCTTGAGGGGCTCCTCGACCTCCTCCGGGTAGACCTTCTCGCCACCGGTGTTGATGCACTGCGACCCGCGCCCGAGCATCCGGACGCTGCCGTCCCCCTCGACCATCGCCTCGTCGCCGGTGAGCGCCCAGCGCACCCCGCCGACCTCAATGAAGGTGGCGGCCGACTTCTCGGGGTCGTTGTGGTACCTCAGCGGCACGTGCCCGCGGCGCGCGACCTTGCCGGTCTCGCCGGATCCCGGGAGCACCGGCGTGCCGTCCGGCTTGAGCACCGCCGTCTGGTCGCTGAGCTGGAAGGTCGCGCCGCCCTTGGCCCCGAGCACACCCGTCTCGGACGAGCCGAGCGAGTCGATGAGCATCCGTCCCGGCAGCAGCTCGACCAGCCGGTCCTTGTTGTGCTGCGACAGCGGCGCGCCGCTCGAGGCGAGCACCCAGAGGCTGTCGGCGTTGACGGTGCCGTCGGCCGCCAGCGCGTCCAGCAAGGGCTTCACCATCGCGTCACCGACGAGCACGATGTTGAAGACGGCCTCCTTGGCGATCGTCGACCAGACCTCCTGCGGCTCGAACCGGCCGAGCGGCATCATCACCACCTTGCCGCCGGTGAAGAGCTGGTGGAACGCCAGCCAGTGGGCCGCGGCGTGCATGAGCGGTGGCGCAGCCAGCGCCGTGATGCCGCTCTCCGGAAGGCGCTGCGCGAGCTCCTCCGGACCACTGACGAAGTCGCCGCCCTGCACGACGTCACCGCCGCCCATCGCCGACTTGAAGATGTCCTCGTGACGCCACACGACGCCCTTCGGCATGCCAGTCGTGCCGCCGGTGTAGATGAGGTAGTGGTCGTCAGAGCTGCGACCCTCCACCTCAGGTCGTTCGGACGAGGCGCCGGAAAGCGCTGACTCGTAAGGGATCGCGCCCGGGGCCGGGTCCTCGGCGCTGCCGTCTTCGACGTCGAGCACGAGCTTCATCGGGTGCTGCGCGAGGACCGGCGTCGCCCGCGGCGCGAACGAGCGGTGGATCACCAGCGCTGACAGTCCGGCGTCGTCGTACAGGTAGCGCAGCTCCCGCTCGACGTACCGGTAGTTGATGTTGACCGGGATCGCTCTGAGCTTGAACGCCGCCAGCATGCCCTCGACGTACTCGCTGCCGTTGGCGAGCTGCAGTCCCACCGTGTCGCCGGGGCCGACGCCCCCGTCGCGCAGGACGTGCGCGAGCCGGTTGGCCCGTTCGTCCAGTGCCCGGTAGGTGAGCCGGCGGTCGCCGACCACCAGGACCTCGCGGTCGGGGTCGGCCAGCGCAACAGCCTCGAAGAGGTCGGCCAGCTGGAAGCTCACGCTGATGCTCCTGGGATGCGCGGGGTGACGCACCGCGCGGCGGCGGTCGAGAGCCGGTTGGCGCGGACGAAAGCGGCGACCTGGTCGCGGTCGAGCCCGTTGGTGAGGAAGCAGAACGACAGTCCGGAGTCCGGGTCGGCCCAGGCGATCTGGCCCCCGAGCCCGCTGGCACCGAACGCCCGCGGCCCGGTGGCCCGCCCGAACTGGCGCACGGCCGCCTTGCCGTCGTCGCCTGCCACTGTCAGACCTAGCGTGCGCAGCGCGGGTACGCCGGTCCAGGGATCCACCAGCGTCGTGCGGGCGTGTCCCGTGCCGTCCGCGAGGACCGCCGGGTCCCAGAGCCCCTTCGGGTCGTGCAGCAGGTGCTGGTACAGCAGCGCGACGTCGTCGGCGGTCGACACCGCGCCGGCACCCGGGATGCCGACCCGGCGTACGTCAGGAAGGTTGAAGCGGAGCAGCCACTCGGGATCCGCGGAGAGCGGGTCCGGCACATCGGACGGCGCGCCCAGGTGCACCACGTCGAGCGCCGGGCCGTCCTCCCCGAGTCGCAGCGCCGGCAGTCCCAGCGGATCGATGACCCGCTCGCGGACGACATCGCGGAAATCGCGTCCCGCGACCACCTCCACCATGGTCGCGACGACCCAGTGGGCCGAGGTGGCGTGGTACTCCAGCCGCGTCCCGGGTTCCCAGTCCAAGCGCCAGGTCGCGAACCGCGCGCGGCGGGCCTGCGGGTCAGCACCCTCCTCGGCGCGCAGCGGTGCGCGCGGGAAGCCGGCCGTGTGCGTGAGCAGGTGCTCGACGGTGACGGCCTCCTTGCCACCGCCGGCGAACTCCGGGACGAGGTCGACGACCTTCGTCTCGGGCGCGAGGTGCATCCAGGCCACGGCCGCCGTCAGCGCCTTGGTCACCGAGAACGTCGTGAACCGCGAGTCCTCCGGGGCCCCGACGGTGTGCCGGACGACGACCTCGCCGTCCAGCGCCAGCGCTAGCTGGCAGGCGGGCAGCCGGCCGGAGGCGACCTCGTCATCGGCGAGGGCGAGCAGCCGGTCGACGCGCTCGGGCACCAAGGTCATCCGCGCATCTTGCCCTGCGGGTGACGCGGGCGGAACACTCCTGGCGGTGGAGCGGATGCCGGGGGTGGACGCGGGCTTCCTCTACATGGAGACCCCCACCCTGCACATGCACACGCTGAAGGTGTCGATCGTCGACGTGAGCGACGTGCCGGGCGGCTACTCGTTCCCCATGATCAAGGACGAGATCATGGCGCGGCTGCACCTGCTGCCGCCGTTCCGCAGACGGGTGCTGCAGGTGCCGTTCCAGCTGCAGCACCCGCTCTGGGTCGCGGACCGCGAGATCGACCCGGACCGGCACGTGCTGCGCGACCGGGTGCCCGCGCCCGGCGGCATGGCGCAGCTCGAGGAGCTCATCGGCCGGATCGCCAGCACGCCGCTCGACCGGTCGGTGCCGCTGTGGGAGCTGCACGTCTGCGAAGGCCTCGCCGACGGCCGCGTCGCCGTGGTCGCGAAGATGCACCACGCCCTGGCCGACGGGGTGGCGGCCAACGCGCTGCTCGCCAACATCACCGACCTGTCACCCGAGTCGCGGCCAGCTGAGCCGGCGACGAGCTGGGCTCCCGAGCCGACGCCGAGGCCGCGGGACCTGGTCTCGGTGGCCTTGGTCGACGCCGTCAAGCAGATCGCCTGGCTGCCAGGGCTGCTGCTCCGCACGCTTCGCAGCGTGCTGGCGGTGGTCCGGCACAAGCGCGCGTCGGACGTCCGCACCCCGCTGCCGGTCCTCGACACCCCGCGGACCTCGTTCAACGGCGCCATCACCTCCCGTCGGAGCTTCGCCACAGCGTCACTGCCGCTCGAGGACTTCAAGCTGGTGAAGAAGGCGCACGGCGTGGCCCTCAACGACGTCGTGCTCGCCGTCGTGGGAGGTGCCCTGCGCAACTGGATGGACGCGCACGACGAGCACCCCAGCGCCTCGCTGCTGGCCGGCGTGCCGGTGTCGACCGACGAGGCCGGCGCTGCCCCACGGCTGGGCGGCAACGCCGTGTCGAACATGTTCACCACGCTGGGTACGGCGATCGACGACCCGGTGGCGAGGTTGCTCGAGATCTCCCGGGTGACCGCCGAGGCCAAGCAGGTGCAACGCGCGCTCGGGATGAAGATGCTGGAGGACTGGGTGCAGTTCACGCCTCCGGCGCCGTTCAGCGCGTTCATGCGGGCCTACTCGCACCTGCGCGGCGCCGACTACCACCCGGCGCCGTTCAACGTCATCGTCTCCAACGTGCCGGGCCCGACCGTGCCGGTCTGGATCGCGGGCGCCCGCCTGACAGACCTGTTCAGCGTCGGGCCGATCCTGCAGGGCATCGGGTTGAACGTGACGGTCTGGTCCTACCTGGACCGGATGAACTTCTCGCTGCTGGCCTGCCCGGACCTGCTCCCGGACCTGCGTCGACTCGCCGACGGCCTACCTGGCTGTTTGCGAGATCTGGTGCAGGCATCTCGGTAACCTCGAACAGAGAGGGCAGTCCAAGCGGCACAGCGCAACGACGCGCAGCGCTCGAGGAGGAACGTCCGCAGATGGTGGTCACCGATCTCGCCGGCGGCGTCGCACGCGCCGGCCTGCGCCGCGTCGTCAGGATGCCTTCCGTCCCCCAGGTGCCCGAAGGCCGGATCCTCGACCTACCGGGACGGGGCCGTACGTATCTCGTCGACGTCCCCGGCCCCACACCGGACGCACCGACGGTCCTGCTGCTGCACGCTCTCGGGTGCACTGCCTACCTCACCTGGTACCCCGTCCTCGAGGAGCTCTCGAAGAGCTACCGAGTCCTCGCGTTCGACCAGCGCTGGCACGGCCGTGGCATCCGGTCACGCCGCTTCCGGCTCGAGGACTGCGCCGACGACGCCATTGCCGTGCTGGACGAGCTCGGCCTCCCGTCGGCCGTCGTCGCCGGTTACTCGATGGGCGGTCTCGTCGCGCAACTGGTGGCGCACCGGCACCCCGACCGCGTCGACGGGCTGGTGCTCTGCGCCACCGCCCGCAACTTCCGCGGCAAGGCCCGGGAGAAGCTGTTCTTCCCGGTCATGACGCTCGCGATGCACCCGCTGTCGCGCTACGCCCTGCAGCGCGTGGAGAAGGTCGCCGAGGCACTCCCGTCGAGCCCCTCGCTGGACGCGTCGACACCGGCGTTCGGTCGCGCGGAGTTCCGGAGCACCAGCGCCTGGTCGATGCCGGAGGTGCTGGGCGAGCTGGGCCGCTTCAACTCCGCCCCCTGGATCGGTGAGCTGTCCTGCCCGACGGCCGTCGTCGTGACGGACCACGACCACGCGATCCCGTCGAGCCGGCAGCGCAAGCTGGCCATGTCGATCCCCGGCTCTGAGGTCTTCGAGGTCCACGGCGGCCACCTGTCCCTGGTCCTCCACACCGAGGCCTGGCGGGACGCGCTGGTGAGCGCCCTGACCTCCGTCGTGCGACGCCGGTTGAAGGCCGCCTGAGCTCGCACCCGCGCAAACCGGACAACCGCGTCATCTCGGGGCACCCGTGAAGTGAGGACACCCCCACTTCGTTCCGGAAACGGGACGGAGCGGTCGAAGCTTCCTCGTCCCCCCGATGAAGAGGTCTGCATGCTCCGCCGTACCGTCCTGCTCCTGGCTGTCGCCGGGACCGTCCTCACCACCCCCGCGGCCATGGCCGCCGTCAGCGGGCCTGACGTCTCGCACTACCAGCACCCCGGCGGGGTCGGCATCGGTTGGACGGTAGTGCGGGCAAGCGGGCACTCCTTCGTGCTGCACAAGGCCACCGACGGCGCCGCGCAAACCGACGCGACCTTCAGCCGGGACTGGCGCGACGCCACGTCCGCCGGGCTGGTCGTGGGCGGCTACCACTACGCGCGCCCCTCGGCCGCGGCGGGCAACGCCGCGGCGCAGGCCAGGCACTTCGTCGGCGTGCTGGGAACCACCCGGCACACCGGCCAGCTGCCGCCGCTCCTCGACCTCGAGTCGAGCGGTGGGCTGACCCCGTCGCAGCTCATCACGTGGACGAGGACGTTCCTCAGCACGGTGCACGCGCTGACGGGCCGCACCCCAGTCATCTACAGCTACCCGTACTTCTGGAAGACCGCGATGGCCGGCACGACTGCCTTCCACGGATACCCGCTGTGGGGCGCTTGCTACTGCTCCTCCCCGACCAACTTCGCCGGCGCGTGGAGCCACTGGACCTTCTGGCAGTACTCAGACCACAGCACCGTTCAGGGCATCGTCGGCAAGACCGACATGAACCGCTTCAATGGGACGCTGGCACAGCTGAAGCTGCTCTCCAACGGCTTCCCCACGGCGGAGCCCGTGGTCACGCTGCCCTCCGGAGTCGCCCGGGTCGGGACCGACCTGACCCTGACGGCACCGACCACGGCCCTGCCTGGCCAGCCGTTGCGGATCACCGGCGCCCTGCTGACCAAGGGCGGTCACCCCGTCGCCGGGCGCACGGTGGTCGTCTCCCGGCGGGCCGTCGGCTCCAGCGGCTGGTCGCAGGTGGCGACCCTCACGACCTCCTCCACCGGCGCCTGGGGCGCGCAGCTGCGCGCGACGGGCGACGTCGAGCTGGTGGCGCAGTTCGCTGGTGACGCCGGTGCCCTGCCGTCCAGCAGTCCGGTCCAGACGCTTGACGTGACCTACGCCGCGGGCTGACGCGGCCGCTAGGCCAGACTGCAGAGGTGCAGATTCGCAGAGCCAAGCCCGGCGACGTCGACGACGTCGTGTCCCTCGTCGAGTCCGCCTACCGCGGTGAGTCCAGTCGCGTGGGCTGGACGACCGAGGCCGACCTGCTCGACGGCCAGCGCACCGACCCTG
>JAOPVZ010000167.1 GCA_025965935.1 Frankiales bacterium | reverse complement strand
CCCAACTATAGGACCGTTGGCGACGCCAACAAGTCTTTTCTCTGCGGCGCCCCTAGACTCGTGGCATGAACGCCGGGTGGGCCACTGCAGAACCCACCCCTGAACGGCTCATGAAGCTGCCGTCCTGGCTGATCAACCGGACCCATGCGGTGTCCTACCGGCTCGTCAGCGAGGGCTTTGCCGCCGTCGACTCGCACGGCTACCACTACCGGCTGCTCGCAGCCCTGGCGGAGTTCGGCCCCTCCAGCCAGGCGGCGCTCGGCCGCAGCACCGGCGTTGACCGGAGCGACGTCGTCGCCGCCCTGAACGAGCTCGCCGATCGTGGGCTGGTGAAGCGCTCACCAGACGCTGCTGACCGGCGTCGCAACACCGTGTCGATAACTGCCGCCGGCAGAAGGCGGCTCACCGCGCTGGACCAGGTGCTGGCCGGTGTGCAGGACAAGCTGCTCAGCCCGTTGTCTGCTGCCGAGCGTCAGCAGCTGGTGAGCCTGCTCTCCCGGGTGCTGGAGCACCACGCCGCCGACTGAGACGCGACCGAACCGTCCGAAATGGCCATGCCACGTAGTCAAACCGAAGCGTGGCAAAGCATCCTGATGTGTCTCCAGGGAGCGCCATGCGCCGCCGATGAAAGTGGATAATCTCGCGTCGCGATTCCCGTGGCCGGGTTCCAAGGGGACGGGAAAACCTGTGTCAGAGCGCTGGGTGGGCAGTGGGGCGTCGAGCCATCCGGACGCGCGCACGGCTGGGGAAACCGCGACCCGCGACGCGATCGCCGGGCGGTCCGGAGGCGCCCTGGTCGTGGTGTTCGCCTCCGACTCCTACGACCTGTCCGCGCTTCTGGGGGCTGTCGGTGAGGTTGCCGGCAATGCTGCCGTGATCGGCTGCTCGACGGCGGGCGAGATCGCCGCGGCAGGCGTCTCGGATCTCGGGGTCGTCGTGATGGTCCTGGGCGGGGCGGATTTCCAGGTTGCCACCGCCGCGGCCTCAGTCGAGCCCGATGGGCTGCGGGCAGCCGGTGCCGAAGTGGCCCGCGCCGCAGAGACGGTCGCCGATTCGCCGTACCGCGTCCTGCTGGTGCTCAGCGACGGGCTGTCCGGGGACCAGGAGGAAATCGTCCGAGGAGCGTTCTCGGTCGTGGGCGCTCAGGTGCCATTGGTCGGGGGCTGCGCCGGGGACGACCTCCGGATGGAACGCACCTCACAGCTTCACGGCGCGGAGGTCCTCACCGGTTCTGTGGTCGCCGCGGCGATCGGTTCCCAGGCGCCCTTCGGCCTGGGCGTGCAGCACGGCTGGCGCCGGGTCGGTGAGCCGATGGTCGTCACGGCGAGTGAGGACGTCCGCGTCCTGACCCTCGACGATGAACCCGCACTCGACGCCTACCTGCGCCGGCTGGACGCTCCTGCCGAGGCGTGGACAGATGCGCAGGCGTTCACGCACTTCGCCCTCACGCACCCGCTCGGCGTCAGCCGGCGCAGCTCCGAAGAGGTGCGCATGATCGCCGAGGCGGACTTCGAGGAGCGAGCGCTGGTCTGCATCGCGCGGGTCCCGCAGGGTGGTCTGGCGTGGATCATGGAAGGCGACGAGGAGTCGGTCCTCACCGCCACCGACATGGCTTGCAATGCAGCGCTGGCCGCTCTCGAGGGCCGTCCGGCACTTGGCCTGTTCGCGTTCGACTGCATCGCTCGGCGAAGCGTCCTGGGCGTCGCCGGCATTCAGCGGGAGGTGGAGCGCATCGCCGCGCACGCAGGCGGAATCCCCCTCGGTGGCTTCTACACGTACGGCGAGATCGCCCGCGACTCCGCGGTGGGGGGCTTTCACAACCAGACGCTCGTTGTGCTGGCTGTGGGATGACCCTCGGCGCAGGGGCTGCCAACTGGTCCACGCAGCAGCTCACAGAGATGCTCGCCCTCGTGAGCGCTCTGCCTGCGTCGGCGGATGTCGTGCAGCGCGCCGTGGAGCACATCGTCGAGTCGCTGGAGACCGACGCGGGCGCCGCCGTCAGCGACGCAGGGGTCCTCGCGAGTGTCGGATTCCCTGATGGCGCAATCCCGTACGCCGATCTGGTGGCCGCCGCGAAGGGCGGCCTGACGGAGCTGGACGTCCCCGGCGCCGGCCGCTGTGCGGTGCTCGTCGTGCCCTGCGACCGCCTTCCTGGCGGCCGGCTGCTGATCGCGCGCCGCCAACCAGAAGGCTTCAGCAGCGAGGAGCGCAGCCTGTTCCGCGGGTTCGCGCGGGTGCTGGCCCTCGCGCTGCAGGCGAGAAGCGCGTTGCAGGACGAGCGCGACCTCCGAACTGCCAGCGAGGCCGAAGCCCGCCACCGCCAGGTCCTGCTGGACAGCATGCAGGAGCGCCACGCGCTGCTGGAGCGGCTGTCGCGCATTCAGCGGTCGATCTCGACGCGCAGACCGCTGCACGAGGTGCTCGAGTCCATCGTCGTGGGTGCCGCGGCGCTCATCGGCGACAGCGTGACCGCCCTGCGCATGCTCGATCCAGACGACCCTGACCTGCTGCTCATGGTGGCCTCCCATGGTCTGAGTCCCCAGATGCAGGAACGGACGAGGCGGAGTTCCGTCGGTCAGGGCGTCGGTGGCACAGCCGTCACGACCAGTCGGCTGGTGGTGAGCCACGACTACGCGGCGTCCGACAATGCCGTGAAGGTTTTCGCCGAGGACGGCGTGACTGCGTGCATGGCCGCGCCGGTCTTCCAGGGCGACGGCGTCGTCGGAAGCCTGACCGTCGCCAGCAGGGTGCAGGGTCGGACGTACAGTCGGAGCGAGCAGGAGGTGCTGCTCGCCTTCGCCGAGCACACGGGTCTGGCGCTGAACGACGCACGCACTGTCGCGGCCTTGCAGGAAGCGGTCAGCGAGGCGACCCGCCAGGCCCGCCAGGACCCGCTCACCGGCCTCCCCAACCGGACCCGCTTTCTGGAGTGCCTCGGGGAGAGCCGGGCGAACGGCCGCGAGGTGAGCGTCCTGTTCATCGACCTGGACGACTTCAAGCTGGTCAACGACACCCTCGGCCACACCATCGGCGATGCCCTGCTGCGCCTCGTCGCCGACCGGCTCGCCGGCAGCGTCCGCGGCGACGACCTCGTCGCCCGACTGGGGGGCGACGAGTTCGCCGTCCTGCTCGTGAGCACGCCGCCGGCGCAGGCGGAGCTCACCGCGCACCGCATCGCCGAGGCCCTCAGCCAGCCCTTCCAGCTGCCCGGCCACCAGGTGTCCATCGGCGCCAGCACCGGAGTCGTCCTCTGCAGCGGTGACCAGGCGAAGCTCCTCAGTGGCGACATGGAAGGGCACAGCGCCGAAGAGCTGCTGCGCGACGCGGACGTCGCGATGTACCGCGCGAAGGCGCTCGGCAAGGGCAGGGCGGTCCTGTTCGAACCGAGCATGCGGATCGACCTGCAGGCCCGCAGCCGGATGGAGCGCGACCTGCGCAAGGCCATGGAGCAAGGACAGCTCGTCGTGCACTACCAGCCCATCGTGGACACGCGCCTCGGCAAGGTGATCGGTAGCGAGGCCCTCCTGCGCTGGGAGCACCCGGAGCTGGGGCTCGTCCCTCCTGAGGAGTTCATCCCGGTCGCCGAGGACACCGGCATGATCGTCGGCATCGGCCGGCAGGTTCTGCTCGACGCCGCCTGCCAGACCGCTCGCTGGCCTGGCATGAGCGTCAGCGTCAACGTGTCGGCCCGCCAGCTCGCCGACGGGTTGCTCATCGAGCACGTGCGAGAAGCGCTGCAGCGAACCGGGATCGACCCGCGCAACCTCACGCTCGAGCTCACCGAGACCGTGCTCATCGACGACATCCACGCCGCCGCCGGGATACTGGCTGAGCTGAAGGTCTTAGGGGTCCGGATCGCCATCGACGACTTCGGCACCGGCTACTCGTCGCTGAGCTACCTCGCCAGTCTGCCGGTCGATGTCCTGAAGGTGGACAAGAAGTTCGTCGCTGGAGTGGAGCGCGGCGGATCGGAGGGCAGGATCGCTGCTGCCGTCGTGGCGATCGCACGTTCCCTGCACCTCACCACCATCACCGAAGGCATCGAGACGGTTCAGCAGCTGCACGCCATGCAGCAGCTGGGCTGCGAGCGCTTTCAGGGCTACTTCTGGTCGCCCGCCGTTCCGGCCGCCGGCTTCCCCGGCGTGTGCGAGGCGCTGACGCTGCCGGCCATAGCCCTTCCCAGGGCCAGATCCGCCGCGTCGTGAGCGAGGCGGGGGTCAGCCCTCCGTCCCGGTCTTTGGAACGGCCAGCTGCTGGGGGGGCTGGGTGACGTCAAGGTCCTCTTTGAGCGGTGATGTCACGCTGACCGCCTCATCCACCTGATCGTCCTGCTTGACCTCGACCCGAGCTGCCTGCCAGGACGAGAAATGGCCGACGAAGTTGGCCCAGACGCTCATCAAGGCGATCCAGATGATGGAGCCCTTGAGCCCGGTGAAGACCGTGATCGGGATGAGCACGCCCCAGGCGAGCGTCATCCAGCCGTGGAACGCCCGAAGGAACTCGGGGCGACCGAAAAGGGCCTGGAACCGGCCCATGCCGGCTACCTCCGTTCGACAAGCTGGGTGCGTCCGTGCAGAACCTCTTCCCGTTCGACCTGACGCGAACCTGCTGTCACTCGAACGGCTCAGCGTCGGCCCAGGCCCCCTTCCTGCACTCTCACCCCCCGCTCCCCCCGCCTGCCTGAACTTCCACCCACGGCACGGCCCCGGTCACGCGCGCGCACGGGTGCTGAGGCGCGCCAGACTTCAGGAAGGCGCGGGGCGCATTGGGTGAGAGTGCAGGAAGGCGCCCGGCTCCGGGTGTTCACGGGCGATCACTGGATCTGAGCGTGTAGGCGGACATCCACCGTGAAGGAGCGGAGCCGATCGGCTGAGCCGTGTCACAGCACTTGGCAAGCAGGGCCACAGCAATGATGCGGCCGCGGCGAGGAGCCTTTCTGGTAGCGCCTTCCAGGCCCGAAGGCGTAGAGGCCAGGAGGCGGCAATGAGGGAGACGACAGAGGCAGCGATCGGCGCCGTGATCGTGGCCGCCGGGATCACCTGGTCGCTGGCAGGCCTGACGGGTCTGGTGCTCTTGCTCATGGCCCTGCTGGTGCTCGGGCTCGAGGTCTTCACCGACTCCGGCATCGGTGTCTGAGTGCCGGCTGATAATCGGTCAGGGTGCCCAAAGGGACAGCTGGTCGGTCGATGGCTATGGTCTCGACAGGGCGATGCGACGGTTCTCCTCCAGAGCACGGCATCGCCCTACGCCGAGTCGTCGGCCGCAGCCGCGGCAGACGAGCCGGGGACCCGATCTCCTGGGGCGAATCGGTGCGCTGCACTCTCGGGTGCGCACAGCGTGCTGTAGGGCATCTCGTGGCCCGAGCCCGTCAGCTAACTCGGTAGGCGTCGAACGAGAGGGCTTGTCAGCGCGTGCTGTCCAGCGACCCTGTGCCGTTGCCCCCCGTCAGCACCAGCCGCTCCGGCCCCTCCCGGTCGCGCCTGCGCCGCAGGGCCGGCGCTGCGCTCGTGATCCTCGCGACCGGCCTCGGCCTGATCGGCTTCGGGCCTTCGTCGCCCGCGTCAGCCGACATCACGCAGCAGATCCGAGACAGCCAGGCCCAGCTCGACAAGCTCAACCTGCAGGCCGAGCTCACGGCTGAGCGCTTCAACGCCGGACGCATCCAGCTGGCCGAGGCCCAGCGCAAGGCCGGGCAGGCGCAGGCTGCTGCCGCGCACGCCAACGCGGAACTGACGGCGGTGCGCGTGAAGGTCGACTCGATCGCCGCCTCGTCCTACCGCCGAGGAAGCGGCGGGATCTCCACGCAGATCCTCTCGAACGGCAACCCGCAGACCTTCCTCGACCAGATGGCCGCACTCACGCAGATCTCGCGGTCGCAGGCGTCGGTCATGGCCGACCTGCAGACGGCCCGCCATCGTCAGGCACAGGCGACGACCGACGCGCAGGCCGCCGTGGCGCAGGCCGAAGCGACCGTGAAGGGCCTCGACAAGGACAAGGCCGACCTGCAGTCCGCCGCCGCGCAGGTCCAGCACGTGCTCGGAAACCTGCAAGCCAAGCAGCAGCAGCTCATCCAGGCGGCCAAGGACGCCGCAGCGCGCAAGGCCGCACAGGCACGCGCGGCACAGCTCGCCGCCCAGGCCCGGGCCACCGCGCAAGCAGCGGCCGCGTTCCAGGCGCAGTCGGTGACCGTGCCGGCAGCTCCCACGGTCACCACAACACAGCACTACTCCGGGAACGCCGCGCAGATCGCCGTGCAGGCAGCCGAGGCCGAGCTCGGCAAGCCTTACCAGTGGGGGGCGTCCGGTCCTGACACCTTCGACTGCTCAGGCCTGACCATGTACGCGTACGCGCAGGCCGGCATCAGCTTGCCGCACTTCACAGGCGACCAGTGGAACCAGGGCCGGCACGTGTCACAGAGCGAGCTACAGCCCGGCGACCTCGTGTTCTTCGAGCAGAGCCTCGGGCACGTCGGCATCTACCTCGGCGGCGGCCGCTTCATCCATGCCCCGCACACCGGCGACGTGGTGAAGATCAGCTCCCTTACCGGGTGGTACGCGAGTCAGTACGCCGGAGCGGTCCGCCTGGCAGGCTGACCAGCACATGAACGAGTCGGACTGGCGACGAGCCGGTAAGCAGCCCCATGGGCTCGGGCCTCTGTCGCAGGTCGATCGTGGACTCGCCGTCCGTTCCCCGGAACAGGCACACGAGCAGCCCGACCCAGGCCGTGTGGAGGAGGACAACGCTCACCTGCCAGGGCAGTCCGATGCCTACGACCAGCCACGAAAGCGCTGACGTGAGAGCGACGATGCGCCTGGACGGCCAGGCCAGCAGCACCGGGACGAACGTCAGCAGGATGTAGTGCGTCCACAGGATCGGCGTCAGGACCATGGCGGCGAGCAGCATGCAGGTGAACATCAGCAGGTCGCTGCGCGGGTGGTGCCGACGTAGCGCGACCAGGCCGATGCCGGCGAGCGCGCTTGCGAGGCCCACGCACACGACCCGCGCGGCCGAGCCTGAGAGGTGCTGCGTCAGCAGGTGGTAGAGCGACAGCCCTTGCTGGCCCTCGTGCTGACCGAGGACCGAGAGCATCCTGAGGTAGTGCGGCAGCGACACCGGGCCGAACAGGGTGGACACACCGATGACCAGCGCGATGCCGGTGCAGCTCAGCAGCAGCGCACGCCAGCGCCCTGTCGCGGCCAGCCAGCCCAGCAGGGGCAGGAGGAACAGCTTCGACCCGACGGCGACCGTCAGAGCGACCGCCACCCGAAGGGCCCGCTCGCGATACCGCCAGGCCAACACGCAGGCCAGGAACAGCCAGGCGTTGAGGCTGCCGACCTCGAAGCTGCGCACCGAGGTCTGTGACAACAGGACCAGCGCGACGAGCAGCGGTTGGCGCAGCCCCGCCAGCCGGCAGGCCGCGATGAGTGCGGCTCCGGAGAGGACCATGAAGAGGAGGTCCGCCAAGGTCGCGGGGAGCAGCGCGAACGGCACGAACGGGAACGCGACCAACCACGGGTAGACGTAGGCGCTGCCGCCGTAGAGGGCGTGGGAGGTCAACGGCAGATAGGGATCCTGGCCCGCCAGCACCTTCGCCCCCGCGTCCACGAAGACGCGGAAGTCGTACCGAGGCAACGGCCGGACGAACGCCAGCCAGACCAGCAAGAGCGCACCCCACGGCAGGAGCCATGACCACCGTCGCCTCCACGGCCCGGTGGCGGGGGTGTGCTCAGTCACGGACGGACAATGCCCTGCTGGTAGGCGAACACAACCGCCTGCACCCGATCGCGCAGCTCGAGCTTGCTGAGGGTGCGGGTGATGTGGGTCTTCACGGTCGCCTCGGTGACGAAAAGCGCCGCTGCGATCTCGGCGTTGCTGAGACCGGCAGCGACCTGCTCCAGCACCTCGTGCTCGCGTTGGGTGAGCTGAGCCAGTCGCGGGTCCTGCTGCAGGTCCGACGCGGCGTCACCGTGGTTCAGGCTGGAGGCGAAGGTGTCCAGCAGCCGCCGGGTGATGCGGGGAGAGACGACCGCGTCCCCGCTCGCGACGGCACGGATCGCTGCAGTGAGCTCGGCCGGCGGGACGTCCTTGAGCAGGAAGCCGCTCGCACCCGCCTGCAGGCCGGAGAACGCGTACTCGTCGAGGTCGAACGTCGTCAGGATCAGCACGCGTGCTTGCGGTCGTTGCTGCACGATCAAACGGGTGGCTTCCACCCCGTCGGTGCCCGGCATGCGCACGTCCATGAGGATCACGTCGGGCTCGAGCTCCTTGGTCAGCCCGACCGCGAGCTGGCCGTCGGACGCCTCGCCGACGATGGCGAAGTCGGGTTCGGCGGAGAGGATCATCCGGAAGCCCATCCGCATCAGGGGCTGGTCGTCCACGAGCAGGATCCGGATCACGACGGGTCGCCCGGGCTGACTGGCAGCCGGACCAGGACGCGCCAGCCGCAGCCGTTGCCGGGGGCGGCTGCCCAGGTGCCGCCCGACGCGGTCACCCGCTCCCGCATCCCGGCCAGTCCCATGCCGGTCACCTCTCCTCGTACCGCGGGTGTGGTGCCGTTGTCTGTGATCTCGAGCTCGAGCAGACCGGGCTTCCAGCTCATGAGCACGGCGGCGGCGGTCACCTCCCGGCCGTGCTTTCGGGTGTTGGTGAGCGCCTCCTGCACTGCGCGGTAGACGGTGAGCTGAGTCGTCATCGCCATCGGCTGCGGATCGCCCTGCACGCTGAAGCGCACCGGCAGGCCGGTGCTCCGGACCTGCGCCAGCAGGTCGTCGAGCTCGTCCAGGCCGGGTTGTGGAGCGATCCCGGTCGGTTGGCCGTCCTCCCGCAGGAAGCCGAGCAGCTGCCGCATCTCCTCGAGGGCGTCCCGGCCGGTCACCGCGACCTGCTCCATCGCCTGGGCGGCCTCGGCGGGATGGGTCGGGGTCCGCGCCGCGGCCCCCGCGGCCAGGGTGATCATCACGCTGAGGTTGTGCGCCACGATGTCGTGCATCTCCCGGGCGATGCGGGTGCGCTCGGCGACCCGCACCAGGCGAGCCTGCTGGTCGCGTTCGACCTCGAGCCGTCGGGCCCGGTCCTCGAGGCTCGCCAGGTAGGCGCTGCGGGTCTGCAGCGACGTGCCGAGCAGGAAGGCGGCGGCGACCAGGCCGGTCAGGAAGACCATCGATCCGACGACGCCGTCGCCGGTGGGTGCGAACCGCAGCGAGGCCAGCACCACACCGGCCTCCAGCAGCACCGCCGCGGCGATCGCCCGGGCACGCCGCTCGTGAGCGGCCACGGTGTAGAGGGCCAGGATGAGGGCGGCATCTGCAGGCAGCTTCAGACCGTTGGCCCACTGCACGGAGGCCAGGACGGCGATGAGCGCGAAGACCGCGGTGGGATGCCGGCGCCGCAGCGCGAGCGGCAGCACCAGGGCCTGGTCGAGCAGCCAGACCCACACGTGCGACTGGTGGTCGTGCAAGGGCGGCAAAGCGGTGAGGACGTCGAGGGCCAGAGCGACCGCGAGGTCGACCGCGGCGACCCGCCAGGTCCAGGCCCGCCGACGTGCCAGCGTCCGCGAACGGCTGGACCGGGTCAGGTCCCGCAGGGTGCTGAGGGCAGCCGCGCGTGTCAGAGCCGGGCGGCGCCGTGAGGCGACACCCGGCTCGACGACGGGACTTCCCGACACCACCGGGTCAGGCGTCCCGGCGCTTGACCAGCACGGCTGCACCGATGAGGCCGGCCACGACCCACAGGCAGAGCACGAACAAGCCGCCGCTCGCCGACAGGCTGCCCGGGTCGGTGCTCTCGGTGAACATCGACGCGCCCGCGTTGCTGGGCAGGTAGGGCAGGGTGTGGAGCTGCCAGCTGGTCGGCAGGACCTGGCCGATGCCGGGCAGGACCAGCAGCAGTCCGAACAGCGTCGCGATGCCACCGGCCGTGCTGCGGATGATGAACCCCAGCGCAACCGCGAGAACCCCGATCAGGGTGAGGTAGCCGGCGACACCGATGACGTCGCGCAGCGCATGCGTCGCGGACAGCGTCGTGCCGTGCGAGCTGAGGAACTGCTGGCCACCGAGGAAGGCGGCGAACCCGGCGATCAGCATCAGCACGAACGTCACCACGGCGTACAGGGCGGCCTTGGCCCAGAGCACCGGCAAGCGGTGCGGGACGGCGGCGAAGGTGGCCCGGATCATGCCGGTGGCGTACTCGCCGGAGATGAGCAGGACGCCGAGGACGCCGACCGCGAGCTGCGCGAGGTGGTAGCCGGTGAGGCTACTGTCGATGGGGTTGAACCGAAGCCGCTCATCCGGGCCCATTCTCGACCAGTGCGCGTTCGTTGCCCAGCCGACGAGCCACCCGACGGCGACCATCGCGACGAGGCCGGCGAGCAGGGTCAGCCCCGTCGACCGGAGCGAGCGCATCTTGATCCACTCGCTGCTCAAGACCCGGGCCTGCGTCACAGGCTGGACCTGGACGGCGGCCGCAGAGGTGGTGTGCGCCGGTTCGGCTGTGAGGGTGGTCATGCGGCGCTCCTGGCGGATCCGTTGAGGTTGGCGGGGGTCGCGGCGTGGTACTCGACCTCGTCGCGGGTCATCTCCATGAAGGCCTCTTCCAGCGACGCCTGCTTCGGCGCCAGCTCGTGGAGGCTGATGCCGAGATCGCGGGCCTGGTCGCCGATCTGCGCGGCCGACAGCCCTGTCACCTCCAGCAGGTCCTTCTCGGTGCTGGACACGACCACGTCCGGACCGGCCAGCGCCTTGCCGAGCGCGGTGGCCTGCGGCGACCGCACGACGACCACGTTGGCGGAGGCCTGCGCGATGAGCTGCGCCATCGGCATGTCGGCCATCAGCCGGCCACGGCCGACCACGATGACGTGCTCAGCTGTCAGGGCCATCTCACTCATCAGGTGGCTCGACACGAACACCGTGTGGCCCTCGGCGGCCAGGCTCTTCAGCAGGTCCCGGATCCAGCGGATGCCTTCGGGGTCCAGTCCGTTCACCGGCTCGTCAAGGATGAGCGTCTCGGGATCGGCCAGCAGCGCGGACGCGATGCCGAGCCGCTGCCCCATGCCGAGGGAGAACCCGCCGGCGCGCTTGCGGGCGACGTCCTGCAATCCGACCATGTCGATGACCTCGTCGACCCGGCTCTTGGCGATGCCGTGCGTCGCAGCGAGGGCCCGCAGGTGGTTGTAGGCCGACCGTGAGGTGTGCACGGCGCGGGCCTCGAGCAGAGCACCGACGGTCTGCAGCGGCTTGGCGTGCTGCGCGTAGGGCTTCCCGCCGACCGTGACGGAGCCGCTGGTCGGGCTGTCGAGTCCAAGGATCAGGCGCATGGTCGTCGACTTGCCCGCACCATTCGGTCCGAGGAAGCCCGTGACGATCCCGGGCTGGACTGTGAAGGTCAGGTCATCGACGGCGGTCTTCTCGCCGTACTTCTTCGTCAGGCCTCTGGCCTCGATCATGTTGACGCGCCTCTCGGTGGGATGCGCTTCACGCTACGAACCGCGCTGTCGTGTGACGACAGACCGGAGGTTGACTTCTCGGGCGTCTCCTACGACCTGAGGAGTACAGCGGACCGGCGGCCGCTGATCGGCTGCTCAGAGCCGACGGGTCCGCAGCAGCAGCCCGAAGGCGGCGAGCCCGGGGACGGTCGGGAACCAGAACGACAGCAGCCGGAACCACAGCACCCCCGCGACCGCGAGCGGCGTCGCCATCCCGAGCGATACCAGGCCGAACACGAGTGCCGCCTCGAGCGCGCCGAGCCCGCCCGGGGTGGGGGCCGCTGCCGCGAGGGCCGCGCCCACCACGTACACCGCGATGAGGTCCTGCCACTTCACCGTGCCACCGACCGCCTGGACACAGACGGTGAAGGCGACCGCGTGCAGGACCGTGACGCCGCAGGAGCCGAGCAGCAGCTCACAGGTCTTGCGCGGGCTGCGCAGCACCGCTGCGCCCTCCCGCACCGCCGACCAGGCGCGGCGGAGCAAGGCGGAGGCACGCGGCAGTGCCCGCACCGATGCTGCTCCGGCGACCACGACGACGACCACCGCCAGCGCGACGAGCAGCACCGGCCCCGATGACCACCCCGGCAGGGCCAGCTGGAACGGCTTGCCCGGGTAGCTGAGCAGCATGGGCACCGCGACGGCGAGGGCGACGACGTGGATGGCGAACCCGGTGATGCTGTTGAGGCTGACGGCGGTGGCCGCACCAGCAGGGGACAGGCCGTTGCGACGGAGGAAGCGGCCGTTGGTGGCCAGGGTCCCGAGGCCGCCGGGGAGCAGCCGGTTGGTGAAGGCACACGCGAGCTGGACCGCGACGAGCGGGCCGAGGGGCAGCGGCAGTGCCACCGCACCCCGCTGGGCGACGGCCGCGAACAGGTACGACAGCGCGCACAGCCCTGCGGCCAGCACGAGAGCCTCGACGTCTGCGGCCTGCAGGCCGCTGGCCGCGTTCGTCACTCCGCCGCTCGACCGCAGCAGCGTGACGACGGCAAGCACTCCCAGTGCCAGCATCAGTGCCTGCCGCAGCCACATCCGCCGGCGGGAGCCCCCGGGCTGCTGCGGTAGGACGGCGTCGTCGTCAGGCGGTCCCTGGCGCTGACCGGGAACGGTGGCCACGTGTGGCCGCTGTCCCAGGGTCGGCGTACGGCTCACGGCCGTGGCCCCTCTCAGTCAGCGAGCTGGATGCACGTCGCACGTGCTGCCCAGCCATCATGCGGCGCAGCACCGGAGCGGCCGCTGAGAAACAGGTGTGAAGACGGTGTGAAGAAGTGTTCACACAAATGTCATCGTGCAACGCCGCTGCACTGCCGATCTTGGTCGGGTGGCCTCCGCGCAGCTCAGCCTTGCCCTGATCACGGCTGACGCCGTGCTGCGGGCATGCGAGCCGGGCGGCGTGCGGGTCGCCGTGCAGCCGCTGGTGCGGCTGGAGGACGGCGCGGTGGCGGGCTACGAGGCGCTCGGCCGGGTGACCGACGACCTCGGCAGCGGCCCCGCCGCCTGGTTGGACGTCGCCGAGGAGCTGGGCCTGCGCACCGACCTCGAGCTTGCGTTCCTCCGAGCAGCCGCCCTGGCCGGCGCTCCTCCGTGGGATGTGCCGCTGTTCGTCAACGTCAGTGCCGTCACGCTGCTGGACCCACGCTTCGACGGGGTCCGGGCGGAGCTGCCGCAGCACGTCCTGGAGCTCTCCGAGCACGACCGCGTGGAGGACTACGCCGCGCTGCTTCCCCGGCTCCGCGCCTGGCAGGCGGAGGGCACCCCCGTGGCCGTCGACGACGTCGGCGCCGGTTACGCGAACATGGCCAGCGTCCTGAAGCTGCGCCCGGCGTTCGTGAAGATCGACCGCTCGCTGGTCAGCGGCCTGGACCGTGACGCCCGCCGCCGGGCCGTCGTCGCGGCCCTGCACACGCTGGCCCGCGCGTCGGGTGCGGTGTCGGTGGCGGAGGGCGTGGAGCGGCCGGAGGAGCTCGCCGCGCTGCGCGACCTCGGCATCGACCTCGCACAGGGGTACCTGCTCGCGCGGCCGGGTGCGCCGTGGCCCCTGCCCGGACAGCTCGACGAGGTGCCCGCCGCCCTCGACGTCAGCGACGCCGACGACGCGCACGTGCTCGCCCATCGCGTGACGGCCGCCTTCGCCCGCGACCCGCAGCTGCTCCCGAGCATCTACCTGGCGCGCGGCGGGTGGCTGCGCTGCATCGCCCGGCACGGCCAGTCCCTCGTCCTCGACGGCATCGAGCCGGGCACCGGGCTCACCGGTGCGGCCTACGCCACCGGTACTGAGCTGCTCGTGCGCGACGTCACCGCCGACCCGCGCTACCGGCAGGCGGTGCCGGGTGTCGTCAGCGAGATGGCGGTGCCGCTTCGGCTCGGGGACGAGGTGGTCGGTGTGTTCAACATCGACGCGCTCCGTCACCTCACCGACGACGACGTCGCAGAGGTACGACGGGCGGCGCGGCTCCTCGAGGAGCGACTGGCTGTCGTCGGCGCGGGCGAGCAGCAGGACTCGTTGCTGCTGCGGCTCGGCCGGCTGGTGCCGGATGTCGCCGCGGCCCAGACCGTCCGTGAGCTGGCGGGCTCCGCCGTGCGTGCCGCGCTCGGTCTGGGTGCCTTCGACACCGTGGCCTTGTGGAGCACCGAGGGTGCGGTGATCGGACTGGTCGAGGCTCAGGGCCCGGACCAAGAGCTGCTGCGGGAGCTGCTCGAGCCGGACCTGCTGGCGTTGAAGGACCTCGTCGGGTCGCTGTCGTCCTGCTACAGCGGCGGTCACGAGGCGGACCTGGCATCGGGGCCCACGGTGAAGCTGCGCGCCGCAGGGGTGCGCGCGCTCGTCGCCGTACCCCTGCGTGACGGGCGCCGGCTGATCGGCTTTCTCATCGTGACCCGGCGGACCGGCAGCCCTGCGGTGCAGGCCGACTTCGTGCAGGCCCTGGAGCTGCTCTGCCTGCAGGTCGGCAGTCGCTACGCGGCCATCACCCGGCTCGCGGAGCTGGAGCACACCGCGACCCGCGACCCGTTGACAGGCATCGCGAACCGGTCGCCGCTCGACCTGCTGCTCGACGACCGGGTCGCCGCGCAGCCGTTCTCCGGTGGTTGGCTGGCGCTGTTCGACCTCGACCGGTTCAAGGAGGTCAACGACCGCTGGGGCCACGCGGCTGGGGACGACATGCTGCGCTCGGTCGCGGAGCTCATCAACTCGCTCCCGGAGTCGCTCGCCGTCCGGCTGGGCGGCGACGAGTTCGCCCTGCTGCTGCGGCCGCACCGTGACGCCCTGGACCTGTGCGAGCAGCTGCGGATGCAGATGCAGGAGCTGCTGGTGCGCAGCGGCGCTGACGTGTCGGTCGGTGTAGCAGCGGTGCGTGCGCCGGAGGAGGTCCGGCTGGCGCTGCGGCGGGCCGACGAGGCGCTGTACCAGCGCAAGCGCAACGGCGGCGCGGGCCTGACGGTGTGGACCGACCTCGCGGCGCCGGCCCAGCGGCACGTGGAGCGCGAGCTCGACCGGCGCGCACTGCGCTGACCTCCTGGACCTACGGTGGAAGCCGTGCCGGCTCTCCCACCACTGACGACTGCGCGCTGGCTGACTGAGTGGTCGGTGGACGTGCCCGTCCTCGTCGCGTCCGTCCTGGCCATCGCTGTTTATGGGGTGGCCGTCCGACGCGTGCGCGCCGGCGGCGGCCGATGGAGCGTCGGCGCGAGCTGCTGGTTCGTGGTCGGCGGCATCGGGTCGCTGCTGCTCATCACGTGCTCGTTCCTCGGCACGTACTCGCGGACCCTGTTCTGGCCGCTCGCCGTGCAAGACGTCCTGCTGCTGACCCTCGTCCCGGTGGCCCTCACCCTCGGCCGGCCCGTCGCTCTGTGGCACGCGGTCCGCCGCTCCCCGCCGACCTCGTCGTGGCGTCGGGTGCGGCGGGTGCTCGGCTTTCCCCTGACCGGCTCGGTTGTGGCCGTCACGCTGCTGCTGCTCGTCTACACCACCGGCTGGGACCAGGCCCGCCTCGAGCACCCCGCGCTGCTCGAGGCCACCCGGTTGCTGCTGCTGGTCGCCGGGTGCGGCTTCCTCTGGCCGCTGCTCGGGATCGACGAGGGCACCGGCCGGACGTCGTACCCGGTCCGGGCGATGATCGCCTTTCTGGACGGTCTGCTCGACGCCATCCCGGGCCTGGCCGTCCTCGGGACCGGCCATGTCATCGCGGCGAGCTACTACGCGCACGTACGGCTGGCTGGGACCACGGCGGCTGAGGCCCAGCGCACCGGGGGGACGGCGATGATCGCGCTCAGCGAACTCGTCGGGCTGCCCGCGCTGCTCGTGCTGCTGGTCGCGTGGGTGCGCAGCGACGTCCGGCAGGCGACTGATGTCGACGCTGCGCTGGATGCGGTCGCGGACGACCGCGCCGCAATGGAGCGGCCGTGGTGGGAGGTCGACGCCGGCCCGCTCGCCGACCGCGCGGATCGCTATGGCTGGAAGCAGGAGCCTCCGACGACCTGAGAGCCCTACTTCCAGCGGAAGTGGACGAAGACCCGCCCGAAGTTGTCCGAGTCCTTCTCCACCCGGTGGTACAGCGCCTTCACGTCCTTCTGGTCCAGGAACCGCAGGACGTGCTTCTTGAGGGCGCCGCTGCCCTTGCCCGGGATGATCTCGATCGACTTGGCCTTGATGCGCACGGCCTCATCGATGACGTTGCGCAGGGCCCGGTCGATGTCGGACCCGCGGTTGTAGATGTCGTGCAGGTCCAGCTTCAGCTTCACACCTCGAGGATGCCGCACGGCGCGTCGCCGTCAGCCGGGCGGCCCTGCCGCGCATGATGAGGCGATGACGTTGCCCGCATCGAACGTGCACTCACCGGCACACCAGAACAACGTGCGACTGGTGGTCGTCGACGACCGGCATCAGCCGCTGTACCTGCGCCGGGCCACCGACCTCGAGAAGGCCATGCTGCGGGCCGCGGCGAAGCTGGGCGTCGAGCTGCAGGACATGCCGGGCCTTCGAGGCCTGTGCGTCGAAGCCGTCCGTTCCGCGGAGGCCGACGGCCGCTGACCGCGGCCGTCACCAGGGCCGGGCGGCGAGCTTCCCCAGGAAGTGGGTCCAGCCCTCGCGGTGCGGCGGCTCCTCGGTCGGCGGCAGGTCGCGGTGGGTCAGCGCGACCAGGGTGCCGTCTCCCTCGGGCGTCAGCACGACCTCGACCGTCGTGCTGCCGGGAGGCATGGTCGTGCTGCCGGGCATGCCCCAGGTGAAGACCACGCGCGTCGGCGGCTCGATGGCGACGAAGGTGCCCATGGCGGCGTTCCCGTCGACGACGATCGAGAAGACACCGCCCGGGTCGGGCGCCAGCTCGGCCGTCTCGGCGAGCCAGGTCGTGATGAGCGCAGGGTCGGTGAAGTAGGGGAAGACGATCTCGGGCGCCGCGGCGATGCGGGTCGTGGCGACGACGTCCGTCACGGCTGCCTCTTCTCTGGCGGGTGGGCCGTCTCGACGGCTCTCTTCAAGCGGGCCAGGGCGTCCGGCCAGAACTCGGCGAGCAGGCTCTGCACCGGCTCCAGCGACTCCGGCCGCAAGGAGTAGAGCCGCCGGGTGCCCTCACGACGCTCGTGGAGCAGCCCGGCGGACTTCAGGACGGCCAGGTGCTGGCTGACGGCCTGCTGGGTCATGGTGAAGCCGGCGGCGATCTCGCCGGCGGCGAGCTCGCGGTGCTGCACCAGCCGCAGCACCTGCCGACGGTGCGGGTCGGCGAGCGCCCGCAGCACCGCGTCCGGCTCCTGCTTGGTCGTCACCAGGGCATCCTGGCAGGCCGAGCGTCAGCCGAGGTACGGGCTGCCGGTGCCGCGGTCGAGGAAGTCGACGAGGCTTGTCAGGTAGTGGTTCCAGCCGCCCTGGCAGGAGTCGAAGCACTCCAGCCGCGGGGTGAGGCCCTCGTGCGTGAACGTGAGCTCCGTCCCGCCGTCGGCGGTCGGCGAGAGGCTGAAGACCGGGTGGGTGCCGATCCACTCCGGTGACGGCTCAGCGAGCAGCACGCTCCAGACCAGCGCGGTGGGCCGCTCGGCGCGGTCGACGCGCAGCACGAGCCGGCCGGGCGCGAACCTGAGCGTGAGCTCGTCGGTGCCGGTCGCCGGTCCCCACCAGCGAGTGATGGTGTCGGCTGAGGTCACGGCGTCGAAGACGACGTCCGGGGCGGCCGACAGGGTCCGAACGGCCCGGAAGTCGGTGTCGAGTGCGGTGGTCATGGGATCTCCTCGGTGAATGAGTAGTTCACAAGGAGAATCTTGTACAAGGAAGTCCTTGTCAAGTGGGTCGGATGGCCGGGCCCCTAGCCGAGGTCGCGGTAGACGATCCGCGAGAGCGCCTCGATGGTGCTGACGCCGTAGGCCATGCTCGGGTTGTTCATCGACAGCACGGCGATGTCGTAGTTGCGACCCTGCACGCGCACGTGGCCGATGCTGTGGACGCGCCACCCGCCTGTCGCGCGGGGCAGCCAGCCGTTCTTCAGCTCCACGTAGGGGCCGCTGGGCACGCCGGCCGAGACCCCCCACTTCTGGCTCGACACGACGCTGAGCATGAGGCCGCGGATGAACAGCCGTGCTCGCGACGACAGTGGCCCCGGCCCGAACGTCACGGCCCGCAGGAGCGTGACCTGGTCGGTCGACGTGGTGCGGGTGAGCCCCCAAGCCCCGCCCGGGTCGAAGGTGGTGCTGGTCATGCCGATCACTCGGTCGTAGGCCCGGACCCCGGCGGCTCTGCCCACCGCAGCCCACAGAGCGGAGGCGGCGTCGTTGTCGCTTCGGGTGATCATGAGCCTTGCGAGGTGCTCCTGCGTGGCGGTCAGGCCGAGGCCTCGTTGCTGCCGCTGCCACATCAAGGTCTCCAGGATGTTGACCTTGACGATGCTGGCGGAGTCGTAGGCCGCGCTGGGCCGGTAGCTGTAGGAGCGGTGCGTGAGCTCGTCGTAGACGGTCACCGAGACCGAGCCGGACCGAGCAGCCGCCGCCCGTGAGAGGTCGGCGACCAGCTCAGACCCGCGCACGGCCGCGTCGGAAGGCATCGGGCGCAGGAGGA
>JAOPVZ010000296.1 GCA_025965935.1 Frankiales bacterium | reverse complement strand
AGCAACGGTGGCAGCGGACGGCCAGCAGCCCTGGGATTGTTGGGACGTCGGGCGCGGAAGCCGATCGCGGTCACGGCCGGTCCTTCAGGTTGAGCCAGTAGCCCGCCCGTTCCCGCTCCCAGCGGTGGGAACACCTCTGATCATGGGTAAAGGCCAGCCATCATGAGGCTGCGGACCGTGCCGCGGGTCGCCGAGCTTGTCCTGGGCCTGGCGGTGATCGCGCTCTGCCTGGCACTGGTCGTGGACACGGTGGTGGTTGCCGCTGGGCTCTGGGTGAAGCAGCGCAGCGACGAGTTCGTCGCCCTGCCGACTGCGCTCGGGGTGACGGGCGTGCCGCAGCGCAGCGTGCTGCTGGACCGCACCGGGCGCCCGTTCGCGTACTTCTGGGAGCAGGACCGGGCATCGGTGCCGGCCGACCGGATGGCGACGTCAGTCCGCCAGGCGATGGTCGCGGTGGAGGACGCCCGGTTCTACGAGAACCACGGCGTGGACCTGCAGGCGATGCTGCGGGCGCTCGTGCACGACCTACGCACCGGCGGGCATGAAGGCGGGAGCACCATCACCCAGCAGTACGTCAAGAACCTGCTGCTCATCCAGGCCCAATCGCCAGAAGGCGAGCAAGCAGCCACCCGGGTGAGCTCACGTCGCAAGCTCGCCGAGGCGCGCTACGCCGTCGCCCTCACGCGCCGCATGAGCAAGGACGACATCCTCACCGGCTACCTGAACCTGGTGTACTTCGGCCGCGGCGCCTACGGCGTCCAGGCCGCGGCGGAGACGTTCTTCGGCACCGACGCCGACAGGTTGTCCGTGCCGCAGGCGGCGTTGCTGGCTGGTCTGGTCAAGAGCCCTACCGCGTTCGACCCGTACTCCCATCCCGCCGAAGCCTTGGCCCGGCGCGATCTCGTGCTCGACAGAATGGTCGCCGCCGGGGCCCTCACCATGACGCAGGCAACGACCGCCAAGACGGCGCCTCTGGGCACGCGCAAAGGCGCCAAGCTGGCCGGCTGCCAGGGCTCCTCAGCCGGCTACTTCTGCGACTGGGTGCAACGCCAGATCCTGAGCGACCCGGCACTGGGCAGGACACCGAAGCAACGGCAGCACCGCCTCGACACCGGCGGGCTCGTGGTGCGCACCACCCTCGACCGGGCCGTGCAGGCAAGCACCCAGCGCGCCGTCAGTCGGGCCCGCGGGTCACGCGCAGCGCTCGCCGCTGTGGTCGAGCAACCGGGCACCGGAGCGGTGCTGGCCATGGCCGCCTCGGTGCCGTTCGGCATCGGCCCCGGACGGTCCAGCGTCAACCTGGCGGTGGGAGGCAGCACCGGCTTCCAGGCCGGCTCCACCTTCAAGCTGTTCGTCCTCACCCAGGCCGTGCAGGACGGGCTACCGATGGACCTGCGGATCTACGCACCGCAGCGCTACACCTCGCGCCAGTTCGCCCCCTACAACGTCGTCAACGGGCGCCCGACGCCGTACACCGTCGGCAACGCGGCGGACAGCGAGTCCGGGGTCTTCACGCTCGAGCAGGCCACCTGGCACAGCGTCAACACCTACTACCTGCAGCTGGAGGAGCGGGTCGGCTTCACAGGCCCCGCTCGGATCGCCGAGAGCATGGGAGTACGACGGGCGGACGGCGAGCCGCTGCAACGAGTCCCGTCGTTCACCCTGGGCACGAACGAGGTCACGCCACTCGCCATGGCAGGTGCGGTGGCGACCTACGCCGCACACGGCCGGTACTGCCCTGCGTTCGGCATCACGGACCTGGTGGGAGCGCCCGCACCCAGCCGGCCGTCGTGCCGTCAGGTGCTCAGCCCGCGGGTCGCGGACACCGTCACCCGCGTGCTGTCCGGAGTCATCGGCCAGGGCACCGGGCACAACGCGGCCGTCCCCGGCGACGCGGCGGGCAAGACCGGCACGGTGCAGGACTTCTCGGCCGCCTGGTTCATCGGCTACACGCCCCGGTACGCCGCAGTCGTGTGGATGGGCGATCCGCGGGGCGGCTTCGGCCACCCGCTCATCAACCTGCGAGTCGGCGGAAGGTTCTACCCCCGGATGTACGGCGGCGACCTACCCGCCCAGACCTGGGGCGCCCTCATCAGCGGCGCCCCCGGCGGTCAGCAGGGCGAGCCGTTCCGACTGACCGACGCCCCCGTGGCACCGGATTTCAACTCAGGCTCGGGGACGGAGAAGGGCAGGAAACCCAAGCATCACAGGTGACCGCCGCTGGTCGGCTGCGGCAACAGCAGGGGCCCGGCCGCCGTCTCCGGCGACCGGGCCCCGCCCGCTGTTTCCTCGTTGTGGCGGCAGCTAGTTGGCGCCGGCGACCTTGAAGTCCTGGGTGACGAAGACGTGGTGCGGCCAGCTGACACCGATGTTGTGGACCTCGTACTCGCCGTTGCTCAGCTGCACAACACGGTCGACGACGCCTCCGGGATAGACGGCCAGCGCAGCTTCCGTCGCCTGGCTCGCAGCCGTTCCACTGACGATCGTCCCCGACCCCTCGGTGTAGTTCGCCGGGACCTGACCGTCCTGCTTCGACGTGGCCGGGGCACCCTTCTGGAAGGGGACCGCGGGTGTCGCCGAGTAGGACGCAGATCCGCCGCTCGTCGTCGGCTGCACGATGACCTGCGCGGCCGTGATGGTCGTGCCACTGGTCGTCCCGAGGACGAGGACAGGCACACCCGTCGTCACGGCACTCGCCGCGGCCGAGCTCGTGCCCTTCGTGTACGTCGTGGAGGCCGCCTCATTGACGGTCACCTTCTGACCCCCAGCCGTCGACACCGTGAAGCCTGACGTCGACAGGCTGCTCACCGTCCCGACTGTTCCGCCTGAAGCCGCTCCGGACCGGGCGTTGGAGCCGCCGCCACCTGATGCCGGGGCGCCAGCTGCCGCAGTAGCGGGGGCTGCGGGTCCTGGTGCTGCGGAGGAAGACGTGGCGAGACCGGCGGAGACGCCGACCACTGAACAGATCAGCGCAACCGCAGCGGCAACCATCCATCGACGTCTAGCGCTCGACAGCAAGCGTCGCCCAGCCCCGGTGCCACCTGCACTGCCAGCACCAGGTACCCCCGACGTCGCGCGCGCTGCTGAAGGGGTCTCGTCGGGGCTTGTTGGTTCGTAGTTGGTCATGAAGGCGCTCCTCTGCGTCAAGGTGACTACGCAGAGACTGGCGACCGTGGTTGTGAGGTCGCTGCAAAGCCCCTGTGAGAGCAGCGTGACTGCTCAGAGGCCCCAGAAGTCCTACGTGGCAGGCGATGCCGCTGTTCCGTTCGCCCTCTGTCTCATCGCAGCCCGGCCTTGGTTGGGTCGGCGGTCGCCGGGAAGGCGTTGCTCGGCAGGAGCGGAACCGCCAGCCAGGAGTCCCGGGCGACGAAGGAGTACATCCCTCCGGCCAGCGCCTGCGTCTGCGGGAGCGCCGGGACGAGGCGGTTGCTCTGCGAGCTCAGGACGACCTGCAGCCGGTGACCCGGCGCCAATGACCACACCCGCGGGTGCAGCTCGATGTCGTACCGCTGCGGTCGCCCGAGCGGGACGCGGCTCTCGCTGGCCTGCGAGTAGGTGTGGTGCGGAGAGATGAGGGTGCCCGATCCGTCGTACCAGCTCTTCACGGGGTCGATCGCTCGCAGGGTGCCGGCCAGGTCGCCATCCACCTCGAAGCCAGGGACGGCGGTCGTGACCGTGCCATCCGGTGCCAGGTCGTTGAGCTGCGCGATGAGCTCGACCTGTGGGGTCGTGGAGCGCATGGACACAGAGAGACTGACCGGACCGGCGACGGTCGCACCGCCCGGGAACGGCGAGCTCGTGAACGTCTCGGTCGTGGTCTCCGGTGCCCACGGCAGGTCGGGCAGCACGGTCGCCGAGGATGGTCGTACGGCGGACAGCCGCGAGCCACTGTCGAGGTACAGCTTCGTGTAGTGCTGCGTCAGCGGGTACGTGCCGCGCGGTGGGGCGGACCACCGGCCGGTCTGGTCCTGGAGGTGCAGGGTGCGGTCGGAGGAGGCGGCGCCGTTGTCCTTGCCCTTCAGCCAGTGGTCGTACCACTGCAGCTCGTACGACAGCCAGAAGGAGAAGTCGCCGTCCGTGTAGTCCTTGCCGTAGACCAGCTGGAAGCGGCGGTCCGGCTTCCAGGCCGGGCTCATCGGGTCGTACGGGGAGCCGCCGTGGGCAACGCTCTGGAGCGCGGTGTACATCCGGAAGGCGCCCCGAGGGAAGAAGTCGGTCGTCCCGGTCGTGAGCAGTACCGGGATGCCGGCATCGACGATGGCCCTGGTGGCCTGCAGGGGCTCGCGCTCTCGCCACCACCCGTCGCGGTAGGCGATCGGGCCACCGTTGAGCGACTGGCTCGCCATGTCCGTGAGGTTCTGCGCCGAACGGAGGCGGTCGACCGCCACGCCTGCCAAGCGCCCGTCCACGCCACCCGGCGCCACCGTCTGGTCCGCAGGGGGCACGGCGCTGATGCCGAGGACGCCGGGGTAGGCGTACCAGAACTGCGAGGCGATGCCACCCTGGACGAAGGGGTCCTCGAAAACGGAGGCTCCGGCCGACGCCGGTGCCATCGCCTTGACGGGGGTGCCCTTGCGAAGCAGTCCGCCGACCAGGAGCTGGTTGAGCCCCCGGTATGACATGCCGGTCAGACCGACGACGCCGTTGGATCCAGGGAGATCATGCGCCGCGATGTCGATGACCCGCACGTAGTCGCGGCTCTGATTCGGGTCGAGCACCGTGAACAGCCCTTGCGATCGCCCCGACCCACGACTGTCGACCTCGAGTCCGATGTAGCCGTGCTGGGCGAAGTAGCGAAGGATCTGATGGTCCGAGCCGCCGTTCGGGAAGTTGGCCGGGTACTCGCTGTTGCCGTCCCACATGCCGTACGGCGTCATGGTGACGAGAACGGGAAACCGACCTCGCGCGCGCTGCCCGGTCCCGGGATCAGCCGGGTAGTACACGCTCCCCACCAACGTGGTCCCGTCGGCCATGACCAACGGGACGTTCACCTGCTCTTGGACCGCGTAGGCGACCGTCTGCGACGCACCTGCTGGGATCGCGACGACGGAGGTGACGAGGGATCCAAGGGCCGCCACAGCCGCGACCACCCGCCGGGCACTGATCCGCATCCGTGCAATACATCACACTGGCTTGCTGACCGCTAGGTAGGTTGGTAGCGGTTCATCGCCCAGGTGACGGTGGCTTTCAGGCGACGCCCCGAACCATCAGGCGGGTTGAGGGACCGCGCGCAGCGGTGCCAGCGCCGTGCTCCATGCGATCACTTGCTCGATCAGGGTGTCGAGGGCCTGCACCTGGTGAGCGCCCGGTTCCAGATCGGTGAAGTTCACGAAGTCGGTGAACATCGAGAGCGCGACGTTCGTCCGCACGTCGGCCATCTGCAGCTCCCCCGCGATGAGCCGGAGGTGTTCCGCAGCACGGGCACCGCCCACCGCGCCATAGGAGACGACACCGACGGCCTTGTTGTTCCACTCGGCGTAGAGGTAGTCGATCGCGTTCTTGAGCACACCCGAGGTGGAGTGGTTGTACTCCGGGGTGACGATGATGAACCCGTCGTACCGTCCGATTGTGGCGGCCCAGTCTCGCGTGTGCTGGTTCTGATACTGCCCCATCGACGGCGGCAATGGCTCGTCCAGGTGCGGCAACGGGTAGTCCACCAGGTCGATCAGATCGAACTGGGCATCGTCGCGCTGAGTGGCGATGCCCATCACCCAATCCGCGACCTGCGCGCCTCTGCGGCCCGGGCGGGTGCTTCCGAGGATGACGCCGATCCTGGTCATGTTCTGCTCCTTTGCGCAACGATCGCAGTGCACTCTGGCGGGGCACACAATGCTGGTGACTTGAGCGTTCAACTGCCAACCTACGAGTCTCACTTGAATTGTCAAGTCACGCGCTAGCCTGTGCCCATGCCACGTTCGACCGCGAAGCGACCGACCCAGACCGGGCTTACGTCCCCCCGGTGGCTCAGCAGCGAAGAGCAAGCCGCCTGGCGTCTGATCGCCCAGGTCATGGTGAAGCTTCCCTGGGCACTCGAATGCCAACTGCAGCGGGACGCCGGGTTGAGCTTCATCGAGTACCACGCGCTCGCGCGACTGTCCGAGGATCCCGCGCACACGTTGCGAATGAGCGAGTTGGCCATGCTGACCAACGCATCGCTGTCGCGGCTGTCGCACCTGGTGAAGCGGCTGGAGTCCCGTGGCCTCGTGCGACGTGAGGTCGATCCTGAGGACGGGCGGTTCACGAACGCGATCCTCACCAAAGCTGGCTACAAGTTGCTTGTCGCCAGTGCGCCGGGACACGTCACCCGAGTGCGGTCGCTCGTCATGGACGAATTCAGCGCTGCGGAGCTGCGTCAGGTGCGTCAGCTTGCGGATCGCTTGCTCACGCGTATCGACGCGTCTGACTGACAGTCGGAGGGCCTGAGCCCGCTGTTCGTTCGGGACTTGACAGTTCAAGTCAGCGAACTAGGTTGACTTGAATAGTCAAGTCAAACGACTGGCTGTAGGACGTGAGGCCGGTGCGCTGATCGTTGCTCAGCGGAGCATCAGCTCAGAGAGGGATCGCCGTGAGCGAGGGCGGAGACGAGAGGATTCGTGTCGGCATCATCGGCGCAAGTCCAGAGCGTGGCTGGGCAGCACAGGCGCACATTCCGGCTTTGAAGTCGCTCGCGGACGCCTTCGAGATCACGGCGCTGTCCACGAGCCGAAGGGAATCCGCCGACGCCGCCGGCCAGCTCTTCGGTGTGCCCCTGGCGTTCGACAACCATCACGACCTGGTCAAGAGCCACGCGGTGGACGTCGTCGCCATCACCGTGAAGGTGCCCCATCACCTGGAGCTGGCGACCGCCGCGCTTGAGGCGGGCAAGGCCGTGTACTGCGAATGGCCGCTCGGAAACGGACTGGCCGAGGCCGAGAGGCTGGCGGCGCTGGCGAGGAGACAGGGTGTCCTCGCGGTGCCCGGCCTGCAGGCCCGGTCTGCGCCGGCGGTGGCCTACGTGCGTGATCTGGTCAACGACGGCTATGTGGGCGAGGTGCTGTCCACCACGTTGATCGGCTCGGGAATGGGCTGGGGTCCGACAGTCGAGCCGTTCAACGCCTACCTCAACGACAAGAGAAACGGCGCGACGATGCTGTCGATCGCAGGAGGCCATGCGATCGACGCACTGTGCCACTGCCTCGGCGAGGTACGCGAGCTCTCGGCCACCATGACCTCGCGGCGAACGTCGTTCACGATCGGGCAGACAGACGACCCTCAGCCGATGACTACCGATGATCAGGTCTGCGTCACCGGACTCCTCGCAGGCGGTGCGGCGCTGTCGGTGCACTATCGCGGCGGGTACTCACGCGGCACGAACCTGCTCTGGGAGATCAACGGCACCGACGGCGATCTGCAGGTGACGTCCGCTGGCGGCCAGCCGCAGATCTTCGAGCTGACTGTGCACGGTGGCAACGGAGCCCAGTCCTCGCTGGAGGTTCTCCCCGTGCCCCAGCAGTACCAGTGGTCGCCGCCGCAAGGGTCGGGCCCTTCTGCCAATGTCGCGCAGGCGTATGCGCGCTTTGCCCGCGACTATCGCGAGGGCACGCAGCTCTGCCCAACCTTCGACGACGCGGTCACGCGCCATCGCATGCTCAGCGCGATCGAGACGGCCGCCGCAACCGGTCACCGTCAAGTTCTCGGCTGAATCGTGCCGCCTCGACGTGCCGTACCGAGGCGGAGTACGAGGCTGCCCCGCGGGTCTGGCGCTCTCGCGTGGCAACAGGGGCCGCCGGACGCGCCGGACCGCGGGAGCTGTTGAGGCCCCTGTTTGACAGTGCAGAGCTGAAGGGTCTCTCTGCCGGCAATGAGCCTGCTGCGCAGGCAGGAGCGGTCGCCGGGCTAGCAGCGGGGCATGCGCGCGGTGTCCTGCAGCACGTCGTGAACGGGCATTGACACATTCCCATATGGACATATGATCTGCGTCATGGCCAGAGCTGCGACGACGACCGACGTCTTCAACGCCATAGCCGAAGGAAGCCGGCGCAACATCCTCGAGACCCTCTCCGGCGGCGAGGCGGCCGTGGGTGAGATCGTCGACCGTCTCCGGCTTCCTCAGCCCCAAGTCTCCAAGCATCTCGGGGTCTTGCGCAGCGTTGACCTGGTCCGATGCCGCACCGTCGGGCGACGACGCCTCTACCGCGTCAACGGTGCCGCCCTGAAGCCCGTGCACGACTGGGCCCGGTCCTTCGAGGGCCACTGGAATGCCCAGCTCGACCGGCTCGACGACCTGCTGACCGAACTGCAACAGCCCGACTCCCACGAAGGAGAAGCCCAGTGACGACCACCCGCCACGGCACTGCTGTCGTGACACTGCCTTCCCCCCTGACGATCCGCATCACCCGAACCTTCAACGCCCCGAGCGCCCTCGTCTTCAGGGCCTGGACGACCCCCGATCTCGTCCGACGCTGGTGGGGCTTCGAGTCGTCCCCGCTGGTCGTGTGCGACATCGACCTGCGACCCGGCGGCGCTTGGCGGTACGCGACCCGTGAGTCCGACGGGACCGAACTTGGCTGGCACGGCACCTACCTCGAGGTCGAGGCCCCGCACCGGCTGGCGTCCACCGAGGTCTTCGAGGGCTACCCCGACGGCGAGGCGCAGAACACCCTGACTCTCACCGAGCGCGACGGCAGCACAACGCTTGTGGTCACCGTCCTGCACAGCAGTAGGGAGAACCGCGACGGCCACCTCACGTCCGGGATGGAGCGCGGCCTGCAGCACTCCCTGGACCGGGTCGAGGACCTGCTCGTCGAGCTGCACGACGAGGTCCGAACCGGTGCGGGACGGTCGCGATGAGCGACGTCGCCGAGCGCTACCGCAGGGTCGCCGGTCGGTTCACCGATCGGGTCAACGAGGTCCCGACCAAGGCGTGGGAACACCCAGCGCCCTGCGATGGATGGGTGGCGCGTGACGTCGTGCGCCACCTGGTCGACTGGATCCCAGCATTCCTCACCACTGCGAGCGTGCCGGCACTCCCCGTCGGCCCGTCGGTCGACGACGACCCCGTCGGCGCGTGGAGCACCCTGAACACCGGGATACAAGCCCTTCTCGACGACCCCGCGACTTCGGCCGTGGAGATCACCCACCCACAAGCCGGGACCCACCGGCTCGACGACGCGATCGCGATGTTCTTCCTCGGTGACATCCTGGTGCACACCTGGGATCTCGCCCGTGCGGCCGGCCTCGACGAGACCCTCGACCAGGATGTCGTGCACGACATGCTCATCGGCATGGAACCCCTCGACGACATGCTCCGAACCAGCGGCCACTACGGCCCCAAGGTCAACGTCCCCGACAGCGCCGACGAGCAGACCAGACTCATCGCCTTCACCGGCCGTCAGCCCTGAAGCCAACCGGTACGGCGATCTCGTTCGACGATCAGGTCCGGGCAGCTCTCGATTGGCTGAGGAGCCATGCGTCCCAGCAAACCCTCGACGACATGGCGACGCGCTACGGCATCCACACGAAGCGGGCTTTCGGCGTATCCATGGCCGACATGAAAGCGCTGGCCCGGCGATTCGAGCGCCATCACGGATTCGCCGGTGCGCTGTGGGCCACCGGCTGGTACGAGGCACGAGTCGTGGCGTCGATGGTCGACGAGCCCGCACTCGTCACCCCTGAGCAGATGGATCGGTGGTGCCGCGACTTCGACAACTGGGCGATCTGCGACACCGTGTGCTTCAACCTGTTCGATCGTTCACCACATGCATGGCCCAAGGTCGAGCAGTGGTCCGGACACCCCGACGAGTTCGTGAAGCGCGGCGCCTTCGCCCTCCTCTGGAGCCTTGCACTTCACGACAAGCAGGCGGACGACGACCGGTTTGCCGAAGGCCTCGTACTCGTCGAGCGCCAATCGATCGATGACCGACCCTTGGTCCAGAAGTCCCTGTGCATGGCCCTGCGAGCGATTGCTGCACGGAATCCCAGACTCAACGCAGCGGCCCTGGAGACTGCCCGACATCTGTCAGAGTCGCCAAGTCCGGCGGCGCGCTGGGTGGGCAGGACCTCGACGCGCCGCACAGCAGCTCGAACCTTGAGGGCAGTCCACCCCGTCGCCGAATGGGCCTTCGCCCTCCGGACGTCATGACGGATTGAGGGTTAGGCACGAGCGTGCCATCTCGGGCCGGGGCCGAGGCGCCGAATGCGATGCTCCGTCCCTTGGCGACAGGTGACCGTGGTGTGCATCCCGGGCACAGCAGCAATCCACAGCCCCTGCAGCAGCGCCGGGCGCATCACGGTCCGGCGTGGGTGCTCACGCGGTCCAAGCCGCCGGATGAACGTCACGACGGGATCGTCGTCGCTGGTCGTCGCGTGACCGATGGCAAGCGACCACCCGCGGCGGGTGCCATCGGCGAGACGCGCCATGCCTCGCCACGCGCCATCCACCGACAGCATCGGCAGGTTCGTACTCGTGATCAGTCCGACGAGGTCGCCGGTTTCATCGCTGATCTCGATGGCGGCCCGGCCGTTTCGCTGCAGCCATTGACGCAGCTGCCATCCAGAGATGGGCAGCGCCGTACCGTCCAGGCTCGCCGCCTCGTCGAGTGCTTGATGTGTGCTCGGGGAGATCGCGCAGGTTGTCATCGGGTTCCGATCGGTGTTGGTGCCGGTTTTAGCCAGCCGAGTCGAACCGCTGTGCGGGAGATCGGGTAACCGGCGAGAAGGACGAGGAGTCCCGCGGCGGCGTCGACCAGGTAGTGGTTCGCCGTGGACAGGACGACCAGGACCACCACGATCGGGTAGCCGATGGCGAGCCCACGGACCCACTCGCGTTGCGCCAGGCGAGCCACCATCCAGCCGCACCAGATCGCCCAGCCGACGTGCAGTGACGGTACGGCGGCGACCTGGTTGGTGAAGGAGCCGAGGCCCCTGGGGGCGCTCGCCGCAGACCCCCACCAGCCGTCGCTTCCGTAGCGGGTCATGGTGTCGATGAAGCCGGGCAGCATCCGTGGCGGCGCAACGGGCACGGTCGCGAAGCCGAGCAGGCCCAGCAGCGTCGCCGCAGTGAGCGTGCGCCGGGCCTGCAGGTATGCGCCCGGGTGCGCACGCCACAGCCAGACCAGCACGACGAGCGTCACGGCGTAGTGCAACTTGGCGTAGGCATAGTCGGCCGGGACGGCGAGGAGCGGCCGGGTCGAGACGGCGTGATTGAGCCAGCGCTCCGGTGCCAATCCCACGACGTGCTCTACGCGCAGCACGCGATTCGCGTTGGCGACCGCTTCCTTGGCACCGCCGACGGTGATCCGACGCGTGAAGGTGTAGAGCGCGTAGACGACGGCGAGCAGCAGGACCTCGTGCCACGCCGGGCGAGACCAGCAACCGCGGCGGCGAGCCGCGCCGGAGGCCCTCGAAGGCGACGCCCGGTGGGCAACGGCATCCGTCCCGGCCGGCCCGTGCTCGACGGTGGTCATCGACGAGCTCCTAGACCTCGACGGGGACCGTGTCGTCAGTGACGTGGGAATCGGTTGTCTGCCGGGTCGTGGGGCGGATGGCGAACCAGGTCAGCAACACGGTCGCGGCGAGGAACATCGCCGCCACGAGGAAGGCGCGGTCCGCGCCCACTGTGAACGCGTGGCGGGCCACCTGGGCCGCGCTCTCACCGGGCCTCACGTGCCGGGCGGCGTTGGTGCTTGCCGCGCCGAACACGGTCACCAGTACGGCGAGCCCGAGCGAGCCGCCGATCTGCTGCATCGCGTTCAGCAGTCCGGATGCCGCTCCTGCGTCTTCCGGTGCGACCCCGTCCAGTGCCGCAGTGGTGAGCGGCACGAACGCGATGCCGTTGCCCAGCCCGAACAGCAGCAGGGGGCCGAGCAGCGACGCGTAGTTGCTGTTCTCGGACAGCTGCGTGAGCCACAGGAGGCCGCTCGTCGAGAGGGTGATGCCACCGGCAATCAGCGCCCGGCTGCCGAACCGCTCCACGAGCACGCGTGCGCTGAGTGTCGAGGAGAGGAACAGCATCGCGGTCAGCGGGAGAAACGCGAAGCCAGTCTTGAGCGGGCTGTAGCCGAGCAGGCCCTGCAGGAACTGGGTGAGGAAGAAGAACATCCCCATCATCCCTGCGACGAGCAGCAGGCGCGCGAGGTAGGAGGTGCTCCGGTTCCGGTCGGCGAACAGCCGAAGCGGGGTGATCGGCGACGACGCCCGCAGCTCGGTCAGCACGAAGGCGACCAGGAACACCACCCCGACGGCGAACGACGCGATCGTGCCGGTGTCCGCCCACCCGTTGGTGGCCGCGTGCACGAAGCCGTAGACGAGCGTGGCCATGCCGATCGTCGAGGTGAGCGCACCGGTGAGGTCGAAGCGACCCGAGCGGCGTGGCGTCTCGGGCAGGACGAGCCGCGACAGGGCGATGACGGCCACGCCTATCGGCACGTTGACGAACAGCACCCAGCGCCAGGAGACCCACTGGGTGAGCATGCCGCCGGCGATCAGCCCGACGGCGCTTCCGCCGATGGACACCGCGGTGTAGAGGCCGACGGCGCGGGTGCGCTCACGCCCCTGCGGGAACATCGTCATGAGCAGGGCAAGCGCGGAAGGAGAGGCCAACGCGGCTCCGACGCCCTGCCCGGCGCGGGCGGCGAGCAGCTGCCCGGACGACGAGGCGAAGCCGCCGACCAGCGAGGCCAGCGTGAACAGGGTGATGCCGGCGAGGAAGGTGCGCCGCCGACCGAGGATGTCGCCGGCACGGGCGCCGAGCAGCAGCAGCCCGCCGAAGGTCAGCGTGTAGGCGTTGATCACCCAGGACAAGCTCGCGGAGGAGAAGTTGAGTGCCGTGCGGATGTTCGGCAACGCGATGTTCACGATCGTCGCGTCCAGCACGACCATCAGCTGGCAGGACAGGATCAGGATAAGGACGAGGCCCGGGTGTCCGTGTCGCAGCAGGCGCCGTCGGGTGGATGGCGCGGCTGTGGCCGAGACAGCGGGAGAGTCGATTGCCATGTTGCACTCCTGTTGGAAGCTCGCGGTTTGATGAACGGATGGGCCGTCGAGTGACGGCTGCCGCCGCAGGAGGGTGCACTCGGCGTCAGCCAACCGGTGTGAGGCGTGCGCGGCACCTGCCTTGAGGTGCCGCCGCGGGGATGGGTCAGACCCATGCCGGTTCTGGGCTCCACAGGTCGTCGATGGCGCGCTCGGCCTCGGCGAGGCTCTCCTCGGCCAGCGGAATCAGCTCGGCCATCGCCGGGTTTGTGTGGGCCAGGGTGAGCTCAGCGGTGATGAAGCGCGGCACCAGGCCGATGATCGAGACGGCGTGCGGAAGCCACGGTTCGGCATGGTCCCACCCGTGTCGGGGTGCGCCTGCGCCGTAGCCGCCGCCGCGGCTGGCGAGCACGACGAAGTCACGGCCACCGAGCAGCGGGGCATGAGTCTCGGGATCGAGCGAGAGGCCGCGCGCGATGAGATGGTCGACCCAGGCCTTGACGGTGCTGGGTGCGCCGAAGTTGTACAGCGGAAGTCCCAGCAGGATGGCGTCGGCTTCCTTGATCTCGTTGACCAGCTCTGCGGTGAGCGCCCAGGAGGCCGCCTCAGCCGGAGTGCGCAGCTCCGGCGCCACTCCCCGGGCCATGCCGGTGGCCGCGTCAAGGTGCGGGAGAGGGTTGCTGCCCAGGTCCCGGTACGTGACGGTGCCGCCGGGGTGCGCGGCACGCCAGGCGTCCCGTGCTCGGGCGGTCAGCTTGCGGCTGACGGAACGATCGCCCTGCACGCTGGAGTCGATGTGCAGCAGATGCGACATGTCATTCGCCTTTCATAGATGGTTTGTGTAACACAAAGCATCTATACCACACCGATCGCTGCTGTGGCTACACTTGTGGCATGGCTTTGCCTGTGGTCACCCAGCCAGCGCACCGTTCGGGTGCACTGCTCGACTACTTCGCGCGCAGGATGCGGCTCCGCACCGAGGCGGTCCTGGCGCCGCTCGGTCTACGGCCCCGTCACCTTGTTGCGCTGACGGTGCTGCGGGTTCGCGGCGGGAGCACTCAGCAGGCGCTCGCCACCACCCTTGCCATGGACGGGACGAACATCGTCGGGCTGCTCAACGAACTGGAAGCCGAGAAGCTCATCGAACGCCGGCGGTCGCCGGAGGACCGGCGACGCCACCTGGTCGAGCTCACCGAGGCCGGCATGAAGCGGCTCGCGAAGGCCGAGTGCGCGCTGGCAGAGGTCGAGCAAGAGGTGCTCGGCGCACTCGATGCGAGTCAGCGCGAAACGCTCTACGACCTGCTTCAGCTGGCCGCCACGGGCGCAGGGGCGAGCTGCGCGCAAGCCATGCTCGACTAGCTGGATCTCGACTGCAACCGTGGGCCGGCTGGTCGCTTGAGGCCTTGCTGGGCAAGTATCCCGCTCGTGACTCGTCCCGTCCGTCGGCAGCGTTCGCCGATCGACGTCCTCTGAGACAGCGTCGGTGCCGAGGATCGGGCCGAGCAGGATGAGGTCGGCGGACAGCACCCGCAAGCGGCTGCCTGCGTGCCGACCAACCCGACCGCCCATGGAAAGCGAGGACCATCATGCGAACCGCCAACCTCGGAGCCCTCACCGTGTCCCGCCTGGGACTCGGTGCCATGGGCATGTCCGGCATCTATGGCACGGCCGAGGAGGAGGAGTCGATTCGCACCATCCACCGAGCGCTCGACCTCGGCGTCACCTTCCTCGACACGGCCGAGATCTACGGGCCGTACCACAACGAAGAGCTGCTCGCCCGCGCCCTCAAGGGTCGCCGAGATGAGGTCGTTCTCGCGACCAAGTTCGGTCTCGTCTCACACGCTGGCAAGGGGCCCGGCCACCTCGACAGCAGCCCCGCGAACATCCGAACGGCCGTTGACGGCTCGCTCAAGCGGCTCGGAACCGACCACATCGACCTGTACTACCAGCACCGTGTCGACCCGAACACGCCCATCGAGGACACTGTCGGCGCGCTCGCGGACCTCGTCGTCCAGGGCAAGGTCCGCCACATCGGTCTGTCCGAGGCCGGCGCCAAGACCATCCGCCGCGCGCACGCCGTACATCCCATCACTGCAGTTCAGTCGGAGTACTCGCTCTGGACCCGAGACCCCGAGGAAGAAGTCCTTCCCGTGCTTCGCGAACTCGGCATCGGGTTCGTCCCGTACTCCCCCTTGGGCCGCGGCTTCCTCACCGGACAGATCCGCTCCGTGGACGACCTCGAGGACAGCGACTTCCGCAAGAGCAACCCTCGCTTCGAGGGCGAGAACTTCCAACACAACCTGAAGGTCGCCGACGAGGTCCGTGAGATCGCGACCGAGGCCGGCGCAACCCCGGCGCAGGTTGCCCTGGCTTGGCTGCTTGCCCAGGGAAGCGACATTGCTCCCATCCCCGGCACCAAGCGGGTCTCCCGCCTCGAGGAGAACGCCGCGGCCGACACCGTCGAACTCACCCCGGAGCAGCTCGACAAGCTGAGGCGCATCACGCCGCCTGCCGGTGAACACCACAGCGAAGCGCAGATGCGCATGCTCGACCGCTGAGCGACGCCAACAGTTCCAACGGGGCCGTTTCCAGTGCGGCTTCGTGGTCGGCGAAAGGGGTTACCCGACGGCCTGCGGGACTGGCTCGGCGGTCGGGACGGGCTTGGCGGCCGCCCGCAGCGGGGTCTCCTTGAGCAACCAGGTGAGCAGGAAGGCCAACGCCATGATCGGGATCGCGTAGGTGAACACGGTGGTGAGTGCATCCGCGAAGGCCGTCTTGTAGCCGAGCTGCTGGGCGGCTGGTAGCCCGTGGACCGCGGTCAGGCTCCCTCCCCCTGCGCTGCCGAGCTTGGCGGCCACGGCGGCGGGGAGGTCGTGGCTGAGGTTGCGCGTCAGGCCACTGGTGAACAGCGCCCCGAAGACGGCGACGCCGACTGAACCGCCAACGGAGCGGAAGAACGACACGGTCGCCGTGGCGACCCCGAGGTCGCTGCGGTCCACGGAGTTCTGGGTCACGAGGATCATCACCGACATGACCAGGCCGATGCCGGCACCGAGCACCACCATGTAGGCGCTGGCGAGGTTGCGGGACGTGTTCGCGTCCATGCTCGACAGCAGGAACATCCCGATGGCGGAAAGTGCCGTTCCGACAACGGGATAGATCTTGTAGCGCCCCGTCCGGCTGATGGCCTGCCCGCTGAGAGTCGACGCGATCAGCAGCCCGCCCATGAGGGGCAGCATCAGCAGGCCGGAGTTGGTCGCCGAGGCGCCGGACACGAGCTGCAGGAACAGCGGCAGGTAAATGATCGACCCGAACATCCCCAGGCCGATGATGAAGCTCACGCCGCTGGCGACGTTGAAGGTCCGGTTCTGGAACAGGCGCAGCGGGATCACCGGTTCCATGACGTTCTTCTCGATGCGCAGGAACAGCGCGAGCAACACGATGGTGGCGGCGATCAGCGACAGGACCTGCGGCGAGCTCCACGCGTACTGCGCACCGCCCCAGGTGGTGAACAGCACCAGACAGCTGATGGCGGCCGCTAGGACGCTGAAGCCGAGGTAGTCGATCGCGGGCTTGCTCTTGGCGACGGTGTTCGGCAGCACGATCGTGGTGACGACGAGGGCGACGATGCCCACGGGCACGTTGATGTAGAAGATCCAGCGCCATGAGAGCTGGTCGGTGAAGAAGCCACCCAGCAGCGGTCCGACGACGCTGGCTGCTCCGAAGACGGCACCGAAGTAGCCCTGGTACTTCCCGCGGTCGCGGGGCGGCACGACGTCCGCGATCGAAGCCTGCGCGAGGACCATCAGGCCGCCGGCGCCCAGCCCCTGGACGAAGCGGTAGGCGATCAGCTGGAACATCGACTGAGCCGTTCCCGATAGCGCCGAGCCGACGAGGAAGATGACGATCGCACCTTGGAACAGGTACTTGCGCCCGAAGAGGTCGCCGAGCTTGCCCCACAGCGGCGTGGTGACGGTCGACGCCAGCAGGTAGGCCGTTGTCACCCAGGCGATGTGCGACAGCCCATGCAGGTCACCCACGATGCTGGGCAGCGCAGTCGAGACGATGGTCTGGTCGAGGGCAGCCAGCAGCATGCCGAGCAGCAGCCCGGACATGATGGCGAGGATCGCCTTGTGGGACAGGGTCGGCGCCTCCGGGGCAGGAGAGGTGCTCATCGGGTTGCTCCAGGGTTGGGGATGGTGAAACCAGCGGCGAGGACGTCGAGGGCGGCGTTCAGAAGCTCGGTCAGGGTGCGACCGTCATCGGCCACCCGCCAGTGCTCGAGCGCGGTGCGCATGGCGCCCATGACGCCGGTGGCCAGGACGCCCGGGTAGAGGTCGACCGCCGCGTCAGTGCCGGTGCGGGCCGCGATGGCCTCGGTGAGGACCCGTTCGCGCTCGCTGAGGCCGGCGATCAACTGCGGCCAAAGCTGTGGGTGAGCGCGGACAAGGTCCATGCGCGACTGCCAGAGCATGTCGCGCTCTACAACCGACTCGGCGAGGGCAACGAAGACCGCCCGGAGGGCCTCCAAGGGCAGCTCGTCGGCGGGGCGCGCGGCCAGGCTGTCGGCGAGCTCCTGGGCCCGGTCCATCTCAGGCCCCAGCAGCGCGTCGTCCTTGGACGTGAAGTAGTTGAAGAAGGTCCGGACGCTGACGTCCGCGGCCTGCGTGATCTGCTCGACGGTGAGCTGCTCGTACCCGTCGGCGAGAGCGAGCCGAAGGGCAGCGTGACGCAACGCGTCGCGCGTTTCGGCCTTCTTGCGGTCGCGACGGCTCTCGACGGCTCCAGCGGTCATGACTTGCATACTACGCAAGTTTGCGCATCGTGCAGACTTTTCGACGAACCCTGTCAGACTGGTCTGGGCCCATTCCATCATTGAGATGAGGTGTAGCGGCGGGCGCTTTCCCGGGTTCAGCCCTCTTCGTCACCGTTGACGGTAAGCGCGACGAGCTTGGCCTTCACGCGATCGATGGTCACGGAGCCGTCGGTGTCGTCGTCGACGGCGTTCGTCTCCCGGACGCGTTCAGGACTGGTGGCGAGAGTCAGGAACCGGCGCCAGGCTTCCGCTGCCTCGCCGGTGCGACCGAGGGCGGTGAGAGCATCCCCGTGGGAACGGAGCAGTCTGAGTTCGCCTTCGGTTGCATCCCCTCGCCTGAGGAGCTCCAGGGCTCTCGCCGCCTCGTCAGCCGACTCCTCCAGGCGACCGGTACCGGCGAGGGCCCTCGACCGGCCGGAGAGCACGTGCGGCTCGAGGTAGGCGAGGTCGGGGACGGTCGCGGTGATCGTGGTGCACTCGTCGAAGGCGGCCAAGGCATCGTCGAACCTGCCGCCCCACAGCAACCCCAGGCCAAGCGAGTGCAGAGAGGTCGCCAGGATCGGTTGGTCGTCGAGCTGGCGGGCGACGGTCACCGATGCGCGGAGGAGCTCGATCCGGTCGGTGGGGTCCATCACGAGGGTCACGGCCATGCTCCGGTAGACGTTCGCCTGGCCCACCCGGTCGCCGGACCGTTCGAACATCGCGGCGGCCAGGTCGAAGTACCTTCGGGCGCGTTCGGGGTGGCCGGTTCGGGCGAAGTTGGACGCGACGTCGCGGTAGCACTCGGCCAGGAGGGCTGGTTCGTCGACGTGCTCGGCGGCTTGGATGGCGAGCTCGGCGAACGGGAGCATGTCGTGGCGGGCATCGACGGCTTGGCTCATGGGCCGCCAGTCCAGCATCAGCATCAGCGCGGATCGATGGTCGCCCAGGCTGACGGCGAGGCGGCAGACCTGGTGGAGGACGCGTCGCTCCTCGGTGTACCAGCGGGTTGCGTCGCGGCTGGAGGCGAAGACCTCCGGAACAATGCGCGGCACGGTGTCGTCGACAGGTGCGACGGAAGGTTGTCCGAACGTGAGGATGGCCTGGCGGGTGGAGCGTACGTAGTGGTTCACGAGCCGAGCGGACGCTTCGAAGGCGTCGTCGGCCAGCAAGCTCAGCGCATACTCGCGGACCAGGTCGTGGAAGGCGAAACGGCCGGGCCGGCTCTCACGCAGCACGCTCGCCAGCGTGAGCTGGTTGAGCACCTCGCGTGCGCGCCGCGGATCGAGCGCGGAGATGCTCATCGCAGCGGCGGTGGAGAACTCGGGACCGGGATGGGCACTCAGGAGGGCGAGGGTGCGCGCGGCCTCGTCGGACAAGCCCCGGTGCGACCACGAGAAGACGGTGCCGAGGTCGAGTTCCGCACTTCCGGCGTTGAGGGACTCGAGAGGCGTCCTTTCTTGCGTGAACTCCCGGACGAGCAGGTCCAGGGGGAACGCCGGATTGGCCGAGGCGCGTGCCACCACGATTGCGAGAGCCAGGGGAAGCCCGCCGCACGCCCGCCCCAGTCGGATCATCGCGTCGCGGTCGTCGCTGGCTCGGTTTGTGGTGAGCCGTTGGCTGAAGAACTCGACGACTTCGTCGTCGTCGAAGGGTTCGAGGTGGATCGGCCGTGCCTGGTGGAAGGCGGCCAGGCCCGGCATCCAGTTGCGGCTGGTGATGATCACGCGGCTCGCGCCGGCTCCCGGAAGAAGGGGTTCGACCTGGTGGTAGTCGCGGGCGTTGTCGAGCACCACCAGGACCTGTTGCTCGGACAGGATGCTCCGCAGCAGCCCCGATCGGGCGTCGACAGACTCGGGGAGCGATGGGGATGGAAGTCCCAGACCCTCGAGCATGTCTCGTAGCGCGTCGAGCGGATCGGTCGGCGGTGCGGTGGCATCGAACCCGCGGAGGTTCACGTAGAGCTGGCCGTCGGAATGGTGGTGAGCGAGCTCGTCGGCAACGCGGAGCGCCAGCGTGGTCTTGCCCACTCCCCCCATCCCGGTGATGAGGAGGACCCGAGCGCGACCCTCCCTGTCATTGCGCAACGTCGCCAGAAGGTCTCGACGTCCGGCGAACGCCGGGGGCGGCGAAGGCAGCTGCGCCGGTCGAACGGTCGCAGCGCGGCTCGATCCAGTGGACTCGCTGGACGACGGTAGGTCCGTGCGGAGGGCGTGTGCTTGGGCTGTCTCCAGGACGGCGCTCGGCGAGCTCCCCAGCTCCTCCCTCAGTGCGCCACGGATCCCCGCATACACCTCGAGGGCCTCCGCGACGCGGCCGGTTCGAGTCAGTGCGGTCATCAGCTTGGCGTGCAGGGCCTCGTCGAGCCGGTGGCGTGCTGCCGCGGCTCGCAGGATGGGAAGCACCGCGCCGAACTCGTCGGGCGTCTCGCAGTGCTCGACCGCGGCGATGATCGCCCGAACTCGTTCGTCTTCCAGTCCCACGAAGGCAGGCAGTGTCCACATCGTGTCGTCGCCTGCCGGTGCAGCTGCGACCGCGAGCGAGCTGAAGAACGCGCTGCCCGCTTGCTTTCCCTCGCCGATGCGAGCGAGCTGGTACGCCTCCTGGACCAAGCTGCGGAAGCGCAAGACGTCGCAGTCCTCAGACCCCGCAACCAGTCGATAGCCGGTCCCGGCCGGCAGGATGTACCGGCCGATCTGTCGTCGTTGCAGCTCTGGCTGGCACGCGCGGCGCAGTGATCCGACGTGCCGGTGGATCTGGTTGGTCACTGAGGCGGCGGGTTCATCCGACCAGAGAGCGTCGATGATCTCTGACACTGATACCGGCTCACCCGGGGTGGACAGCAGGAGCGCCAGAATCGCCCGCTGTTTGGGCTGCCTGAGCTCGACCTCGGCATCGCCTCGCACGATCCGAACGCCGCCAAACAGGAGGAAGTAGACCGGCGCGTCGGCCGTGGGTGCTGTGCCGCCCATGTCGTTCACCTCTGACCGCACACGTAGTTCCGACCTGCGCGCACTTTCCGCGCACTTCGCGGGCACAGGACCTTCCTAGCGTCCGAGGGGTCAGTTTCCCAAGCGAAGGAGGAAGGTCATGTCGGATCCGATCAAGAACGTGGTTCTGGTCCACGGCGGGTTCGTCGACGGCTCAGGCTGGCAGGGGGTGCACGACGCCCTCACCGCGGATGGGTACCGGGTGAGCGTCGTGCAGAACCCGACACAGTCGCTGGAGGGCGACGTCGAGGCGACGCAGCGGATTCTGGACGAGCTGGACGGCGACGCGGTCCTGGTCGGCCACTCCTACGGCGGTGTGGTCATCACCGAAGCCGGGACGCACCCGAGCGTCTCGGCGTTGGTGTACGTCGCGGCATTCGCACCGGACAAGGGTGAGTCGGTCAACAGCCTCATCGCCGACCCGCCGCCGGGTGCGCCCGTCCCGCCGATCCTGCCGCCACGCGACGGCTACCTGTTCCTGGACCGCGAGCAGTTCCACGGATCGTTCGCCGGTGACCTGCCGGCCGCGCAGGCGGCTTTCATGGCGGCCTCGCAAGTTCCGTGGGGTCTCGCGGCCCTCGAGGGCGCAGTCACGGACCCGGCTTGGCGGCGCAAGCCCAGCTGGTACCTCGTCGCCGCCGACGACCGGATGATCCCGCCGCCAGCGCAGCGCGCGATGGCCGAGCGTGCAGGGGCCACCGTGACCGAGGTCCCCGGCAGCCACTCGGTCTACCTGTCACAGGCGAAGGCCGTGGCCTCGTTCATCGAGCAGGCCGCCGACAGCCGCCCCTAGTAGCACGGCACAACCATCCGCTCGATGCGGTCCTGGCGCCGCCGGGACCGCGCCCAATGGACAAGGAGACCGCCGGCGGAGCTGGTTGATCCGGTGCGCCATGACCCGCGGCCGCTGACCCTCGACGACCTGCTGAGTGGGTCAGTGTTCGTGGGCGCGTCCCTCCAGCCAGATCAAGGCGCCGGCAGCAGGAAGGATCGCGGCGAAGATCGTCACACCGGTCCAGCCCCAGACGTTGAGCAAGGCTCCGGTGACGGCTGAGGTGACGGCCCCGCCGACGAAGATGCTGGTCATGTAGACGGAGTTGATACGGGCGCGGGCATCGGCGCGCAGGGCATAGATGTCGCGCAGGCTCAGCACCTGGTGGCTCTGGACGGCGAAGTCAAGGAGGACGCCGGCCAGGGCGAGCAGGATGAGGCTGGACGCTCCGAGTCCCGCCAGCGCCATGGCGGCGATCGCAACGACGAGGGCGACAACGCGCGCCCCGACGCTGTGCCCGGCGTCGGCCAGGCGTCCGGCGATGGGCGCCGTGGCGGCCCCGGCAGCACCGACGAGGGCGAAAACGGCGACGCCGTTCTGCGTCAGGTGGTGGTGGTCGATGAGTTCGTAGGCGATCGCCGTCCAGTACGCGGTGAAGGCGCCGAACATGCAGGCTTGCGTCAGGGCACGTCGTACCAGCACTGGCTCTGTGCGGGCCAGGCGGACGGTGGAGGCGAGCAGGTCCGCGTAGCGGGCGGTGTGGTCGGGCTGGCGTGCGGGCAGCACCTTGATCAGCGCGAAGGACGTCAGCACCATGACCACGGCCGAGATCTCATAGATGCTGCGCCACCCCCAGGCCGCGGCGGCGAAGCTGGCGATGGAGCGGGCAAGCATGATGCCGAGCAGCAGTCCGCTCATCACCTGACCGACGTACTTCCCGCGGGCCTCGGGCGGCGCCAGGTGCGCCATGAGGGGTACCAGGATCTGTGCAACCACCGAGGTCACGCCGATCAGGACGGAGACGACCAGGAAGACCCAGAGGTCGGGTGCGAACGCGGCAACTGCCAGTGCCACGGCGGTCAACAGCAGGGTACGGGAGGCGAGCCGTCGGTTCTCCAGCAGATCGCCGAGTGGCAGCAGCAGAGCCAGCCCGAGTGCGTAGCCGATCTGCGTTGCGGTGACGACGATCGTCGCCGTGCCCCGGCCGACACCGAATGAGTGGCCGATCAAGCTGAGCAACGGCTGGGCGTAATAGAGGTTGGCCACGCTCGCGCCGCAGGCGACGGCGAGCAAGATCGTGAGGACACGCAGGCTGCGTTCATCCGGCCGGGTGTCCGGTTCGGTGGCAGGGAGTGTGGCGATGCGCGGGGTGCTGGTCTCGGTCATGGCGCCCTTGGGGTCAATTACTGAACGGATCGTTCAGTATCAACTGCCGACCTTGATGCGCTATTCCCGGGCGGCAATCCCATGCAGCACGTGCTCGATCGAGCGCGTGGCGAACTCCTCGTCCAGCGGTTCATGACTGAACAGCAGCCGGTAGTAGACCGGGGCGAACACAAGGTCCACGGTGGCGGCAACGTCGAGGTCGGCGCGCAGTTCACCGTTCTCGATGCCCTGACGGATGATCTCGACGACCACGGCTCGGCGGGGCCGGAACCACTGCTCGCGCAGTGCCAGGGCGATCTCCGGTTGAGATTGCGCGTCGGCGGCGAGGGAGCGCATGAGCTGCCCGGCCGGAGTGTCAACGAACAGACGTACTGCGCTCGTCGCAAGAAGGCGCAGGGCCTCAGACGCAGAGGCCCCCTCCGGGAGCGACCACGAGTCGGCAGCGCTGACCATGAAGCCCTCGAGGGCGACAGCGCCACGAGAGGGCCACCACTTGTAGATCGTCGCCTTGCCCACCCCGGCCCGCGCGGCGATCGCCTCCATCGTGGCGGCCGACAGGCCGCCTTCCATCATGAGTTCGCCCGCAGCGGTGAGGATCGCCGTGCGCCGCGACTCGCTGCGCGGTCGCCCCGGCCGTGCAGCCGTTCCACTGCCGGCCACCTGGCGCCGACCCCCAACAGTATTCACGCCACCCCCTATGATACTGAACTCTTTGTTCAGTATAACGACGCGCGCTTCATCAAGTGGTGCTGGCGGACGGCCACTGCGACCCACGGCAGCTCCTGCGCCGGCGACAGGCCGCCGGCGTATTCATCCGGATCTCGCGGACTCCGCGATCCGATGGGCGCGTGACAAGTTGAGCCACGCGGTCGCCCAACGTGGGTGGCCCGGACGGATACTGGCGGCCCGCTGGTGTCATCGCAGCACCTGGCCGTAAGCGCGGACGAAACTCGGCTGTCGTGCACCGCGCCATCAGACGGATGAGTCCGCGATCATCCTTGGTGCCAGTCTCGGGTCATCTGTTCGAAGTATGGGAACAGCGAGGCCTCCTCGTAGTCGAGGTGCCCGGCGAGCAGCGTCGCGAGTCTCTCGAGATTGCCGCGCAACCGGCCGACGCTGTCTGCGTCGTCGCCACGCAGGTCCCGTGCTGCCACGCTGATCTCGAGGATGAGCACCGACACCTGCTCGTGTTCGTCCTTCAGGCGTGTGATCACTGATCGCAGTTGGGGAAACTGGCGTTGCATCACGGGCAGCATCCGTTGGTCCTCGATGCCGTGGTGAAGGCTCAGGTGATCACAGAAGTACTCGCAGCGGGACTTGATCTGCCAGGCGAACTGGCCGACGGTCAGTCCGGCAACGATCTCGCGAACGGGTTCTGCGGCCAGTGCAGCCTCTTCGAGCATGCCGATCGCGACTCCCAGTTGAGCGATATCGCTGCGCAGCGGCCGGTGTGCCAGGCGCAACTCCTCGACCATGCGGCGACCGGCCGCTGTGCGGGAGTTTTGCGCGGTCATCGGGCACGCTCGCAGCGCACTGCTTCGCGAACGGTGGGCACGACCTCGGCAGCCAGCCGGGCGAACTCATCGCGGGTGCCGGGGCCGCCGAACACGAAGCCGTCCATGCCGTACTCGAGCGCGAGGTCGGTGAGGAGTGGAACCAGCTGCGAGGCGGGCGCCTGGCCGTCGAGGTTGTAGATCCGGCGGATCGTGGCGGGATCACGTCCGGCTGCTTCGGCGGCCTCGTCGATGCGGGCGTGCGCCTCGGACATCGCCTTGCCGGGGTCGAGGTAGCCCATCGAAGGCAGCCAGCCGTCAGCGGTCGAGCCGACAAGTGCGAGCCCCCTGGGCTTGTACACGCCGAGCCAGATGCCGATGTTGTGGGCGGGTTTGGGTCCGGGGTGCACACCGCTGAGGGAGTAGGCCTTGCCCGCGAACCTCGCCGCCCGCTGGTCGCTCCACATCAAGCGGATCACCTCGATGGCCTCACGCAGCGCATCGATGGCTTCACCGGGGCCACGGCGTGGGCCACCCATAGCTGCGATGGCATCCCAGAACGCACCCGCGCCGAGCCCGAGTTCGACACGGCCGCCGGAGAGCAGGTCAAGCGTCGCGGCGGACTTGGCGAGCACCGCGGGCGGTCGCAACGGCAGACTCGTCACGTCCGGGAACACCCGGAGCCGCGAGGTACGCGCCGCGATCGCGCTGAGCAAGGTCCACGTGTCGAGGAAGCCGCCCTGGTAGGGATGATCCTGCGCGCCGAGGAGTTCGAAACCGAGCTCGTCGAGTTCCTGCGCGGCGGAGATGAGTCGCCCGGGGTCGTCAGCGCTCGGCGTCAGGAAGTATCCGAACTCGAGGTCTCTGCCGTAATCGGTCATCACATGCTCCTCAAGGTTGCTCT
>JAOPVZ010000141.1 GCA_025965935.1 Frankiales bacterium | reverse complement strand
GCGAGGCAGGACGCGGTGAGCTCCACGCCCTTCGGCTCGCCGGTGGACCCCGAGGTCGGCACCACCAGGCAGACCTCGTCCGCCACGCGCTCGTCGGGACGCAGTGCGCCGATGGTGCGGGCGTCGTCGCTGGGCAGCACCGCGGGGCCGGTGCCGTCGACGGCGGCGCGCAGCGCGGCGTAGAGCGCAGGTCCGGCGACCGGCTCGACGACCCGCAGGGGACGCATCTAGTAGTAGTAGGGGTACGCGGACCAGTCGGGGTCGCGCTTCTCGAGGAACGCGTCCCGTCCCTCGACCGCCTCGTCGGTCATGTAGGCCAGGCGGGTCGCCTCGCCGGCGAACACCTGCTGCCCCATCAGCCCGTCGTCCACGGCGTTGAACGCGAACTTCAGCATGCGCTGCGCCGTCGGCGACTTGCCGCAGATCTTCTTCGCCCACTCGATCGCCGTCGCCTCGAGCTCGGCGTGCGGGACGACCGCGTTCACCATGCCCATCCGGTGGGCGTCCTCGGCGGTGTGCACGTCGCCGAGGAAGAAGATCTGGCGCGCGAACTTCTGCCCCACTTGCCTTGCCAGATAGGCACTTCCGTAGCCGCCGTCGAAGGAGCCGACGTCTGCGTCGGTCTGCTTGAACTTCGCGTGCTCCTCGGAGGCGAGGGTCAGGTCGCAGACGACGTGCAGCGAGTGACCGCCGCCGGCGGCCCAGCCGTTGACGACCGCGACGACGACCTTCGGCATCGTCCGGATCAGCCGCTGCACCTCGAGGATGTGCAGCCGCCCGGCCGCCGCGGGGTCGACCACGTTGTCATCGCCGGCGTACTGGTAGCCGGACCGGCCGCGGATGCGCTGGTCGCCGCCGGAGCAGAACGCCCACACCCCGTCCTTGGGTGCCGGTCCGTTGCCGGTGAGGAGGACGCAGCCGACGTCCGGTGACATCCGGGCGTGGTCCAGCACGCGGTACAGCTCGTCGACCGTGCCCGGGCGGAACGCGTTGCGCACCTCGGGCCGGTCGAAGGCGATCCGCACGATGCCGTGCGTCACGTGCCGGTGGTACGTCACGTCCTGCAGCTCGAACCCCTCGACCACCCGCCAGGCTGCCGGGTCGAAGGTCTCTGAAACGGTGGTCACGTGCCCACCCTAGAAGTGCACGTCGTCGCGCTCCCGATGCGCGTCCCGTTCCGCGGCGTGACGACCCGCGAGGCGGTGCTGATCGAGGGCTCGCACGGCTGGGGGGAGTTCGCACCCTTCGTGGAGTACGGCGACGAGGAGGCCGCCCGCTGGCTGGCGGCCGCTCTCGAGGCCTCCGAGGTCGGATGGCCGCCGGCGGTGCGGGACGAGGTTCCGGTCAACGCGACGGTGCCGGCAGTCGCCGCGTCGGAGGTCGCAGCCGTCCTGGCGCGGTTCCCGGGCTGCACGACGGCGAAGGTCAAGGTCGCGCAGGCCGGCCAGTCGCTGCGCGACGACCTGGACCGCGTCGCTGCCGTCCGGGAGCGGGTCCCGCTGGTCCGGGTCGACGCCAACGGCGCCTGGACGGTGGAGGAGGCGGTGACGGCGCTGCAGGCCCTGGGCGATCTCGAGTACGCCGAGCAGCCGTGCGCCACCGTCGAGGAGCTCGCCGCCGTGCGCCGGCGAGTCGACGTCCGCATCGCCGCGGACGAGTCGGTGCGCAAGGCCTCCGACCCGCTGCTGGTCGCGCGGGCGGAGGCAGCGGACGTGATCGTGCTCAAGGTGGCGCCGCTGGGCGGGGTGCGCCCCGCGCTGGCGGTCGCCGAGGAGTGCGGGCTGCCGGTCGTCGTGTCGAGCGCGCTGGACACCAGCGTCGGCATCCGGGCCGGTGTGGCCCTGGCGGCCGCGCTGCCGTCGCTGCCGTTCGCCTGTGGCCTCGCGACGACCTCGCTCATGGCCGCGGACGTGGTCGAGCACTCGCTCGACGGGCACGGGGGGTCGCTGACGCTGCGCGAGGTGACGCCGTCGCGCGAGCTGCTCGAGCGGTACGCGGCCCCGGACGACCGTCAGCAGTGGTGGCGCGACCGGCTGGCGCGGGTGCTTGAGTTGCTGCCGTGAACCCGTCGACCGCGCTCGCCAGGACGCTGGTCGACGAGCTGGTCCGCAACGGCGTCACGGACGCGGTCCTCGCACCCGGGTCGCGGTCGGCCCCGCTCGCCTTCGCCCTGCACGACGCCGACATCCGGCTGCACGTGCGCATCGACGAGCGGTCGGCCGGCTTTCTTGCACTCGGCCTCGCGAAGGCGTCCGGTCGCGTGGTGCCTGTCGTCACGACCTCAGGCACCGCGGCGGCAAACCTGCACCCTGCGGTCGTCGAAGCGTCGTACACCGGGGTCCCGCTGCTGGTCCTCACCGCCGACCGGCCGCCCGAGCTGCGCGGCAGCGGAGCCAACCAGACGATCGACCAGGTCAAGCTGTACGGCGACAGCGCGCGGATGTTCGTCGAGGTCGGCGCCCCCGAGCAGGGCCAGGAGGACTACTGGCGGGGACTCGTCTGTCGGGCGATCGCTTGTGCAGCAGGCGATCTCGGCACCGCACCAGGTCCGGTGCACCTCAACCTCGCCTTCCGTGAGCCGCTCGTGCCGGACGGGGCCGGCGTCCCTGCCGGGCGAGCGGACGGCGCGCCGTGGACCAGCCGGACCCGTCCGGCGGCCGTCACGGTCGAGGACGACCTGCCCGACCGGACCGTGGTGGTGCTCGGTGACGGCGCAGACCTGTCGGCGGTCGTGCTTGCCGAGACGCGTGGTTGGCCGGTGGTGGCGGAGCCGTCGGCCGGGGCCGTCGGCCCGAATGTCGTCGACTGCGCCGAGCTGATCGTCGCGACGCCGGGCTGGGCGGACCAGCAGCACGCGGACCGGGTCCTCGTCGTGGGGCGGCCGACCCTCAGCCGGGCGATCGGCCGGTTGATCGCGAGCGCCCCCTCCGACGTGGTCGCGCAGCGTGGCACCTGGACCGACGCCCACCACCGGGCTGGACGGGTGCTGCCGGCGGTGCCGGCACCCGGACGGCCACGCGGCAGCAGCAGCTGGCTGGACAGCTGGCTGGAGGCCGGTCGTCGCGCCCGGCAGGTCGTCTCACCGCTGCTCGACGCGGGCCTCAGCGAGCCGGCGGTCGCCGTTGCCGTCGCGGCCTCCCCGGCACCGCTGGTGGTCGGGTCCTCCAAGCCGGTGCGCGACCTGTTCCTCGCCCGCCCGCGCACCAGGGTCCTGGCGAACCGCGGAGCCGCGGGCATCGACGGCATCGTCAGCACCGCCGTCGGGGCGGCCCTGGCCCTCGGCGAGCACACCGTGGCGCTGATGGGCGACCTCACCTTCCTGCACGACGCCAACGGCCTCGTCCTCGGGCCGGACGAGCCGCGGCCGGACCTCACGATCGTGGTGACGAACAACGACGGCGGCGCGATCTTCGGCCTGCTGGAGCAGGGCGCCCCCGAGCACGCCGACGCCTTCGAGCGGGTGTTCGGAACACCGCACGGCATGGACCTGCAGGCGTTGTGTGCGGCCAGCCGCACGCCGTACACGAAGGTGGCGGACCTCGATGAGCTGCGGCGCGCTCTCGAGCCGACCACCGGCCTGTGCGTCGTCGAGGCCCGGACCGACCGGCAGCAGGCGATCGAACTCGACCGGGAGCTCAGATCCGCTGTAGCGCAGGCGATCCAGCTCTAGGACGACAGCGCGTCGCGCATCGGGACGAGCTTGGCGTTGGTCTCGGCCAGCTCGCGGGCCGGGTCCGAGCCGGACACGATCCCGCAGCCAGCGAACAGCCGCACCCGTGAGCCGTCGACCTCGCCGCACCGCAGTGCGATGCCCCACTCGCCGTCGCCGCTGGCGTCCAGCCAGCCGACCGGCCCGGCGTACCGACCGCGGTCGAGCCCCTCGATCTCGCGGATGATCTCGCGGGCAACGGGGGTCGGAGTGCCGCACACCGCGGCGGACGGGTGCAACGAGGCGATCAGCTCGAGCGAGGACGACCCGTCGGAGACGATGCCGCGCACGTCGCTCGCGAGGTGGATGACGTTCGGCAGCTCGAGGACGAACGGCGCGGCCGGCACCTCGATGGCCGAGCAGTGCTGCTCGAGCGCCTCCGCGACCGAACGCAGCCCGTACCCGTGCTCCTCGATGTCCTTGATGGAGCGGGCGAGCACGTCGACCTGGCGCAGGTCCTTCGCGGCGTCGCCGCTCGGCCAGAACGTGCCTGCCAGCACGCGGGAAGTGGCGACGCCGTCACGCAGCCGCACGAGCATCTCGGGGGTCGCCCCGACGAGCCCGTCGACGGAGAACGTCCAGCACTCCTGGTAGCGCGCGGCGAGCTGGCGCAGCAGCCAGCGCACGTCGACCGGCGCCTCCGCGACCGCTTCCACGTCGCGGGCCAGGACGACCTTGTCGACCTCGCCGGTCTCGATCCGCGCCAGCGCATCGGCAACGACGCCCATCCACTCCGGACCGCTGCGGCTCAGGTCGGCGAAGCGCACGCCCTCCGGCGGTTCCGGAGCGGGCTGTGGGTGCACGTCGCTCTGCCCGCCGACGTACGTGATCCAGCCGCGGCCGTCCCTGCGGCCGACCAGCACCTGGGGCACCACGAGCACCGAGGACGCCTGCCCTGCGTCGAACGCGAAGGACCCGAAGGCCACCAGCCCCGACCCCGGGACGCCGACCTCGTCCTCCACGACGGCGCGCGAGACCAGCGAGGCCCACCAGGCCTGCGCCTGCGCGAAGCGGTCCTCGCCGGTGAGCTCGAGCCGGGCCGCCTCGCCCCAGCCGACCAGCCCCTCGGCGCCCAATGTCCAGGCGAGCGCGCCGTCCGCCGGCAGCAGGTCGAAGAGGTTTGCCGGGGCCTCGAACGGCACGCTGCGGACCTGCAGCAGGTCGAGCGATGCCGGGGACGCCACGGGTTCATCGTAGGCGTGGCCCTTGCGTCGACGCCCTTCGAGGCGCACCCTGCGGAACGAGCCCACGCGGAGGTCACATGCACGCACCTGCTGCTCTCCACCTCGAGGACACCCACGCGGTCGACGGTGCTCTCGCTCTCCTCACCATGGCGCTCGGCGCGGCAGGGCTGCTGCTCGTCGTCCTCGACGCGAACATCGCCGGCGCGGCCGCAGGCGCGGTCGGCGTCGTCACCGGTCTCTGGGGCCAGCTGATCTCCCGGACCCGCCCCGAGCGGTTCCTCGACGTCGTCGGTCTCGGTGCCGCAGCCGTCGCCTTCGCCGTCGGCATGGCCTACGGCGACATCAACTTCAGCGGCTAGCCGCGTCTCCCGTCGCGCACCGGTCCTGCCACCGGCGATGATGGAGCCGTGACGCGAGCGAACCTGGACAAGGACCCTGCCGAGGTCGCGGCGATGTTCGACGAGGTCGCGCCGCGCTATGACCTCACCAATACCGTGCTGTCGCTCGGCCAGGACCGGGGATGGCGTACGGCGGTAGCGCGCGCCCTCGACCTGCGGCCCGGTGAGCGGGTCCTGGACCTCGCGGCCGGTACGGCGACGTCGAGCGCCGCGCTGGCGAAGTCGGGCGCCGTTGTCGTGGGCTGCGACTTCTCCCTGGGGATGCTCCGGCAGGGTCGCGGGAAGCCGGTCCAGCTGGTCGCCGGAGACGCGCTGAGGCTGCCGTTCGCCGACGCGTCCTTCGACGCCGTGACGATCTCGTTCGGGCTCCGCAACGTGGCGTCTGCCGTCGACGGACTCCGCGAGCTGCGCCGGGTCACCAAGCCGGGCGGCCGGCTGGTCGTCTGCGAGTTCAGCCACCCGACCTGGAAGCCGTTCCGGACCGTCTACGTCGAGTACCTCATGAAGGCGCTGCCGGGCCTGGCCACGAAGGTCTCGAGCGACCCCGCCGCCTACGTCTACCTCGCCGAGTCGATCCGGGCCTGGCCCGACCAGGCCGCGCTGGCCGCCGTCCTGGAGCAGGCCGGCTGGAGCGGCGTCGAGTGGCGCGACCTGACGGGCGGCATCGTCGCCCTCCACCGCGCCACCCGCTGACCCCGCACGTGGCGTCGCCCCTTCCTGAGCTCTGGCGCGCGCGAAGGCGTTTCGCCTGGCACGCCTGAGCGTGGGGCGCGCGGCAGGGGCGCACGAGAGTGCAGGAAGGCCGGGGTGTGGCGGATGGCGGGGAGTCGTACACTGTGGAGCCGCTCGTGAAAGTTTTCACAAGCGAGAGGGGAAGGGTCCGTGACCGCGCTGCAGGACGCTGACGTCATCGTCGTCGGCGCCGGGCCAGGTGGCAGCGCCGCCGCCCACGCACTCGCGCAGGCAGGGCTCGATGTGCTGCTGCTGGAGAAGACCAGCTTCCCCCGCGAGAAGGTCTGCGGCGACGGCCTCACACCCCGTGCCGTGAAGACGCTGATCGACATGGGGATCGACACCTCCGAGGCCAACGGCTTCATCCGCAACACGGGTCTGCGGATCATCGGTGGCGGCGTGAAGCTCGAGCTGCCGTGGCCGGAGCTCGCGTCCTACCCGAGCTACGGCCTGGTGCGGCCGCGCCTGGACTTCGACGACCTCCTCGCGCAGAGCGCCCAGAAGGCCGGCGCCCGGCTGCAGACGCTCACCAACGTCACCGGCCCCGTCGTGGAGAGCGGCCGCGTGGTCGGGGTGACGGCCAAGGTCGGCCCGGACAAGACCGAGGCGACCTACCGCGCGCCGGTCGTCATCGCCGCCGACGGTGTCAGCGCCCGCCTGGCGATCTCGATGGGCATCAACAAGCGCGACGACCGCCCGATGGGCGTGGCTGTGCGGCGGTACTTCGAGAGCCCCCGCCACGACGACGACATGCTCGAGTCCTGGCTCGAGCTGCGCACGCCCGAGGGCGACCTGCTGCCCGGCTACGGCTGGGTCTTCGGCGTGGGCGACGGCACCAGCAACGTCGGCCTCGGCATCCTCAACACCACCAAGGCGTGGCAGGACACCAACTACCGCGACCTCATGACCCGCTGGACGTCGTCCATGCCGGCGGAGTGGCAGTTCGACGAGGCGCACGCGAAGGGCCCGGTTCGGGGTGCCGCGCTGCCGATGGGGTTCAACCGCCAGCCGCACTACCAGGACGGGCTGATCCTCATCGGGGACGCCGCCGGAGCGGTCAACCCGTTCAACGGCGAGGGCATCGCCTACGCGATGGAGTCCGGCAGGATCGCGGCGGAGGTCGCCGTACAGGCTCTTGCCCGTCCTGAGGGTCCGCAGCGCGAGCGCGCGCTGCAGGCCTACCCGGCGGCGATGAAGGCCACCTACGGCGGCTACTACACGCTCGGCCGGGTGTTCGTGGGGCTCATCGGCAACCCGCAGGTCATGAAGATCGCCACCAAGTACGGCCTTCCGCGGCCGCTCCTGATGAAGTTCACGCTCAAGCTGCTCGCGAACCTGACAGACCCCCGTGGCGGGGACGCGCTCGACCGGGTCATCAACGGCCTGGTGAGGGTCGCCCCCGCAGCCTGAGCACCCTCGCTCGACCCCTAGGCTGGCCCCGACTGAGAGGAGACAGAGAAGTGCTGCAGTGGTACTTGCCGATCATCGTGCTGTTCGTGCTCGCGTTCGGCTTCGCAGCGTTCTCCGTCCTGGCTGCGTCGTTCACCGGCCCGAAGCGCTACAACCGGGCCAAGTACGACGCCTACGAGTGCGGTATCGAGCCCACCCCTCAGCCGATGGGCGGGGGCCGCTTCCCGATCAAGTTCTACCTGACGGCGATGCTGTTCATCGTCTTCGACATCGAGATCATCTTCCTCTACCCGTGGGCCGTGGCCTTCGGTCGGCTGGGCGTCTTCGGCCTGGTCGAGATGG
>JAOPVZ010000124.1 GCA_025965935.1 Frankiales bacterium | reverse complement strand
CGTACTGATACGTCGGCACGCTCAACTCCTCCTGGCACTCGGACCTGTCGAGTGCCAATTGTGCGGTACGACGCCCCGCGCGGGCAAACGGTCTCGCTGCGCCCAGCCCCAGCCCGGCGTGAAGGTCGGCATCAGCTCCCCGCGCGACTGACCGGGGCAGGACCATCCGGGACCCCCGACGCCACGCGCGTCGGAGGGCTCCTGACAGCGTCGGGTACGTCAATCAGACCACTGGGTGCGGAGCGCCCTGGAGCCCCGCGCGGCCGGCCGTTCGCGGCGATGGGAATGGTCGCTAACGACATTTTATCGAAACAAAATTATGGCCATCTGTGACGCTGGGTCTGGGTTCGGGCACGAGCAGCCAATCCCCCTCTTTTGCTATCGCAACATAGGTGGAGTTCCGGGCACGTTCGTCTCATTCATCTCGTCCGGCAAAAGGGGAGAGATCATGAGAGGACGTTCGGCACTGCTCATCATCGGGTTGGCCATCGCTAGCACCCTGGTCGCCAGCACACCGGCCACCGCCAGGCCGCTGGACAAGGGACGTTTTCACGACGTCTCCACTGAGTTCTTCACCTGTGAGTCCACCGGCACCCCGGTCCAGAACGATGTGGACGTCTGGGTCAACTTCAACTTAAATCAGCGCGGGTCGTCACCCTTCCCGTACTACCGGGAGAGCGTGTCCGGCACGAACGTGTTCACCAATCTGGACACCGGCGGCACGTTCACCAACGTTTTCTCGGTGAACGCCAAGGACCACGTCATCACCGACAACGGTGACGGCACCATCACCATCCTGGTGATCGCCACCGGTGGCTCGCGCTACTACGACACCGACGGCAACCTGGTGCTCAACGACCCGGGCCAGGTTCGCTTCTCCTTCGACGTCGACTACAACGGCACCCCCTCCGACCCGTCCGACGACGTCGATGTCCCCGACTCGTTCCAGGTCGTGCGCGACTCCACCGGACGCAACGACACTGTGGGCCGCGACTTCTGCGCGGATCTGGTGGAGTTCACCACTTAGGCGAGCGAGACACGATCTGCAGGTCATGGCCGCGCAGCCCGGCGACGGCGACCGTGAAGGCGTCGCTGTCGTGCTGGCGCCCCACGAACGCGCAGAGCGGGCAGTCGGCGCGTCGGGCTCGTCGCCCACGCACCTGCTGCCCGCCCCCGTGTGCTCCACGTCAGGCCACTCGAGGTCAACCTGACGTTGCTGGTCGCTCAGCGACCTCTGTTGGGCCTAGCCGACAGAGACGTTCCCGCCGCCGCGACCGACCGAGCAGAGGTTCTTCTGGTCGCCGCTGAACGAGTTCTTCGACTGCTTGACCCCGTCGGCCTGGAACATCAGCAGGCCACATGCGGTGACGCTCGTACCGGTGTAGGCGTTGTCGCTGATGCTGTTGCCGGTCACGCTGCCGGTCGCCCCGTAGCTGATCTGGATACCGTTCTGCGCGATGTAGCCGACCGGGCCTGCCCCACTGACGGTGTTTCCCGAGACGCTGACGGACGTTCCCGCGTCACGGGCGACGATCCCGTTCTTCTGGTAATCCGAGACCGAGCTGCCCGAGATGGTGCCGGTCGCGCCTTCTCGGTACGCGATCCCGACGCCGTGCTGGGCGCCGTTGTGCGGCGCTTCTCCGATCCCGTTGACCGTGGCGCCGCTCACGTTCACGGACGCGCCGAGGACGAGGATCCCGTAGTAGTTCGGGGCGCCATTGATGTGCGCGCCGGTCACCGACCCTGCCGAGCCGAAGAACACGCCGATGTTGCAGCCGGCGGCGTCGACGTCGGCAGTGACGGCACCAGGGTTGACGAGCGCCGCGGTGAGATCGATCCCGTCCTGCGTGTAGCCGGTCGGCTGACAGGCGACGGCTGCGTCGGCGCTGGGAGCGAGCAGGATGCCGGCGGCGCTGCCGGCGAGGACGGCGACGCCGGCGAGCGACGCGCGCAGCTGGACACGGCTGGTCGCGATACGAGTGCAGGACAAAGGAACCCCTTGGAAGAAACCGAGGGCGTCGGTTTCGCCATTGCTCCCCGGCAGCCCATGGCGACCACAGTCGGCATGTCGGATCGTCGCTCGCCCACATCGCGGACAGTCCGCGGTGCTGGCAGAGCGAAGCGCACGCAGCCGTTGCACGTGGGGGAACCGACGGATGATCACGGCTCGTGACACGAATGTGACAACGGCGCCAGCGCGGCCAAGGCCGTGATCGGACCGCCTGACCCGCTGGCAGGATCGGCTGGCACGCTGCGGTCATGGGTGATGAGCTCGACCGGCGGAGCTGGGTGGAGCAGGTCATGGGCCTGCCGGTCAGCGTGCTCGCCCGGGGACACCTGGCGCAGCCGGCAGTGACGACCGCGGTCGAGTCGGTCTACGCCGAGCTCCGCTCGGTCGACGCGCTGCTCTCGCCGTACCGGGAGGACAGCGAGGTGAGCCGGATCGCTCGCGGCGAGGTCTTTGAGCGGCACCCGGACACCCGCGAGGTGGCGGCGCTGGCCGAGGAGGCCCGGGCGCTGACCGGTGGCCTGTTCGACGCGACCAGGCCGGACGGCACGTGGGACCCATCGGGCCTGGTGAAGGGCTGGGCCGTGGAGCGCGCCGCGCGGCACCTCGCGGTCGACGGTGTCGACTGGTGCCTCAACGCCGGCGGCGACGTCGTGGTGGTGTGCCCGAGCGGAGTTCCGTTCGTCGTGGGCATCGAGGACCCGCTCGACCGGACCCGGCTGGTCGCCACCGTGCCCAGCACCGGCGCGGCCGTCGCGACGAGCGGTACGGCGGCGCGCGGCGAGCACCTCTACGACCCGCGGTCGGGCACGGCGGCCACCGGGGTCGCCTCGGTCACGGTGGTCGGCCCGTCGTTGACCTGGGCGGACGTGCTCGCCACCGCCGCGTTCGTGGCCGGTGACGGGGCCCTGTCGGTCGTCGCGAGCCGACCGGCGTACACCGCCCTGGTGGTCGCGAAGGACGGCAGGACCACGACCTCACAGGGCTGGCCGGGCACACTGCTCCGGTGACCGCTCTGCTCCTCGTCGAGGACGACCACGAGCTGGCGGCGATGCTCCAGCGGGTCCTCGGCGAGGAGGGGTACGACGTCTCGCACGCCGCCGACGGGCACCGCGCGCTGCACCTCGGGCTGACCAGGTCCTTCGACGTGCTGGTCGTCGACCGCGGGCTGCCGGCCGTCGAGGGCCTGGACCTGATCGCCCGGCTGCGCTCGAGAGGGGTCGGCACCCCGGTGCTGGTGCTGTCCGCGCGCGGCTCGACGTCGGACCGCATCGAGGGGCTCAACGCCGGCGCGGAGGACTACCTGCCCAAGCCGTTCGAGCTGGCGGAGCTGCTCGCCCGGCTGCGCGCCCTGACCCGCAGGCACGCCGAACGGGCCTTGGTGCTGCGCGTGGGCGACGGCACCCTGGACCTGACCAGCCGCACCGTCCGCCGCGGTGACGGCACCGAGGTGGCGCTGTCCGAGCGGGAGGCGGCGCTGCTCGGGCTGCTGGCTGCCCGACCGCGGCAGGTCTTCAGCCGCAGCGAGCTGCTCGACCAGGTCTTCGACGCCGCCGAGTCCGATGCGGCAGTGGACACCTACGTCCACTACCTCCGCCGCAAGCTGGGCCGCGGCGCGGTCCGGACCGTGCGCGGGCTCGGGTACCGGATGGGCGACCTGTGAACGTCGACGAAGGGCTCGTGCGTCGTCGCGGCCGTCGCGTCGCCGTGCAGGTGAGCGCGGTGGTCGGCGCAGCCATGCTGGTCATCATCGGCCTGGCCTCCGTGGTGGTCGTCCACGACCAGCAGGCCGCCACCGACCAGCTGATCCGGAGCACGGCGGCGACCGCAGACGACGTCACCGACCCGCCGGAAGGTTCCTGGATCGTCCTCGTCGCAGGCGGCCAGGTGTCGGCGTCGCCCGGTCTGCCCGGGGCCCTCGCGCCGCCGCTGGCCGCACGACGGACGCGGGCCGCCGGCCTGTCCACGGTGGACGTGGCCGGCGAGTCGTACCGGGTGCTCACCCAGCGGCGAGGTGCCGGGCTCGTCCAGGTTGCCGTCGATCTCCGGCCGCAGCACCAGGAGCGCGACCGGCTGCTGAAGGCCATGGGCGGCGCGGCAGTCGCCTCGCTCCTCGTCGCCGCCGGCCTCGGCGTGCTCATCGGGCGGCAGGCCGTCCGGCCGCTGGCCGAGGCGCTCGGCCTGCAGCGGGGCTTCGTGGCCGACGCCAGCCACGAGCTGCGCACCCCGTTGACCCTGCTGAGCACCAGGGTGCAGCTGCTGGAGCGCACCCTGCCGCCGGACGTTCCCGGGCAGGTGCGTGACGACGCGCGTGGCGTCGTCGAGGACGTGCAGCGCCTGGGGGAGGTCGTCGAGGACCTGCTGCTCGCGGCGGCGCCGGACGACCCGGGCGAGCTCGTCGAGGTGGACCTGCGCGAGGTCGTGGCGAAGGCGGTCGACAGTGCCCGGGCGCACGCCGCGGCGGTGCCGGTGGCGCTCGTGCTGGACGGCCCAGAGGAGACGGTGCCGGTCCGGGTCACGCCACCCGCGATCCGTCGTGCGGTCCTCTCTCTCGTGGACAACGCGGTCGACCACACTCCGGAAGGAGGCACCGTCACGGTGTCCGTCGGGCGTCGTCGTGGCGAGGCCTTCGTGCAGGTGGCCGACACCGGCAAGGGCCTGTCACCGGAAGCGGCGTCGCGCGTCTTCGAGCGCTTCCACTCCGGTGGGCAGCGGGCGGGCCGGGCGCACTACGGCCTGGGCCTGGCCCTCACCCACGACGTGGTGCTGCGGCACGGCGGGCGGCTGTCGCTGGTTCCCTCCGACACCGGCGCGGTCTTCGAGATCGTGCTGCCCGCCTGAAACACCGTCCCAAGAATCTCCCAAGAACTCCGGGGCAAAGTGGTGCAGAACCCCCCGACCCCCCCGTACATCCGTCGGCCGGGCCTGTCCCTGGGCACTGTCCGTCGCCCCTCAGGAGGAGCCATGACCACTGCCCCGACGACCGCCGTCCGCGCAAGTGTGCAGAGCGTCGACCGCGATCCGTTCTTCTCCTCGCTCACCGGGCTGATCGCCCTGGTGGTGCTGCTGCAGTTCGTCTTCGCCGGGGTCTTTCTCCGGTACGACGGGAAGCGGGACGCCTCGACGCGCTGGATCGACGCGCACGCGTGGGGTGCCCACATCGGCACGGTGCTGGCGGTCGCGGCGGCGATCTACGCCGTCGCCCGGTTGCGGGCGCGCAAGGACCTGCTTGTCGGGAGCGTCGTGCTCGCCGTGCTGTTCCTCGTGGAGTCCTACATCGGCGGCGCGATCCGCGACGACGGCAAGGACAGCTGGACGGCGGTGCACGTCCCGATCGCCTTCCTGCTGACCAGCCTGGTGATCTGGCTGCCGCTCCGCGCCCGGAAATAGTTGAACGCTCAAACAGGTTGTGGGAGGGTGAGACCACTACGACCTGGGAGCGCACCATGGCGATCCACCGCCTGAACCACGCCGTCCTCTACGTCCGCGATGTCGAGCGCTCTGTGGCGTTCTACGGCGACGTGCTCGGCTTCCGGACCAAGCTGGCGTTCCCCGGCGCGGCCTTCCTGCAGGCGCCCGGGTCGACCAACGACCACGACCTCGGGCTGTTCGAGGTCGGGAATGCGCCGCAGCAGCGCGGTATCGGGCTCTACCACCTGGCGTGGGAGGTCGAGTCGCTCAACGACCTCGAGGAGCACCTCGTCAAGCTGTCCGAAGCGGGCGCGCTGGTCGGCATGAGCGACCACGGCGCCACGAAGTCGCTCTACGCCAAGGATCCGGACGGCATCGAGTTCGAGGTCGTCTGGCTGATCCCGGCGCACCTGCTCACCGGCGACGAGGCGGACGCGGACCCGCGCCCGAAGCCGCTCGACCTCGCCAAGGAGAAGGCCCGCTACGGCGCCGACACCCGAGGCGGCGTCGGCATCTCGATCCCGGTGGGCGTCACCGTCTAGTTTCGGGCGCATGTCCTGGGACCTGCTCGTCGACCGCTCCGACCTCTCGCGCACCTCGATCGTGGAGGTGCCCGAGCCAACGATCGAGGACGGCCAGGTCCTGCTCAAGGTCGACCGTGTCGGGATGACGGCCAACAACGTCACCTACGCCGTCTTCGGCGATGCCATGCACTACTGGGACTTCTTCCCCGCATCCGACGGCTTCGGACGGGTGCCCCTCTGGGGCTTCGCCGAGGTCGCGAAGTCGCGGGCCGAGGGCGTCGAGGAGGGCACCCGGCTCTACGGGTACCTGCCGACGTCGAGCCACCTGGTGGTCGAGCCGTCGAAGGTCGACGCGAAGGGCTTCCGGGACGCCAGCCCGCACCGCCAGCACCTGCCTTCGCCGTACAACGGTCTGACGACCACGACGCACGACCCGGCGTACGTGCCGGTGCAGGAGGACCTGCAGGTGCTCTACCGGCCGCTGTTCATGACGAGCTTCATGCTGGCCGACTTCCTCAGCGACAACGGGCTGTTCGGCGCCGACACCGCGGTCATCAGCAGCGCGTCGAGCAAGACCTCCTACGGCACGGCGTTCCTGCTCGACGGCGTCCATCGCGTCGGCCTGACCTCGCCGGGCAACAAGGCGTTCACCGAGTCGCTCGGCTGCTACGACGAGGTCGTCACCTACGACGAGGTCACCTCATTGCCGGCCTCGAAGGCGGTGTACGTCGACGTGGCCGGCAACGCCGGTCTGCGGCGGGCGGTGCACGACCACCTGTCGCCGCTGCACTCGGCCGTCGTCGGGGCCGCGCACCACGACGCCGCGCCGGACCTGGGCGGGACCCAGGGCCTGCCCGGAGGCCGACCGACCTTCTTCTTCGCGCCCGACCAGATGCGCAAGCGGTACGCCGACTGGGGACCCGACGGGGTCGAGGCGCGGCACGCAGAGGCCTGGCGCCGTTTCGCCCCCGTCGTCGAGGGCTGGGTCGACATCGTGCTGGGAGTGGGGCCCGAGGCGCTCCAGGCGGACTGGGTCGAGACGCTGGCCGGCGAGACACCGCCGCGGAGGGGCCACGTCGTCCAGCTCTAGGCGATCTCCTTGAGCCGGCCGGTGCGGACGTCGTAGAGGAAGCCGCCGACGACGGTGCCCTCCGGCAGGTACGGCGAGGAACGGACCCGCTGCACGTCGTGCGCGAGCGTCGACATCTGGTCGTCCATCGTCTGGAAGACGAGCGACCGGGTGTCGATGCCCGAGGCCTCGTAGATGGTGCGGTGCACGTCCTCATCGGTGGCCGAGGCCATCTTGCAGTCGGTGTGCTCGACGACGAGCACCCGGTGGACCCCGAGCAGGTGGGTGGCCAGGACCAGGGTGCGGAGCACGTCGTCGGTCACGCGACCGCCGGCGTTGCGCAGGATCTTGGCCTCGCCCGGCTGGAGGCCGAGCATCCGCAGCGGGTCGATGCGCGAGTCCATGCAGGTGACCACGGCCAGCCCCTTCCGGGCCTGACCGGGCAAGCCGGTGTCGACGAACTGAGCGGCGTAGGACTCGTTGCTGGCGAGGACGTCGTCAAAGGCACCCATGGGCCTACATCTTCGCGGGGAACCGCAGGACGCCCGACGAGGGGGTGGCCACGGCGTCGACGCGCACGTCGTGCGGCTCGCTCGGCAG
>JAOPVZ010000090.1 GCA_025965935.1 Frankiales bacterium | reverse complement strand
GCGGACCCGGGCGCAGAAGACGACGAGCCGGTCGCCCTGCACGACGCCGTCCTGCGGCCAGTACCACTCGCCGTCGCGGGGGCTCGGGATCACCTCCGCCACGGCCGGCACCGCAACCAGGCAGCCGGCCGTCTGGAGGAGCATCGAGTTGTGCACGAACGCGCTGTCCGGTGACCGCGAGCCGTCCGGCCGGCGGGTGCCGCGGATGGTGTCGCCGAACAGCCACAGGACCCGGCCGTCCGTCAGGGGCACGGTGGCCGCCTGGTCACCGCCTGCCCACGTCCGATCGTTCTTCGCGTCGAACATCGCCTGGTAGCCGGCGGCCGTACGGGGCGCCGGACGGGTGCAGGCAGCGGCGGAGCGGGACGCGTCTGAAGAAGCGGCCGCCGTCGGGGCCAGTGCGGCAAGCGTCCCGGCCGCCAGGCAGCAGGCGAGGATCGTGCCGAGCAGCGCGACGAGGTGCTTCTTCCCCCCGAGCGCCATGCCAGGGCAACGACCGACGTGCGTTCGGGTGACTGCCGAGGGCCGGGTGACGAGCCCCACAACGCCGATGGCCCCCGGCTGATGCCGGGGGCCATCGGTCCGCCAGCGTGCTGGCGGGTCGTGCTGTCGGTCAGTGCTTGGGCGTGGCCCTTGGTTTCTCGTCGGCGGCCGGACGCGGTGCCGCGATGTCCACCGACGGCGACGCCATGCGACGCAGCTCCGCGTCGACCATGGCCTCGTGCGCCTCGGCCTCCTCGCGCGCCTTCCGCGGGCTCCAGTGGCCCTTGAGGACGAACACCATCGGGATGAAGAACAGCTGGCCGAGCGCGCAGATCAGGAACCAGGTCTGCCACTGCCCGGGCGAGTCCTTCTGCGCCTTCTGCACCTGCGTGCCCACCGTGCCGAGGAGCGCGAAGTCCGCCTTGCCCTCAGGGGTGGTCAGCCGCAGCGCCACGTCGGCCCCCACCTTCTCCACGACCGCCTTCTGCACGTCAGCCGGGACGTTGCCGTCCGGGTAGCGGGCGTTCACGTCGTTGAGGAAGGCCTGGTTGGCCTGGACCGTCGGGAGGTAGCGCGCCTCTCGGGTAGCCGCGGCCTGGACGGTCGCGCCGTGCTCGACCAGCGGGGTCACCGAGCTGATGACGTGCGGCAGGATGAGGAAGGAGACCGCCACGATCACCCGGAGCAGCCAGCCCCAGACCGCCAGCCCGTAGGCGGTGAGCGCCGGGTTCACGGCCTCGACGGTCTCGGTGAACGACGCCATCCAGCAGGCGAAGGCGAAGCCGCCGTAGATGCCGACACAGGTCAGCAGGAACGCCCACGCTGAGTAGCTGATGTCGGTCTGCGGTGTGACGTGGCGGATGATGAGAGTGACGACCAGCGCGAAGACGCTGCCGAAGAGCATGAACGGCTTGCGGACCCGCAGACGGTCCGAGAGCACGCCGGCGACCACGAGCGAGATCGCGTTCGACGCCCAGTACCAGTTGAGCAGGCCGTTTGCCTGGTCGGCGGTGAAGCCCTGCACGGTCTGGAAGAAGATCGGGAAGAACGCCACGGCGGTGTAGTAACCGAGGAGGAAGACCCCGATCGCGAAGGCGGACGCCACGATCCCCGGCGTGAGCACCTGGCGCGGGTTGGCGACGGCGGCGTCCACGTCGACGCCGCGGGCTCGGGCCTCGACGAGCGCCTTGTCGTGCATGCTGACCATCAGCTGGTCGCGCAGCGCCGGTGCCAGCTCGCGCAGCGTGACGAGGGCGAGCGCAGCCACGACGAGCCCGACCACACCGCAGATGATGAACTGGTCCTGCCACGCGTCGAGGTGCTTGAGCGTGTGGCTGGACACCTCGCTGACGACCAGGCTGCCGACGACGGGACCGAGCGTCCAGAAGCCCATCGCCGAGGCCCGCCCGAGCTGGGGGCTGAAGTCGCGGACCAACGCGGGAGTCGCCACGAGGATGACGCCCTCGACGACGCCGAGCAGTGCGGTGATGACCGCGAACTCCATCTTGGTGCTCGCGTTGGGGATGCCGAACAGCGTGAGCGCACCGGTGATGACCAGGCCGTATGCGACCAGGTTCGCCCGGCCGAACTTGTCCGCCAAGCCGGCGGCGAGCGAGGCGAAGGCGCCGAGGCCGTTGGCCACGACGAGGATGTACACGTAGTAGTTGAACGACATGTGCAGGCCCGCGAGGATCTGGGTCGCGACCGCGCCGCCGATGTAGTTCTCGTAGTACAGGATCACCGTCGAGAGCACGACGATGCCGAGCATCGTGTAGCGGCGGGCCTGGTCCGGGTAGTGGTCCAGCTCGCGGTACCACAGCCGCCGCAGTCCCGTTGGACCGGCCGGCCTTGCCATCGTTGCAGTCGTCATCGTCTGTTCCCCCTGATCAGCGCGAGCCGTAGACGGGAGCCGTGGACGCCGGGGCGACCCGGTCCGTCGAATCGCTGTTGAGTGCCTGGACCACACCCACGGCCGTCCCGATCGCGAGAATTACGGCCAGCCCGGCCGCTACCAGGGTCGTCATGCGTTTCCTCCTTGTGACGGCGGCGTCGCCGTGTGATCCACAACATAGACACCCGGTGCAGGAAACTGCAGGCGAACGTCGTATGCGCCTCGATTACGCTCCGATCACACTGCTGGTACTTGTCATGCTTTGTCAGGACACGCCCAAGGCTCCGGTTTTGGAGATCGGCTGAAACGCCGCTGTTGCGCACCTAGTTTGAGGTTCTCCGCGCACGAAGGGCGACGTTGTGACCACATCACCCCCGACAGATCCGTCGGGGCTGCGCGTCCTGGTGCTCAGCTGGCGCGACAGCGGCCACCCGGAGGGCGGCGGCGCGGAGCTCTACCTCGACCACGTCCTGGCCGGCCTCGTGCGCGCCGGTCACGTCATCACGGTGCTGACCGCCCGGTACCCCGGCTCCGAACGCAGGAGCGAGGTCGGTGGTGTCCGGGTACTGCGGGCCGGGGGCCGGTTCACCGTCTACCTGCGCGCCGCCCTGCGGATCCTGCTTCGTCGTGCCGGGCGGTTCGACGTGGTCGTGGATGTCCAGAACGGGATGCCGTTCTTCGCACGGCTGCTCACCCGGCGGCCGGTGGTCGTGCTCTGCCACCACGTTCACCGCGAGCAGTGGTCCATCGCGCTGGGCACCGGTTGGGGCGGCCGGCTCGCGGCTCGCGTCGGATGGTGGGTCGAGTCGTGGCTGGCGCCGAGGGCCTTCCGTCGCTGCCGCTACGTCACCGTCAGCGTCAGGAGCGCCGACGACCTCGTCGCGCTCGGGGTCGACCGCGACCGCGTGACCGTCGTGCACAACGGTGCACCGCCACCGCGCGCCGGCACCGGCCGTTCTACGCAGCCCGAGCTGCTCGTGCTGGGCCGGCTCGTCCCGCACAAGCAGGTCGAGCACGCCGTCCGTTCCCTGGCGGCGCTCAGTGGCCGGTTCCCCGACCTTCGCCTCACGGTGGCCGGCCAAGGCTGGTGGGAGCAGGAGATCCGCGACGAGGTGCACCGCCTGGGCCTGACGTCCCGGGTCGAGCTGACCGGCTTCGTCGACGAGGACAAGAAGCACGAGCTGCTGAGCCGCGCCTGGGTGCTCGTGACGCCCTCGGTCAAGGAGGGCTGGGGGTTGTGCGTCATCGAGGCGGCGGCACACGGCACGCCCACTGTCGCCTACCGGTCCGCCGGGGGGGTCGCCGAGTCGGTGCTGCACGGCTCGACCGGCCTGCTGGCAGAGGACGAGGCGGACCTCACCGAGCAGATCGCCGAGCTGCTCGGCGACGCGCAGCTGCGCGCCACGATGGGGAGGTCCGCCACCACGCACGCCCGCGGCTTCACCTGGACGAGGACGGCCGACCGGTTCGAGGATGTGCTGGTGACCGCAGCTGGACGCCGTCCTGCAGCGGTCCCGCGGCCGGTGCTCGCGATCCCGTCCCCGAGCCGGCCCGGTGACGACCTGATCCTGCTCGACCCCGAGGCGGTCGGCTCGTGACCCGCATCGCCCAGGTCCCCGCCCCACGCGAGGAGGCGCCGGCCCCGCCCGCCATCGCGCTGTTCACCGCGCCGCCCGTCGCGCGACACGGACGGGTCCGGTCGCTCGTGGAGGCGCTGCGCCCCCGGCAGTGGGTCAAGAACGTGCTCGTGGCTGCGGCTCCGCTCGCGGCGGCCAGGCAGCTGGACGCCGGGGTCGTCCTCGCGACCCTGCTCGCCTTCGGCGCGTTCACGGCGGCCTCCGCAGGCACGTACCTCTTCAACGACGTCCGGGACCGGGCATCCGACGCGCTCCACCCGGACAAGCGGCACCGACCGGTCGCCCGGGGTGACGTGCCGGTGCGGCTGGCGGTGACGTGCGCGGCAGTGCTGCTCACCTGCTCGGTCGTCGTCCCCGCGCTGACGGGACACCTCCAGCTCGCCGCCTGCATGGCGGTGTACGTCGGGCTCATGCAGGCCTACAGCCTCGGCCTCAAGGACGAGCCCGTCATCGACATGGCCATCGTCGCGAGCGGCTTCCTGCTGCGCGCCATGGCAGGCGGCCTTGCGGCCGGCCTGCCGCTGTCGAAGTGGTTCCTCATCGTGTCGGCCTTCGGCTCGCTGTTCATGGTGAGCGGCAAGCGCTACTCCGAGCTCGTCGCCCTCGGGCCGGACGCCGGCGGGGTCCGAGCCGCGCTCGACGGCTACACCACGACGTACCTGCGGTTCGTCTGGGGCATGTCGGCGGGTGTGCTGCTGACGGCCTACTGCCTGTGGGCGTTCGAGGTGGGCACGGCCGTCCCAGGCGGCACGACAGCCCCCTGGAGCGCGCTGTCCGTGGCGCCCTTCCTCCTGGCTGTGCTCCGCTACGCCCTCGACGTCGACCGCGGCTTGGCCGCCGCGCCCGAGGACATCGCCCTGAACGACCGGGCGCTCCAGCTGATCGCGCTGTGCTGGCTCGTGACGTTCGGACTGGGCGCTGCTGGTGTCTGACCGCCGGCTGCTCGCCGGCTGGGGCAGGACCTCCCCCACGTCAGCGCGCCTGCTGCCCGTCGGCACGGCTGAGGACGTGAGCCTGGCCGTCCAGGCCGCAGGGCCGCGCGGGCTGGTGGCTCGCGGGCTCGGCCGCAGCTACGGCGACGCCGCGCAGGACGCCGGCGGCGTCGTGCTCGACATGACGACGCTCTGCCGAGTCCACTCCTTCGACCATGAAACCGGCGTCGTCGAGGCAGATGCCGGCCTCAGCCTGCATGCCCTGATGGGGATGTCACTGCATGAGGGCTGGTTCGTGCCGGTGACGCCAGGCACCAGGTTCGTGACGCTGGGCGGAGCGGTGGCCGCTGACATCCATGGCAAGAACCACCACGTCGACGGCAGCTTCGGACAGCACGTCCTCGAGCTCTCGCTCGTCACCGCGGACGGTGGCGAGCGCCGGCTCTCCCCTGCCGACGACCTGTTCTGGGCCACGGTGGGAGGCATGGGACTGACCGGGGTCGTGACGAGGGTGCGGCTGCAGCTGCGAGCGGTCGAGACGTCCCGCGTCACGGTCGACACCGAGCGGGCCGCCGATCTCGACGACGTCATGGACCGGATGGTCCGCGGCGACGCCGACTACACCTACTCCGTCGCGTGGGTGGACCTGCTCGCGCGGGGCCGGGCGACGGGACGCGGGGTTCTCACGCGCGGCCGGCACAGCCGGCGGGATGAGCTGCCCGCATCGGCCGACCCACTCTCGTTCGCGCCACGAGCGTCGCTGCGGGTGCCGCCCATCGTCCCGGGAGGGCTCCTGCGACGCAGCACGGTCGCGGCCTTCAACGAGGTCTGGTTCCGCAAGGCGCCTCGGGCCGCGCGCGGTCAGGTGCAGGGCCTGGCCGGTTTCTTCCACCCGCTGGACGGCGTGGCCGGCTGGAACAACGTCTACGGCCCTCGTGGCTTCGTGCAGTACCAGCTCGTCGTACCGGAGAAGGGGGTCGATGCGGTCCGGACCGCCGTCACGCTCCTAAGCGCGGCCCGCACCCCGTCGTTCCTCACCGTCCTGAAGCGCTTCGGGCCGGGGAACCGCGGCCCGCTGTCCTTCCCGATGGCGGGCTGGACGCTGGCACTCGACCTGCCGACCGGCGTACCGGGGCTCGCCGCCGTCCTCGACCGCCTCGACGAGCTGGTGCTCGCTGCCGGAGGGAGGGTGTACCTCGCCAAGGACGCCCGGCTGCCCCGTGAGCACCTGCCCGCCATGTACCCCCGGCTGCCCGAGTGGCGAGCGGTCCGCGACCGGGTCGACCCCCACCATGTCTTCACGTCCGACCTGTCCAGGAGGCTGTCGCTGTGATGAGCTCCCTCGGTCAACCACAGTCGGTCCTCCTCCTCGGCGGCTCCTCCGAGATCGGCCTCGCGATCGTCGACCGGTATCTCGCCGCCGGCGCCCTCCGGGTGGTCCTCGCCGGACGGCCCTCCGACCGACTGACCGCTGCGGCCGAGCGGCTCGCGACAGCGGGCGCGACCGTCGAGGTCTTGCCGTTCGACGCGACCGAGCTGCGCAGCCATGGCGAGCTCGTCACCCGGGCCTTCGCCGGCGGCGACATCGACGTGGCCGTGCTGGCCTTCGGGGTCCTCGGTGATCAGGCGACCGCCGAGCGCGAGCTCGCGCTGGCCATGGAGGTGGTGCAGACCAACTACGCCGCCGCCGTGTCCGTCGGGCTGCTGGTGTCACAGGCCATGCGGGCACAGGGGCATGGCGCGCTCGTCGTGCTGTCGAGCGTCGCCGGCGAGCGTCCTCGCCGCTCGAACTTCCTCTACGGCTCGACCAAAGCGGGGCTCGACGCCTTCGCGACCGGCTTGGGTGACAGCCTGCTCGGGAGCGGCGTGCACGTGCTGGTCGTGCGTCCCGGGTTCGTCCGCGGGCGCATGACCGAGCACCTCGAGCCCGCGCCGCTGAGCACCACGCCTGAGGCGGTCGCGGTCGCGGTGCTGGCGGCCCTTCGGTCGCAGAAGCAGACCGTGTGGGTGCCGGGCAGCCTGCGCTTCGTCATGTCCGCGCTCAGGCACCTCCCGCGACCCCTGTTCCGGCGGCTGCCGCTGTGACGGAGCTCGAGCTCGACCGGGGCCCGTCCCTGGCGCGCGCCGGCTCGCTCCTCGGCCCGGCGATGGCGGGAGCCAACGCGCTGCAGTACGTCCTGCAGCTCGTGGCCAGCCACACCCTCGACCCTGAGGGGTTCGGAGCGTTCGGGTCGGTGCTCGGCCTTGCCCTGGTCGGCGCCGTGCCCATGCTGGCGCTGCAGACGGTGACGGCGCGGCACATCGCGCTGCGCCGCGGCGACGCGACCGACCGGGGGCGGGAGGTCGCGCGGCTCCTCCGCACCGCAGTCGCCTTCGCCGCGGGCCTGACCTGCCTGGGTCTCGCTCTGTCGCCGCTGCTCGCCGCCTTCCTGCACGTCTCCGTGCTGGGGGTCGTCTGGATGGTCCTGTCGCTGGGGCCGCTGGCCCTCGCCGGGACAGCACAGGGCGTGCTCCAAGGCCGGGAGCGCTTCGTCGCCCTCGCCGTGCTCTTCCTGGCCGTCTCGGCGCTGCGCGTGGTCGGCGGTGTGGTGGGGCTGCTCCTCGCGCCCGGCGTGACCTACGGCCTGGCGGGGGTCACGGCAGGCGCTGTCCTCAGCTGCCTGCTCGGACTGGCTCTCGTTCGGCGGGAGCGGGCACCGGGCACCGGGGAGGCACCCGCCGGGTTCGTCCGCGAGCTGGCGGTCGCGATGAGCGGCGTCCTCGCCCTGCTGACCCTGGCCGGCGAGGACCTGCTGCTCGCGCGGCACGTGCTTCCCGGCGACGACTCCGGCCGCTATGCCGCCGGTAGCCTCGTGGTCCGTGCCTGCTTCTGGTTGCCGCAGTTCGTCGCCGTGCTGGTGGTCCCGAGGCTGGCTGCCGGTGACACCCTCCTGGCACGCCGGTCCGCGATGCTGGTCGGCGGTCTTGGCCTGCTCGAGGTGCTCGTGACGACCGCCCTCCCCGGATCGGTGCTCGGTCTGCTGCTGGGCGACCACTACGCCTCGCTCGCCGGTCGGCTCGGGCTGTTCGCGGTGGAGGGCGCCTGCCTCGCGGTCCTGCAGCTGCTGCTCTACGGCGGCATCGCCCGTGGTGTGAGCAGCGTGGGCCGGGTGCTGTGGGCGACCGCCGCCGTCGAGGCGCTGGTCGTGCTGCTGCTGCGCCCCGGGCTCACCGGCATCGTGCTGATCGCCGCTGGCTGCGCCGCGGTGGCGACGATGGTCTCGCTGCGTGCCACAGCGACGTCTCGACTGCACGGCACGGCGGCGCTGACGTGACCCGTGCCCGACCGCGCCAGGCACCGGAAGTGAGTCCCGACGTCGCCGATGTTGACGAGCCCGCCGTCGACGTCGACGAGACCGGCCCCGAGGTCGAGCCGCCGGCGACGCGCTCCATTGCCGGCCGGGGAGTCCTGTGGGCAGGCCTGGCCCTCGTCGTGGTGCAGGCGCTCCTACGGGCGTGGGTCGGCCTCCGGGGCTTCCTCACCCAGGACGACTACGCGTTCGAGTACCGCGCAGCGACCATGTCGCTCACCAGCCGGCACTACCTGTTCGACGCGTGGAACGGGCATCTCATGCCCGGCTCCTTCGTGCTCGTGTGGGTGTCGACCAAGCTGGCCCCGCTGGCGAACTGGCCGGGCGTCGCCTTCGACCTCGTCCTCGAGGCCGCCACCGGCGTCGTGCTGCTCATGCTCCTCGTCGAGCTGTTCGGCAGGCGGAAGGCCGTCCTCGTACCGCTGGCGCTGTTCTTGCTGACGCCGGCGACCCTCACCGGCTTTGCCTGGTGGGCGGCCGCGCTGAACCAGGTGCCGGCGATGCTCGGCATGGTGTCCTGCCTCTACCTGCACGTGAAGTACCTCCGCACCGGCCGGTGGCGCACCGGCGTGCTGGCGCTCGCGGCCTTCCTGCTGGGGTTGGCGTTCTTCGAGAAGATGCTGCTGTTCGCGCCCATCGTGTTCCTCTTCACCGCCATGTACACCGTGCCGGGCGGCTGGTGGCGCCGGCTCTGGGGTGCTGCCGCACTGCACTGGCGGGTGTGGGTGCTGTGGGTCGTCGCGCTGGGCGGCTACTACGCCTACTACCGCAACGCCGTCGACTCGACGGTCAAGGGCGCCACGACACCGACGGCCTTCCTCGACCTGGTGACCACGTCCTGGCGCGGACTCCGCACCACCGTCCTCGGTGGACCGTGGCAGTGGACCTCGTTCGGCGATTCCACCAACACCGTGCCGGCCCCAGGGGCGCTGCTCTCGACGGTGTCCACGATCGTCCTGCTCCTGGTCGTCGTCGGGAGTGCCGTCGTCTACCGGCAGGCCGCCCGCGCCTGGCTCCTGCCCTCGGCGTACTTCCTGGCGACGGCTGCCTTGCTGGCGACCGGTCGCAACCAGATCGGGCCTGTCATCGGGCTGGCGCTGCGCTACTACGCCGAGGTCGCGCTGCTCGCTGCCCTCGCCCTCGCGCTGGCGTTGCTGCCAATGGTGGGTGAGGTCGCGAAGGGGCAGCTGATGCGGCTCGAACACCGGTCGTGGGTCATGGCAGTGCTGGACCGCTTCCGAGACGCAGCGGGCCGGCACTGGTCGCTGTCGCAGCACTCCAGGATGGTGCTCGTCCGAGGGACGGTCCTGGCGCTGCTGGCCTCCTCCACGCTGTCGACCGTCCGCTTCGACGCGGCCTGGCACGACAACCCCGGGGCGGCCTACGTGGCGACGGCCCGGCACGACCTGGCCGGGCTCCCGAGCAGCGCGGTGCTGTACGACAACGCGGTTCCCAAGGGCATGATGGGACTGCTCTTCTTCCCGTACAACAGCGTGTCCCGAGCCTTGGCCCCGTTGCCAGACCTCCCTCCCGTGCTGAAGACGGGGGGTACGGCCACCGACCTGCGGATCCTGGACGAAGAGGGGCACGTCCGGCGTGCCTATCTCGACGGCGCGAGAGCCGAGCCAGGTCCGATCCCCTCCTGCGGATGGCTTGCGTCCGGCCCGGTGGGCGCGGTGATCCCCATGGCAACGCCGGTGTTCGACTACACCTGGACGATGCGGATCGCCTACATCGCGAGCGAGGACACCCGAGCCGTGATCACAGCCGCCCGGCAGTCCATCCACGTGCACCTGCACAAGGGAGTGAACGCCATCTACCTGCAGCTGTCCGGTCCGATCGGCGCGGTGCGGATCGACAGCCTGGCCGCGGACGCCTCGGTCTGCACCACCGAGGTCCGGGTCGGCACTCCTGTGGCGCTGCCGGGATGACCGCCCTGCTCGCGACCCCGCCGGTCGATCCCTCGCCACCGCCTGGGCGGCCCCGCCGGGTGTTCCCCGGGCTGGACGCCGTGCGCGCTGTCGGCGCGACCGCCGTCCTGGCCACGCACGTCGCCTTCCAGACCGGGCGCAGCGTCCGCGGACCCCTGTCAGGCAGCCTGGCCCGCTTGGACATCGGCGTCGCGCTGTTCTTCGTGCTCTCGGGCTTCCTGCTGTTCCGTCCGTTCGTGCTGGCCGCGGTGACGGACCGTTCGCGTTGGCCCGGGACGCGGGACTACCTCTGGCGCCGAGGGCTGCGCATCCTGCCCGCCTACTGGTTGGCGGTCGCGGCGTGCCTGCTGCTGCTGTCCTCGAATGCCGGCATGCGGGGACCGGACACCTGGATCCGGCACCTGACGCTCACGCAGATCTACAGCCCGGGCCTGCAGCGCTACGGGCTGACGCAGACGTGGAGCCTGTGCACGGAGGTTGCTTTCTACCTGCTGCTGCCAGTGCTCGCCGTCCTCGTGCTCGGCCGACGTGGACCGGCCACCAGCCGCCGCCCACTCGCCGTGCTCGCGATCGTCGCGTCGATCAGCGTGGGATGGCAGGTGCTGACCACTCAGACCGACTGGCTGAGCCTTCACAACGCTGGGCAGTGGTTGCCCGGCTACCTCGACTGGTTCGCCGGTGGCATGGCCCTCGCTCTCGTGCAGGTGCGACTCGAGGCCGACGTCGCGTCCGGCTGGATGGCACAGCTCGAGACGCTGGCCCGGTCGACTGCGACCTGCTGGGCGACGTCGCTGGCGCTGTTCGCCGTGGCGACCTCGCCCGTCGCCGGCCCCCGCAGCCTCGAGGGCCTCCCCACCACCTGGGAGGCGGTCGTCAAGAACCTCTTGTACGCAGCCTGCGCCGTCCTGGTCGTGCTGCCGCTCGCCCTGGCCCCCCGTCGGCAGGGGCCGGGCACCGGCGTGCTCGGCAGCCGGCCGGTGCAGCTGTTCGGTGAGATCTCCTACGGCATCTTCCTGTGGCACCTGCTCGTCCTGGAGACGGTCGTGCGGGTGCTGGACCTGAAGCTGTTCACCGGCAGCTGGCTGGTGGTCTTCTCGATCTCCTGG
>JAOPVZ010000078.1 GCA_025965935.1 Frankiales bacterium | reverse complement strand
GGCTGTTCTCCGGCGACGTCTACGGCGCGCAGGCCTACTTCGCCTACGTGAACAGCCAGGGTGGCATCTTCGGCCGGCAGCTGCGGCTCGAGGTCGCTGACGACCAGCTCGACTGCGGTCAGAACCGTACCCAGCACCTCGCGCAGGCGGGTCACGTCTTCGGCTGGGTCAGCTCGCTGTCGCTCTACGACAACTGCGGCGCCCCGGTGCTCCAGCAGCACAAGGACATGTCCGAGGTCGCGGTCTCGTTCAGCACGCAGGCAGGTGGCCTCAAGAACTCGTTCAGCATCAACCCGTTGGTACCGGGCTACCGCCTCGGCTCGCTCCAGTACTACAAGCAGAAGTTCCCCGGCGCCGTCACGCATGCGGCGTCCCTGGTCGGCAACATCGGCTCCGCGGTGGAGATCTTCAAGGGCATCCGCGCGGCGTCGGAGTCGGTCGGCTACCACTGGGACTACGTGCGCAACTACTCGCCGGGGGAGACCGACTTCACCGCCGACATCATCCAGATGCGCAACGACGGCGTGCAGATGCTCTACTTCGTCTCCGCGGACTCCCACACCATCGCCAAGGTGCTCAACGCGGCCAAGCAGCAGCGCTGGTCACCCCAGCTCATCGCCGTCGGCGCCGGTGATGCCGCCTACGACCCAGGCTTCATCCCGGAGGCCGGCCCGGCGTCCGAGGGCGTCTACGCCGACCAGCCGCACGCCGCGTTCTTCAACACGTCGGACGCGCGCATCCCCGGCGTCGGGCTCTACCAGCAGTGGATGAACAAGACCGGTGCCGCCAAGCACGAGGACCTCTACAGCGCTTGGGGCTGGGGCTCGGCCGCGCTGGCTGTTCAGGCGCTGAAGGCGGCCGGTCCCAAGCTCACGCGGCAGGCGTTCCTCACCGCGCTGGGCAAGGTGCACCACTTCGACGGCAACGGGATGTTCGCCGCCTCCGACCCGGCGGGCAAGAAGCCCAGCACCTGCTACGTCGTGCTCAAGGTGGTCCACGGTGCCTGGCAGCGGACCGACACACCGGCGACGGCGTTCCGCTGCGGCGGCTACTACTACTACAAGTCGTGACCACCTTCCTGGCGCTCAGCCTGACCGGTCTGGTGGTCGGCTGCATCTACGCGCTCACCGCCTGCGGCCTGGTCGTCACGTACACGACCAGCGGCGTGTTCAACTTCGCGCACGGCGCGATCGGGATGGTCGCCGCGTTCACGTACTGGCAGCTGTCCGTCGCCTGGGGGTGGCCGGCGCCGCTGGCCTTCCTCACCGTGCTGCTGGTGCTCGCGCCGCTGCTGGGTGCCGTTGTGGAACGGGTCCTCGTCCGGCCGCTGTACGGCGCGCCCATCGGCGTGACGCTGGTGGCCACTCTCGGGCTGCTCGTGACGCTGCTCGGCGTCGGCTTCCTCGCCTGGCCGCCGGACACGACCCGGGTGCTCCCCAAGTTCTTCGAGGGCCACACCATCACGGTGTTCTCGCTGGTGATCGACTACAACCAGCTGCTGGTCATCGTCACCTCGATCGCCGTCGCGGTGGGGCTGCGGGTGTTCTTCAGCGGCACCAGGCTCGGCATCGCGATGCGCGCCGTCGTTGACGACCCCGAGCTGGCGGCGCTCGCCGGCACGAAGCCGGAGCGCGTCTCGCAGCTGTCCTGGGCCCTCGGCGCCGGGCTCGCGGCGCTCGCCGGTGTGCTGCTCGCGCCACTGCAGACCTTGAACGTCACGGACCTCACCCTGCTCGTCATCAACGGCTACGCCGCAGCGATGGCCGGCCGGCTGCGCAACCTGCCGGCCACGGTGGCGGGGGCGCTCGTCATCGGCATCTCGAGCAGCCTGGTGCTCGGGTACGCAGGCCCGCAGGTCGTCAACTACGTCCGTCCGGCGATCCCGATGATCCTGCTGTTCGTGGCGGTGCTGTTCCTCAAGCAGGAGCGGCTGCGAGCCGGTTCGTTGGCCGGCCTGCGGATGCCGCGCACCGCGGGCCTGCGCCAGTCGGTGGGCGTCGGTCTCGGCTTCGTCGTCGTCGCGGGCCTCGTCTCCGGGCAGCTCTCGCCGGCCTCCCTGGCGATCGGCGGTCAGGGGATGGTGCTGGCCTTCATCATGCTGAGCCTCGTGCTGCTGTCCGGGTACGGCGGCCAGGTCTCGCTGTGCCAGCTCACCTTCGCCGGTCTCGGCGCCTACGCGATGGGCAAGTCCGGCGGCGGTGCGCTCGGACTGCTCGCCGCCATCGCGCTGCCGGCGGCGGCAGGGGCCCTGGTGGCGCTGACGGTGGTCCGGCTGCGCGGGCTGTTCCTGGCGCTCGCCACCCTGGCCTTCGCCCAGGCGATGGACCAGATCTTCTTCAACCACGCCCTGGGGTACGGCGGGACCCTCGAGATCCCGAGACCCCGACTGCCGCTCGTGGACACCGGCGACGACCGGGCGTACTTCGTCCTGCTCGCCGTGGTCTTCGCCCTCGGAGCCATCGGGCTGCTGACGCTGCGGCGGCGGGCCTTCGGTCGCCGGCTGATCGCCCTGAACGACAGCCCGGCGGCGAGCGCCACCATGGGCGTCAGCCCGGTCATGACCCGGCTGCTGGTGTTCACGCTGGCATCGGCGGTCGCGGGGCTGGGCGGTGCCCTGCTCGGCGGGCTGCACGGCTCGGTGAGCCCGAACGACTTCCTGCTGCTCAACTCCTGCGTGCTGCTGCTGCTCGCGACCCTCGGTGGCCTCTACACGCCGACCGGCGCGTTCCTCGCGGCGATGTCCTACGCGTTTTTCCCAGAGCTGCAGAAGCTGGTCCCCGAGCTGGGCCAGGTGCAGTTCCTCCTCACCGGTCTCGGCGTGCTGGCACTCGGCCGCAACAGGTACGGCATCGGCGGGCAGATCGCCGACGCCGGCGAGCGGCTCCGGTCGCTCCGGGTGCACCAGGTGGACCGGGTGGAGGTGGCTCGTGCTGCGGGTTGAGGACGTCGAGGTCCGCTTCGGCGGCGTGCAGGCGCTCAAGGGCGTGTCGCTCGAGGTGCCCGATGCCGCCCTCGTCGGGCTGATCGGCCCGAACGGCGCCGGCAAGACCACGCTGTTCAACGTCATCACCGGGCTGGAGAAGCCGAACCGCGGCTCCGTGCGGCTCGGTGCTGGTGACACGTGGGTGGACGTCACGTCGCTGCCGCCGCACCAGCGCGCCCGCCGTGGCTTGGGCCGGACCTTCCAGCGCATCGAGGTGTTCTCCTCGCTCACCGTGCACGAGAACGTCCTTGCGGCCGCCGAGGCGCGGCGCAGCTGGTCCCGCGACGACGCCAGCCCGGCGCAGACGGCCAGCGAGATGCTCGAGCGGGTGGGCTTGCGGCACCTCGAGCACGAGCGGGTGGACATGCTGTCGACCGGGCTGCTGCGGCTCGTCGAGGTGGCCCGCGCGCTGGCGTCCCGACCACGGCTGCTGCTGCTCGACGAGCCCGGGTCCGGGCTGGACTCCACCGAGTCCGAGGCCCTCGGCGACCTGCTGGTGGAGCTCGTGCAGGACGGCCGGTCGATCCTGCTGGTCGAGCACGACGTCGAGCTTGTCATGCGGGTCTGCCACGAGATCCACGTCCTCGACTTCGGGCAGGTCATCGCGCACGGCACCCCGGACGAGGTGCAGCGCGATCCCGCCGTACAAGCCGCTTACCTCGGGACGAGTGCGGCATGACCACACCCGCGCACGACGCGCTGGAGCTGATCGGGCTGCGGGCCGGCTACGGCAGCATCGAGGTGCTGCACGGCGTGAGCCTTCGGGTGCCACCGGCCACGGTGGTCGCGCTGCTCGGCCCCAACGGCGCCGGGAAGTCGACACTGCTCAAGGTCGCAAGCGGCACGATCACCCCCAAGGACGGCTGCCTGCACGTGGGCGGCGTGCACGTCAACGGTGCCGACGCTGCGGCGCTGGCGCGCGCCGGTATCTGCCGGATCCCGGAGGGCCGCGGCATCTTCCCGAACCTCACCGTCGCCGAGAACCTCCGGATGTGGACTGGTGTCGGCGACCTCAAGCCGGCCGAGGTCGCTGAGCGCACCTACGGGCGGTTCCCGCGGCTGGGGGAGCGGCGCAAGCAGGTGGCGGGCACGCTGTCCGGCGGTGAGCAGCAGATGCTGGCGATGTCGCGGGCACTGCTCGTCGACCCGGCGGTGCTGCTGCTCGACGAGATCTCCATGGGTCTCGCCCCGTTGATCGTCGCCGAGCTCTACGAGCTCGTCGGATCCCTTGCCCAGCAAGGCATCGCGATCCTGCTGGTCGAGCAGTTCGCCCAGACGGCCCTGGCCGTGGCCGACCACGCGGTGATCCTGTCGCACGGCAGGGTGACTCGCACCGGCACGCCGGCCGAGGTCGAGGAGCACCTGTCGGCCGCCTACCTCGGAGGTGCCGCATGAGACGCGTTCTGATGCTCGCCGCGGCCGCGGGCTGCTTCGTGTCGGCGGGCTTCCTCGCGCCGGTGGACGCGTCCGAGACCCCGGGCAGTGGCTTCTTCGGCTTCACGCTGACCGCGCAGTCGCAGGCCCTGCAGATGACCGAGGACGAGCCGAGCGCCAACTCCCACCCCGAGGCGGACGTCGACCTGCCGCAGAGCCAGGTGAGCCTGACGAGCGGTCCGGTCGGCTACGCGCTGTCGAGCGTCGCCTGGCCCGGTGCGCTGGTGGGCAACGCCGGGTCGCTCATCCTGCTCGTCCAGCCGGGCGCGCCGTCCCAGGTGAGCATGCTCAACGACCCGGTGCGTGCCGAGGCCCGCACGGGCAGCGCCTCGCACTCCTCGACGAACGACAGCGTCCCCGGCGCGCACATGGCCGCTGACGCGACGCCGGCCCGCACCACCGCGGACGCCATGCTCGACGGTGGGGCTGCTGGGGCCCTCGTCGGGTTCGGCAGGAGCTCCAGCGCCAGCAGCGCGGTCCTCGGCACGCAGACCGGCAACGTCACCGCGGACAGCACCGCCAAGGACGTCAGTCTGGCGAACGGCGTCGTGAAGATCGGGTCGGTGGTCTCGCACGCCGAGGCGCGCACTGACGGCACGACCGCAGTCGGCAAGGGCAAGACCACGGTGAGCGGCATGACGATCGCAGGCGTGCCGGTTGTCGTCGACGACAACGGCGTCACCGTCTCGACCCAGCACGGCGCCGTGCCGCCGTCGGCGGCCCAGACCGTGAACCAGGCGGTCGCGTCGCTCGGCATGCACATCGCGCTCAGCACCCCGACGCAGAACCGGCAGGGCGGGGCGGTCAGCTATGACGCAGGCTCTCTGACCATGCTCTGGAAGCCACCGGGCAGCTCCAACACCTTCACCGCCAGTCTCGGTGGCTCACGGGTGGTGGCGGCGGCGAGCAGCTCAGCTGCGTCCCTGCCGGCGCCGCTGCCGGCAGGTGCTCCACCCGTCGCCCCTCAGCCCGCGTCTGCCATAGGGCAGCCCGGTCAGGCCCCGCAGGTCTCGCTGCCCGGGACCGGGCAACCCCCCGTGGTGCAGGCACCGGGCAGCGCTGGCGCAGCCCCGGTGGCCCAGGCACTGGAGCGGCTCGCGTCCGGCACGCCGGCACCGACCTGGACCGTCGTGCTCACCCTCATGGGCGCCGCGCTGCTGCTCGGCGGCCTGTGGCGGGTGCCGGGCCTCGTGCTCGTCGAACCACGACCCGTCCGCTGCCCGCTCGAGAGCCCCCCGGAGGACAACGCATGACCGAGCTCAGCGCCGACATCGTCGGCAGGTACGCGAACCTGACGCAGCGCGCCGCGAAGCTGCGGGGCCGCACGGCGACGGACCGCTCCAAGGCGCTGTTCGTCGTCGGGGGCGCCTCGGTGTCGCTGGGGCTCGCGATGGTGCTGCTCGGCTACCTCGGGGCCTCGCACACCATCTACGTCTTCGAGCAGATCCCCTACCTCATCAGCGGTGGCATCCTCGGCGGCTGCCTCGTGATCGCAGGCGGCTTCTGCTACTTCGCGTTCTGGCTGACCCGGCTGCACGCCGAGATGGCTGGCACCCGGGCCTCCAACGAACGCATCGAACAACTCCTCACCACACTCCTGGAGAAGTCATGACGACAGTCGACGACAGCGTCCGAGCCGGCGGAAGGGAAGTGTGGAGCCCCTCGATCACGCCCGGCATCGGGGTGGAGCTCTCGCTGCGCCAGCAGCTGGCCTGCTCGTTCCGGGTGCTGGCGCACAGCGGCTTCAGCGAGAACATCGCCGGCCACATCACCTGGGCGCCCACCGATGACGGGACGATGTGGGTCAACCCGTGGGGGCTCTGGTGGGAGGAGATGACGGCGTCCGACCTGTGCCGCGTCGACGCCGACGGGCAGGTGCTGGAGGGCAAGTGGGACGTGACGCCCGCGATCCACATCCACACCGAGCTGCACCGCCGCCGGCCCGACGCCCGGGTCGTGGTGCACAACCACCCCTACCACGTCACCGTGCTCGCCGGAGCCGGCATCCTGCCGGAGCTCGTGCACCAGACGGGGTCGATGTTCGACGACGACCTGCACCTCGTCCAGGAGTACTCCGGCGAGATCGACACGCCTGACCTCGCCATCGAGCTTGCCGAGCAGATCGGCGACTACTCGACCACGATCCTGGCCTCGCACGGCGTGATCGTGACGGCATCGACCATCGAGGAGGCGACCTACAAGGCGGCCTCCATCGACCGCGTGTGCAGGCTGGCCTACGACCTCCTGGCCATCGGCCGTGATCCGCTGCCGATCGGCCGCGGCCTCAAGATCGGCATGAAGAAGTCCCTGATCGAGCGCGGCTCCGAGGTGTTCTGGAACGGTGCCGTGCGTTCCCTGCTTCGCACCGACCCGGAGGTTCTCGACTAATGGCTGACCTCGATCAGCTCGTCAACAACGGCAGCAGCTTCACCACGGCGGTGAAGGGCAAGGTCACGCTGCTGCCCGACCCTCCCCGGGCCAAGCGCGACTACCTGTTCATCAGCGTCGACGACCACATCGTCGAGCCGCCGCACACCTTCGAGGGCCGGATGCCCGCCAAGTTCGCCGACCGGCAGCCCAGGGTCATCGAGCAGGACGGCGCGCACCTGTGGACCTACGACGGCCAGGTGTTCCCCAACGTCGGGTTCAACGCCGTCGTCGGCCGCCCGGTCGACGAGTGGGGCTTCGACCCGGCGCGCTTCGAGGACATGCGCCAGGGCTCCTGGGACATCCACCACCGGGTGCGGGACATGGACCTGTCGGGGGTCTACGCGTCGCTGTCGTTCCCGTCGTTCCTGCCGGGCTTCGGCGGTCAGCGCCTCCAGCTCTCGACGAAGGACCCGGAGCTCGCGCTCGCGGCCGTCCGGGCCTGGAACGACTGGCACCTCGAGGAGTGGTACGGGTCCTACCCGGACCGGATCATCCCGTGCCAGATCCCGTACATGCTCGACCCCGAGGTCGGAGCGCAGGAGGTCTACCGCAACGCCGAGCGCGGCTTCAAGGCGATGACCTTCACCGAGGCGCCGCACATGCTCGGGCTGCCGTCGCTGCACACCGGGCACTGGGACCCGATCATGCGGGCCTGCGCCGAGACCGGCACCACGCTCAACCTGCACATCGGCTCGTCCAGCAGCTCACCCTCGACGTCCGACGACGCGCCTCCGGACGTCGTCGGCGTGCTGTTCTTCGCGTACGCCATGTACGCCGCCGTCGACTGGCTCTACTCGAAGATCCCGGTGCGCTTCCCGGACATCAAGATCGCCCTGTCGGAAGGCGGCATCGGCTGGGTCCCCGCACTGCTCGACCGGCTCGACCACATGCAGACCTATCAGTCGATGTACGGCACCTGGGACGGCATCACCGACGTCATGCCGGCCGACGTGCTCAAGCGCAACTTCTGGTTCTGCGCGGTTGAAGACCCCACGGCGTTCGCGCTTCGGGACCGCATCGGCGTAGACCACATCCTGCTCGAGGAGGACTACCCGCACTGCGACTCGCTGTGGCCGCGGACGCAGTCGGTGATCGCCACCTCGCTGCAGGGGCTGCCGGCCGAGGACGTCCGCAAGATCAGCTGGGAGAACGCGGCAAAGCTCTACAACCACCCGGTCCCGCAGTCGGTGATCGATGACCCCGAGAGCTTCAGTGCCACCGTCCCTGTCTGAGCTGGTCCGCGCACTGCCACCCGGGGACACCGCATACGTCACACCCGACCGCCGCACCACGTGGGGGGAGCTCGACACTCTCGCCGACGAGATCGCCTGCGCCCTCAGCGATCTGCAGCCGGGGGAGCGGGTGGGCATCCGGCTGCCCGACGACGAGACGGTCCACGCCGCGTTCCTGGGCACCGAGCGGGCAGGGGTCATCGGGGTCGGCATCGGTGCGCGGGCGGGCGAAGCCGAGGTGGACCACCTGGTCCGCCGTACCGGGGCTCGTCGGGTGCTCACGTCCGTGCCGCGCGCGTCCGGCGTACCGGACCCGTCCCGCGCACTGCGCCGCGAGGACCTCTGGCTGCTGAACAGCACCAGCGGCACGACCGGCATGCCGAAGGTCGTCACGCAGACGCAGGACCGCTGGATGAGGTTCGTCGAGCTCGCCGTCGACTGCGGCGACCTGGGGCCTGACGAGCGCCTGATGTCGGTCATCCCGGCACCGTTCGGCTTCGGGCTCTGGACCTCGCACGTCGCTCCCATCGTGCTCGGCGCGCCGTGCGTCGTGCTGCCCCGCTTCGACGTGCCGACGATGGCCCGGATGATCGAGGAGGAGCAGGTCACGGTGCTGTGCTGCGTCAGCACGCAGTTCCGGATGCTGCTCAACCACCCGGCCTCCCACGAGCACGACCTGTCGTCGCTGAAGGTGATGTTCACCGGCGGCGAGATGATCCCGCCGGACCGCGCCCGAGAGTTCGAGGATCGGACCGGCGCGCTGGTGCTGTCGTTCTTCGGGTCCAACGAGACCGGCGCGCTCACGGCGACCCGGCACGACGACCCGCGCGACAAGCGGCTCACGACGGTCGGTCGGGTGCTTCCCACGATGGAGGTGCGCTTGTACGACGAAGCGGGTTCCGTCGTCGAGGGCACCGGCATCCCCGGCGGCCGCGGGCCCCTGACCTGCCAGGGCTACTGGGACGACCGGGCTGCCAACGCCCGGCTCTACGCCCCGGACGGCTTCATGCTGATGGGTGACCTGGTGACCATCGACGACGACGGGTGGATGACGGTGGTCGGTCGGACCAGCGACATCATCATCCGCGGCGGCAAGAACATCAGCGCCGTCGTCGTCGAGAACGCCGTCGACAGCCACCCGGCGGTGGACGGCGTCGGCATCGTGCCCGTGAGCGACCCGGTGTTCGGCGAGCGGGTCTGCGCGGTCGTCACGCTGGCGCCTGGAGCGTCGCTGACGCTGGAGGACCTGACCGCCCACCTCGCCGGTCAGGGGCTCGGCAAGGAGAGCTGGCCTGAGCACCTGCTGCTCCTCGACGAGCTGCCGCGCTCGTCCGGCGGCAAGCTGGCGAAGGGCGCTTTGCGCGAGTTCGCGGAGGCCGCCCTCGCGCGGGGGTTAGCGGGCCAGGAGCGCTTGGGCTGAGGTGTACGTCGCCATGACGAGGCCCTCGTGGGCGGGCAGCTCCACATGCGCGAACCGCTCGAGCGCCAGCAGGGTGTCGCTCGCCACGAACAGCGCCCCGCCGGCGGCGACGGCCCGGTCGCCGGTGTCCAGCGCGGCGAGCGCGGTGCCGATGAGAGCGGTGGAGTAGACCAAGACGGGTACGCGGTCCTTGCCGGTGCGCGACCAGAGGTAGCCGTTCAGGCCGGCCCAGGCCGCGAGGTAGGGCAGCGCCCGCATCGGCGTCAGCGCCTGCCGGGAGCGCGGCCGTAGCGCCGCGATCCAGGCGAGGTGCGAGCCGAGGAAGGCGCCGAGCCCAGCCGTGAAGGCCAGGTCTCCGGACCCGAGCAGCGCCACGTCGCCGAGGCCGCCGAGCGCGAGCGCGCGCTGCGTCGGGCGGTCCTTGCCGACGAGCAGGGTCGGCATCAGGAGCGGCTTGGTGACCCGTCGGGCGCGGGACCGGCCGGTGGCCGCGAGCGCGGTGTCGGCGAGGGCGAGCAGCGGGTAGAGGCGCACGGCCAGCAGTGTGTCAGCAGTGTGCCAGGACCCGCGCCATGACTCATCGCACTGCGGCCGCTACTCGACCTTCTGGAACTGCACGACGGCCATCGTGAACAGCGCGAGCCCGATCACGGCGACCAGCAGCAGCTGCAGCCCGGTGGGGACCGACCAGCCGAACCAGGTGATCGGCGGGTTGAGCGTGGCGCGCACGCTGTCAGGCAGCGTCAGGCGGTTGAACACGGCGGTGCGGATCGGGTGCACCGCGTAGGTGAGCGGGTTGAGGCGCACCACGATCCCGAGCCAGGTCGGCAGGTTCGACAGCGGGTAGAGCGCGCCGGACAGGAACGACAGCGGCAGCAGCAGCACCTGCATGAGTCCCATGACGGTCTGCACCTGGGTGATGCGCGAGACGATCGCGAGCCCGAACGCCGTCAGCGTGAACGACAGCAGGAAGACCTCGGCGAGGAGCTGGATGGCGAGACCGATCGACAGCGGGACGTTGACGAAGAACCCGAGCAGGAGCACGAGGACTCCCTGGGTGGTCGCGATGGTCGCGCCGCCGAGCGCCTTGCCGAGGATGATGGAGCTGCGCCGCACCGGGGCGACGAGCATCTCGCGCAGGAAGCCGAACTCGCGGTCCCAGACGATCGAGATGGCACTGAACATGGCGGTGAACAGCGTCGACGTCGCGAGGATGCCCGGGTACATGAAGGTGCGCAGGTCGATCGGTCCGGTGCTGCCCTTCGTGAGCGACGACAGCCCGGAGCCGAGGACGAACAGGAACAGCAGGGGCTGCACGAGCGCGGAGACGAACCGGGTGCGGTCCTGGTAGGTCCGGATGAGGTCGCGCTGCACCACGATCTTGATGGCGCGCACGTCGAGGGCGAAGGAGCGCCTGGGAATGGCGACGGCCGCGATGGTGGTCATCGTCGCCCCCGCCCCGCCGCCATGAAGGGAGGCAGCTGCGGACCGACGCTCTCGGTGTCGCGGATGGTCCGGCCGGTGTAGGACAGGAACACGTCGTCGAGCGACGGCCTGCTGATGCTGACGTTGGTGATGGGGACTCCCAGGCTCCCGAACAGCTGCGGCACGTAGGCCTCGCCGTCCTCGACGTTGATGACGACGCCCTCGGACGTCTGGATCGCGCCGGGGAGGCGGGCGAGAGCCTC
>JAOPVZ010000298.1 GCA_025965935.1 Frankiales bacterium | reverse complement strand
CGGGCTACAAGACGGCCTGGCTGCTGTGGCCGGACAGCGAGAGCTGGCCGAACGACGGCGAGATCGACTTCCCCGAGGGCAACCTGGGCGCGACCGACCACATCAACGCCTTCGCCCACTACGCGTCGGCGACCGGTGGCCAGGACGCGTTCAGCACCTCGTCGACGTACTCCTCCTGGCACACCGCCACCGTCGAGTGGGTGCCCGGCAAGGTCACGTTCATGCTCGACGGAAACGTGATCGGCACGAGCACCAAGCTGGTCCCCACCAACGCGATGCACTGGGTCCTGCAGACCGAGACCAACCTCGACGGCTACGCCCCGAGCGACGCCGTGGCCGGCCACGTCTACGTCGACTGGGTCGCCCTCTGGACGAAGATTTGACCAGCCTGAGTTCATAGCACAGACTCAGGTCTGTGAGTGACCCGCTGACCGCCGCCCTCGCGGTGGTCGGTGATCGCTGGACCTTCCTGGTCGTGCGCGAGCTCGGCCTCGGCGAGGACCGCTTCGAGGGGCTCCTGGAAAGGACAGGGGCCCCTCGAGCCGTTCTCGCCGGACGGCTGCGCGACTTGGTCGAGCACGGGCTCGTCGGGACCCACGACTACCAGGAGCCGCGCCGCCGGACCCGACAGCGCTACGTCCTGTCCGAGTCCGGCCGGGCGCTCCGGCCGGTGCTCGCCGCGCTCGCCGCCTGGGGCGAGGACCACGCCGGCGCCACGCCCGGCGGCCTCACCGACCGCCACCGCGGGTGCGGCGGCCTCGTCACGCCACGGCTGGTCTGCGAGTGCGGCCAGCTCATCGACGTACCCACCGATGTCCTGACCGAGATCCATGAACCGATCGGAGCAGCATGACCCTCGCCGCCGCCCTCGCCACGACCACCACGGCCGCCTTCGAGGCAGACGTCCTCGCCGCCGACGGCCCCGTGCTCGTCGACTTCACCGCCGACTGGTGCGGACCCTGCCGGATGGTGACGCCGGTGCTGAAGCAGATCGCGGCGGAACGCCCCGATCTGACCGTCCTGCAGGTCGACGCCGACGCCAACGCCGAGCTGATGCTGCGCTACCGGGTGATGGGCCTGCCGACGATGGCGCTGTTCCGCAACGGCGAGCTGGTCACCAGCATCACCGGCGCCCAGCCCAAGTCGCGGCTGCTCAGCTCGCTGGACGCAGCACTGCGCTGAGCCGCCCCAGCGCTGCCCGGGTGGCGGCGTCGCCCGGCGTGTAGACCGTCATCCGGGTCCCGACCCGCTGGTCCAGCCACAGGTGCGTGAAGTCCAGGCGGAGCATCCCGACCTCGGGATGCTCGAACCGCTTGTGCCCGGCCTCCGGCCCCAGCACCTCGTGTCGCTCCCAGAACCGGGCGAAGTCCGGGGACCCGTCCCGCAGCCGCGCCAGCAGCGCCTTCCACGCCGGTTCGGTGACGTGCTCGGCCATGCTCGCGCGGAACTGAGCCACCAGTCGCGGCGCGGCGTCCTCCCAGTCGGGCATGCAGCGCCGCCAGGTCGGGTGGGTGAAGACCAGCAGCAGCATGTTGCGGTCCTCGGGTGGGACCTCGGCCAGCTCCGGCCAGACCCTCGCGTAGGTCGCGTTGAAGGCGAGGATGTCGCGCCGCGCGTTCTGGATCACCGCAGGCGCCGGGTCCAGCTGCGCCAGCACCGCGAGGACGCCGTCGGTGACGGTCGGGCAGGTCTTCAGCGGCGCCGCGTCCGGGACGCCCGCGAGCGCCATCAGGTGACTGTGCTCGTGGCGGTCGAGCGTGAGGGTGCGCGCCAGCGCCTCCAGCACCTGCACCGACACGTTGATGTCCCGGCCCTGCTCGAGCCAGGTGTACCAAGTCACCCCGACCCCGGCGAGCTGCGCCACTTCCTCGCGTCGCAGTCCCGGCGTCCGGCGACGCCCGTACGTCGGGAGGCCGACCGACTCCGGGGTGATCCGCTCCCGGCGGGACCGCAGGAAGCCGGCGAGCTCCTGCCGGCGCTGCGCGCCGGCGGCCGCGGGACCGGGCTCGGTGAGGGACTCCGGCGCGGTCCGGGTGGGGGCCGCCGGCGGGGCGATCAGTGTCATGGGTACCAGGATGGCGCACTCCTGTTGCTGGTACCAGGTGGTGGCAGTACCAGGATGAGGGGGCTCCTGGTACCAGGCTCGAGGCCGGACGACAGTGCTTCTCATGACTGCTCCTGCCCGCCCGCTCACCCGTCTCGGCCTGGTCGTGCTGCTGTCCGGGGTGTTCCTCGCGATGACCGACTTCTTCGTCGTCAACGTCGCCCTCGCCGACATCGGCCGTGACCTGTCGGCGTCCACCGCGGCGCTCGAGCTGGTCGTCGCCGGCTATGCCGTCGCGTACGCGCTCGGACTGGTCATCGGCGGCCGCCTCGGAGACGCATTCGGCCGCCGCCGGCTGTTCGTCGTGGGGATGGCGGTGTTCACGGTGTTCAGCGCCTTGTGCGGGCTGGCCTGGTCGCCCGGCTCGCTCGTTGCCTTCCGGGTGCTGCAGGGGCTCTCCTCAGCGCTGATGGTGCCGCAGGTGCTCGCCACGCTGCAGGCCACCACGTCCGGCCACGAGCGCAACCGCGCGCTGTCCGCCTTCGGCGCGACCGGCGGCCTTGCGGCGGTGTTCGGCCAGCTCGGCGGCGGCCTCATCGTCGCGGCGGACCTCGCCGGCACCGGCTGGCGACCGGTGTTCCTGCTCAACGTGCCGGTCGGCCTCGTGGCGATCGTCCTGGCGCTCAAGGTGCTGCCGGACACCCGCTCGGACCGCCCCGCTGCCCCGGACCTCACCGGCACCCTGCTGCTCGGCGCCACCGTGCTCGCGCTGCTCGTGCCGCTGGTCGAGGGGCGTTCCCAGGGCTGGCCGGTGTGGGGCTGGGTCTCGCTCGGGCTGTCGGTCCCGCTCGGTATCGCGCTGCTGGTCGCGGAGGACCGCATCGAGCGAGCCGGCCGGGTCCCGCTGCTGCCGCCGACGCTGCTGCGGCTGCCCGGCGTGCGCCACGGCCTGACCATCGCGCTCCCGTTCTTCACCGGGTTCGGCGGCTTCATGTTCGTCTACGCCGAGCTGACCCAGGTGGTGCTCGGCTGGACACCCCTGCGGGCCGGCCTGGCGATCACGCCCATGGCCGTCGGGTTCCTCGGCGTCTCCCTGTCCACCTCCCGGTTGGTGCCGCGCTGGGGTCGCTCCGTCATCACCTTCGGCGGCGCCCTGCAGGGCGTCGGGCTGGTGGTGCTGGCCGGCACCGTCTGGTCCGGCGGTACCTCGCTGGCGCCGGTCGCGCTGGCTCCCGGGATGCTCCTCGCGGGCACCGGCCAGGCACTCGTGATGAGCCCGCTCATCGGCGTGGTCCTCTCCGACGTGCCTGCGCACTCCGCCGGCGCCGGGTCCGGTCTGTTCTCCACCCTGCAGCAGTCGGCTCTCGCGCTCGGAGTCGCCGTCTACGGGACGGTGTTCCTGGAGCTGCTGCCCCGACTCGGCTCTGCCGAGGCGTACGCGATCGGTGCCGGCGTCCAGATCGTGTCCGCGGTCGGCGTCGTGGCGATGTCCCGCCGGCTGCCCGCGCCCGCCGTCGTACCCGCTGCTGCCGTGGAGCTCGCCCTCGCCGAAGCCGCCTGATCTACTGGCGAGTAACGTCGCGGTCATGACGGACTACGACGCGATCCGCGAGCTCATGCCGAACCTGGTGCCGTTCGTGAGGACGCTCGGCCTGGAGTACCTCGAGCTCGATGCCGACCGCGCCGTCCTCCGGCTGTCGGACGACCCGGCCTTCCACAACCACGTGGGTGGACCGCACGCCGGGGCGATCTTCACGCTTGCCGAGTCAGCGTCGGGCGCGGTCGTCATCGGGTCGTTCGAGGACCTCCTCAGCCGGGTCACGCCGCTCGCGGCCAGCGCGGAGATCGCCTACACCCGGCTGCAGAAGGGCCCGGTCACCGCCGAGGCGACCCTCGGCCGGCCGGCGGAGGACGTCCGACGGGAGCTGGACGAGACAGGCAAGACCGTCCAGTTCCCGGTGACCGTGCAGATGCGCGACGAGGCCGGTACCGAGACCTCGCGGATGACCATCAGCTGGGCGCTGCGCCCCCACCGCTGACCGTCCCCCACCACAAGCCTGAGCACACGACAGCGGCCCCTTCCCTGGCAGAGGAAGGGGCCGCTGTCTCGTTCACGGTTCTGTGGGATCTGGAGGCTCTGCGCCGCATCAACCCCGAGGGTTCCGTACCCGATCTCTGCGGCCTGACCGCATCAAGACCGGTCCTACAAGCCGGCGGGCCAGCTGATCGTCGTACCCACGATGATGAGGTCGGGGTCGGCGCCGATCAGTGACTTGTTCGCCGAGTACAGCTTCGTGACGTAGGCGGCCACCTCGGCGTTCGACGTGGAACGGCCGGTCGTGCGCAGCGCCGTCTTCGTGAAGCCCCAGAGCGTGTCCCCGCGCGCGACCCTGAAGGTGAAGGCCTTCTTGGTCACGGTGCCGCCCTGCTGGGGGGCGGTGACGGGTGGCTGGGGTGCCGGGCTCGTCGCCGCCTTGGTCGGTGCGGTGGTCGCCACCGGGTTCACGCTGGGTCTCGCGACCGGCGGCTTGGACGGGGCCGGGCTCGGGCTGGCTGTCGCGACCGTGGTGGCGACAGGGCCCTGTGGGGTCCCCGCCGTGGCCTTCGGCGTGGTGCCGGGCACGATCGGCCCGACCGGTTGTTGAGGGGCAGTGGCAGAGGCGCCGATCGGGACCTTCGGCCCGATGGCGGTGGGGTCGCTCTTCGTGCCGCCCCGCCCGAACAGCGCCCATGCGCCGCCGGCGACCGCGAGCACGAGCACGCCTCCGCCGAGGAACATCAGCGCCCGCTGCCCTCGTTGCGGGTGCGGCAGTGCCGAGTCCGGCGGCCGTCCCCGTGGTGGGTTTGCCATGTTTGTGCCCTTCCAGGCTGCCTGTGAGGAGCGCAGTGAACCACTGGAGGGCGCTCGCGGCGGGGTGACACGAGGGATGCGGTGTGACCCGGGGCGTCTGGGGTACGTCCAGGGTCGCCGACGGCCTGCCCGACCCCCCCTGGGCGGGCCGTCGGCCTGCCCGGCGCCAGTTCAAGCCAGGGACGCTCGTGCCTCAGCCGGCGTCGGCGACCTCACGGGCCTGCAAGTGGCCCTCGAGCTTGCGCTTGATGCGCTGCAGCGCGTTGTCGATCGACTTGACGTGCCGCTGGAGCCGCTCGGCGATCTCCTGGTAGCTCTTGCCCTCGACGTAGAGCCGGAGCACCTCGGTCTCGAGGTCGGAGAGCACCTCGTCGAAGTGCGCCTGCAGGGCGCGGATCCGCTCCGCGGAGATCACCAGGTCGGCCGGGTCACTGATCGCGACGGTCGGGATGACGTCGCCCAGGACCCGCTCGCCGTCACCGTCGCCGTAGCCGTCGCTGCCGACCGGCCGGCTGAAGCTGACGTAGTTGTTGAGCGGGCCGTGCTTCTGACGGGTCGCGGTCTTGATCGCGGTGATGATCTGGCGGGTGACGCACAGCTCCGCGAACGCCCGGAAGCTCGACTGCATGTCCGGGTTGAAGTCACGGATGGCCTTGTACAGGCCGATCATGCCCTCCTGGACGATGTCCTCGCGGTCGGCGCCGACCAGGAAGTAGGAACGCGCCTTCACCCGGGCGAAGGCGCGGTACTTCGTGAGGAGCTCGGCCAGCGCGCCGTCGTCGCCGCACCGGGCGGCGAGCACCAGCTCGTCGTCGGTCAGCTCCTCGGAGCTGCGCCAGCGGTCCTCCCGCCGGGCGATGGCGGACACGCCGCCGTGGATGTCGCGGTCGAGCTCGGCGACCAGCGTCTCGGCGGCGGTGATCTCCGCGCTGATGTCGGCGGCCGACCCAGTGGGCGACCCGGCGGCCGAGTCGGCGAGGAGGGAGGCAGCCAGCTCCGCCTCGATCTCGGCGGCGAGGACCGCGTCCTCGTCGAGCTCGTCAGCAGCAGGCACAGCGGGAGGCGCGGCGTCTGGGACCACGGTCAAGGCGGGGGCGCTCTCGCGAGACCGACGCACGCTCACCTACCCGTATCCCCATGACGACGCTTGTGGCGTCCTACGTTGACAAATGCGGGCGATCCGCCCGACGCGAACCAGTGTTGCAGGTCACAACGAGCCTGGCGAGAGAAGGTGACGCCAGCCTGCTGTGACGTGTTCCACCCCGGTGGCTCACTGCTGTTTCCGGCGGCGGCGCGCCACCTCGGCGAGCGTCACGGCAGCCGCGATGCCCGCGTTGAGCGACTCGGTGACCCCGCTCATGGGGATGCTCACGGTGAGGTCGCAGGTCTGGGCGACCAGCCGGCTCAGCCCGTCGCCCTCCGCGCCCACGACCACGACGAGCGGCCCGGTCGCCACCTCGAGGTCGTCCAGGCTGACGGTGCCCGCGGCGTCGAGCCCGACGACGAACAGACCGGCTTCCTTGTACGACGACAGCGTCCGAGTGAGGTTCGTGCACCGCGCCACGGGCAGCCGCGCCGCCGCACCGGCGCTGGTCCGCCAGGCAGCAGCGGTCATGCCCGCGCTGCGCCGCTCCGGGAGGAGGACGCCCTGCGCACCGAACGCCGCCGCCGAGCGCACTACGGCGCCGAGGTTGCGCGGGTCGGTCACGCCGTCGAGCGCGACGATCAGCGGCAACGGCGCTTCCAGCGCGCGCCGCAGCAGGTCGTCGGCGTGCTCGTAGGCGTACGGCGGCACCTGCAGGGCGATGCCCTGGTGCAGCATCCCGCCGGTCATCTTGTCCATCTGGGCGCGGCTCATCTCGAGGATCGAGATGCCTGCCTTCCCGGCGACGCTGATGGCTTCCGCCATCCGCTCGTCGTTGTCGTTGCCCAGGGCCACGTACAGCGCGGTGGCCGGCACCCTGGTGCGCAGCGCCTCGACCACCACGTTGCGACCGAAGATCGTCTCGGGCGCGTCCGGGTTGGGCTTGGCCCCGCGCGCCTTCGCCGGAGCCGTGCCGCGGGCACCTGTCGTCGGCTTGACCGGCTTGCCGGTCGTGGTGCGCTTGGCGGCGGCAGCGGCCCGGCGCGCCTTCGGGTGTCCCTTGCGGACCTCGGCGGGCGGCGTCGGACCCTTGCCCTCCAGCCGCCGCTTGCTGTTGCCGCCCGACCCCAGGGCTGCGCCCTTGCGGTGCGACCCGGGCTTGTTGCCCCGGCCGCCCTGTCCGCCCTTGCCGACCCCGCCCTTGCTCATCTCGGGGCCCGCGCGGGGGTGTGGGGTGAGCTCATGACGTCGTCCCTCTCGTGATCAACAGGCGATCGGCTGCGCGACACGCCGGCGTGTCGGCCCCGGGATCCCCTGTTGATCACCGGGAGGGGGACGCGGGGGGTCCGGGTGGTGGTGGTGGTCATGCGAGCCGCCAGCGGACGCCGTCGGCGGTGTCCTCGAGCACGATCCCGGCCTCGGTGAGGCGGTCGCGCAGGGCATCGGCCTGGGCCCAGTCCTTGCGCTCCCGCGCCTGCGCTCGGGCGTCGACGACGAGCGCGACCAGCCGGTCCACGACAGGGGTCAGCTCCGACGAGCCGGAGGTCGGCCAGTCGCTGATCGGGTCCAGGCACAGGACGGTCAGCATCCGTCGTACCAACCCCAGGGTGCCCGCCAGACCGGCCAGCTCCCGGTCGGCGAGCTGGGTGTTGCCGCGCCGGACGGCGCCGTGCAGCACGGCCAGGGCCTGCGGGACGCCGAGGTCGTCGTCGAGGGCGGCTGCGAACTCCTCCCAGCCCGGCTGCTCGACCGGAGCGGTCTCACCCACCGCCTCGGTGGCGTTGCGGACGAAGGTCGCGATCCGGTCGTAGGCGGCCGCGGCGTCGGCGACGACCTGGTCGCTCCACTCGACGGTCGAGCGGTAGTGCGCCGAGCCGAGGGCGTAGCGGAGCACCGGCGCCGGGACCTGCCGCAGCGCGTCGGAGACGAGCACGCTGTTGCCCAGCGACTTGCTCATCTTCTCGCCGCCCTTGGCGGTGACCAGGCCGTGGTGCAGCCAGGTCGTCGCGAAGGCGTGGCCGGCAGCGGTCGACTGGGCGTTCTCGTTCTCGTGGTGCGGGAAGACCAGGTCGAGCCCGCCTGCGTGCAGGTCGAAGGCGGTGCCGAGGTACTCCACCGCCATCGCGGAGCACTCGATGTGCCAGCCAGGACGGCCGGGGCCCCAGGGGCTCGGCCACTGCGGCTCGCCCGGCTTGGCGGCCTTCCAGAGCGCGAAGTCGAGCGGGTCCCGCTTGAGGGTGTCGTCCGCCTCGCCCTGCCTGAGCTTGTTCGGGTCCTGGTGGCTGATCTCGCCGTACGACGGGACGGCCTTGACGCTCAGGTAGACGTCGCCGCCGGACTCGTACGCGGTCCCGTTGTCGACGAGGAGCGCGATGAGCGCGGTGATCTGCGGCAGGTGACCTGTCACCCGGGGCTCGACGGTCGGCGGCAGCACCTGCACGGCGTCGTAGGCCCTGGTGAAGGCGTTCATCATGCGGGTCGCCAGCGCCCAGAACGGCTCGTCGTTGTGGCCCGCGTCGTGGATGATCTTGTCGTCGACGTCAGTGACGTTGCGGACGAACGTGACCGTGTGCCCGGTGGCGAGCAGCCACCGGTGCAGGACGTCGAGCACGACGGCGCTGCGCAGGTGCCCGACGTGGGGCGTGGCCTGAACGGTCGGCCCGCACACGTAGACGCCCACGTGGCCGGGGCGCTGCAGCTGCAGCGGCCGCACGGTCCGGGTGCGGGTGTCGTACAGGCGGAGGGTCACCCCCGCAAGCCTACGGGCGCGTGAGCAGGGCGGTCGCGACGGCGGCACGGCCCTCGCCCCGCCCGGTGAGGCCCAGCCCGTCCGTGGTGGTCGCGCTGACCGACACGGGCGCGCCGCCCAGGGCGGCCGACAGCGCCGCTTGCGCCTGCTCGCGGCGCGGCCCGAGCCGGGGCGTGTTGCCGATGACCTGGACCGCGACGTTGCCGATCGTCCAGCCCTCCAGCAGCTCCAGCACCCGGCTGAGCATGACGGCACCGGAGGCACCCGCCATGGCCGGTCGGTCGACGCCGAAGACGCTGCCGAGGTCGCCGAGGCCGGCCGCCGACAGCAGCGCGTCGCAGATCGCGTGGGCGGCGACATCGCCGTCGGAGTGGCCGGCGCAACCGTCGGCGCCGTCCCACACCAGACCGGCCAGCCAGCACGGGCGTCCGGGCTCGATGGGGTGCACGTCGGTGCCGATGCCGACCCGGCTGTCAGCCACGCAGCACCGCCTCGGCCACCAGCAGGTCGAAGGGCGTCGTCACCTTGAACGCCAGCGGCGATCCCGCGACCGTGTGCACCGTCACGCCTGCAGCCTCCACCAGCCCGGCGTCGTCGGTCAGCGACCCGCTCGACGTCCGGTGCGCCGCCTCCAGAACCGACCGCTGGAAGCCCTGCGGCGTCTGCACGGCCCGCAGGTCCGCCCGCGGCACGGTGCGCACCACGGTGCCGTCCGCAGCGACCTGCTTCACGGTGTCGGCAACCGGCAGGACCGGTACGACGGCCTGGGCGCCGTCACGGAGGGCCGCCACCACCGCCTCGACCACGTCGACGGGCACGAGCGCGCGGGCCGCGTCGTGGACGAGCACCAGGTCGACCTCGGCAGGCAGGGCGGCGAGGCCGGCCGCCACGGAGTCCTGCCGCTCGGCACCGCCGGCGACCACCAGCGCGTCGGGCAGCAGGGCCTGAACGGCGGCGACGTCGGCCGGCGGCGCGGCCACGACGACAGGACCGATCGACGGGCATGCGCGCAGCTGTCGTACCGCGTGGACCAGCAGCGGCTCTCCGGCGAGATCGTGCAGGGCCTTGGGCCGGCCGGCCCCGAGCCGGGTCCCCGCACCCGCAGCAGGGACGACGACCCCCACCGTCACGATCGCGGGGAGGGCGCGGGGACGGGCGGGCCTGGCGTGCGTCGGCGGGCGGGGCGGCCGGTGTCGCCGGGCAGCTTGCCGAACACCAGCCGGCCGTTGGCCGTCACGACGACGCTCGCGACCTGGACCGTCACGTCGTTGCCGATCTGGCCGCGGCCCTGCTCGACCACGACCATCGTCCCGTCGTCGAGGTAGCCGACCGCCTGGCCGGCCTCCTTGCCGGGCTTGAGCAGGTGGACGCTGACGTCCTCGCCCGCCTGCACCGGCGGCCGCAGGGCGAGCGCGAGACCGTGCAAGTTCAGGACCCGGACGCCGGCGAGCGCGGCGACCTTGGCGAGGTTGGTGTCGAGCGTGAGCAGCGCCGCTCCGGTGTCGAGGCAGATCCGGACCAGCTTGCCGTCGACCTCGGGGACCGCCGGGACGTCGACCTCGACGACCTCGACCTCGACACCCGGCTCGCGCTTGAGCGTCTCCAAGACCTCCAGACCGCGGCGGCCCTTGCTGCGCCTGGCGTCCTCAGCCGAGTCGGCGAAGCGCTGCAGCTCGCCCAGCACCGGGGTGGGAACCCAGAAGGTGCCGTGCAGGAAGCCGGACCGCACCACGTCGACGATGCGGCCGTCGATCGCGACGCTGGTGTCGAGCACCCGCGGTCGCGTGGACGCGGGCGCCTCCCGCGGCGCCAGCCCCGCCTGCTGACCGAACATGGCGAGCAGCCCGGAGCGCTTCGACGCGCCCACGAGGTAGCCGACGTAGGCCAGCGTCACGCACACGAACGCGAACAGCGGGAACGACAGGTAGGCCTGCCGGAGCAGGAACACCGGCCACGCCACCCCGGCGCCGAGCAGGACACCGCCGATGGCGCCCATCCCGCCGGCGATGAGCTCCTCGGCCGAGGTCTCGTGCAGCCGGGTGCGGGCGCTCTGCGCGCTGGAGGCCGTGGTGCGACCCAGGATGCCGCCGAGGACGTAGCCGAGCCCGGAGCCGAGGATCAGCCCGACGGCCGTGCCGTTGAGCGCACCGAGCACCTTGGTCGAGGAGCTGACGCCGCTGCCGACCTGGTAGCCGGCACCGGCGAAGAACACGACGACGAGGAAGCGCAGGACCTCGAGGACGAAGGTCGGAGCCCGAACAGCACGACGCCGGGGTGGGCTGGAGCCCGACCCCGGCGGCACGCCGGAAGCTGACATGACCTAGGAGGCTGTCAGGAAGCGAGGACCTCGTCGAGGATCGCCTCGGCCTTGTCCTCGTTGGTCCCCTCCGCGAGCGCGAGCTCGCTGACGAGGATCTGGCGGGCCTTGGAGAGCATCCGCTTCTCCCCGGCCGACAGGCCACGCTCCTTGTCGCGCCGCCACAGGTCGCGCACGACCTCGCCCACCTTGTTGATGTCGCCGGAGGCGAGCTTCTCCAGGTTGGCCTTGTAGCGCCGGGACCAGTTCGTGGGCTCCTCGACGGCGGGTGCGCGGAGCACCTCGAAGACCTTGTCGAGGCCGGCCTGACCGACGACGTCGCGGACGCCGACGATCTCCGCGTTGTCCGCGGGGACGCGGACGGTCAGGTCGCCCTGCGCGACCTTGAGGACGAGGTAGACCTTGTCCTCACCCTTGATCGTGCGCGTCTCGATCGCCTCGATGAGCGCTGCTCCGTGGTGCGGGTAGACGACTGTCTCGCCAACCTTGAACGTCACGTGGTGGTCCTCTCGCCGGCTACCACTTTAGCACGTCCGGGTCCTGTCCCGGCCGGGCCCTCGGAGGCAAACCCGCAGGTCAGAAGGCAAGTTCTGGCCTCCCCAACCTGCGAATGGGTCTTGACAAGAGTGCCTTCAGGATGCAACGACCTGCCGTGATGAGAACCCGCGCGCTCCGACTGGTCCAGGCCTGCCACCCGGGCCCGACGCTTGCCGTCACCGCCCTCGCGACCGCCCTGGCGGTGTCCGTCGACGCCCGCCCGGTGCGGGTGGCGCTGGCCTTCCTGGCCGGTCAGCTGTCGGTCGGCTGGAGCAACGACTGGATCGACGCCGAGCGCGACCGCACCGTCGCGCGCCCCGACAAGCCGGTCGTCCAGGGCCTGCCGGTCGGGACGGTCCGGACCGCGGCGCTGCTGGCGGCGGCGGCCTGCGTGCCGCTGAGCCTCGCGCTGGGCACCCGCGCCGGACTGGCGCACCTGGTGGCCGTCGCCAGCGCCTGGGCCTACAACGGCGGCCTCAAGGCGACGCTGCTGTCGTGGGCGCCGTACGCGCTGTCGTTCGGGCTCGTCCCGAGCATCGTCACCCTGGTCCTGCACGTCTGGCCACCGTGGTGGGCGACGACGGCCGGCGCGCTGCTCGGGGTCGGCGCGCACGCGGCCAACGTGCTGCCCGACCTGGCGGCCGACGCGCAGACCGGCGTGCGCGGGCTGCCGCAGCGGCTCGGCGCCCGCGGCGCCTCGCTGCTCGCCGGCGGGTGCCTGCTGGCCGCCTCCCTCGTGCTCAGCCCGCTGGCCGTCGTACCGGCCGTGCTGGTGTTCGCCGTCGGGATCCGGCGCGGCGGCCGGGCGGTGTTCCTGTCCGTCATCGCGGTCGCGGCTGTGGATGTGGCGCTGCTGCTGCTCCGCGGCGCGGACCTCGTCCCCGGTAGGTGACACTGAAGGCGTGAAGCGCGTTCTCCTCGCCGTCCCGGTGCTCGGGCTGGCGCTCGGACTGACGGCCTGCGGCAGCGGACAGCCGGGCAGCAAGACCAGTGGGCAGGCCGTGGCGATGGGCTACCACGGCGTCGAGCCCGAGCCGCGTCCCGCGCGGCCGGAGTTCGTGCTCACCGACACCAGCGGCCGTCGCTACGACTTCGAGCAGCAGACCAAGGGCCGGCCCACGTTCGTCTACTTCGGCTACACCAACTGCCCGGACCTGTGCCCGACCGCGATGGCCGACGTGGCCGCCGCGCTGCGCAAGGCCAGCGCCGCGGAGCGGGCCAAGGCCGTCGTGGTGTTCGTGACCACGGACCCCCGGCGCGACACCCCGGCCGTCGTACGGCGGTGGCTCAACCAGTTCTCGACGAGCTTCGTCGGCCTGGTGGGGACCAAGGACGAGGTCGACCGTGCGCAGCAGGCCGCCGGGGTGCAGGTCGCTGAGCCCGGACCGCCGGTGCCGACCGTGCCCGGGCACCCCGACCAGCACCTCACCGAGGCGGGGACCGCCCCCCACAAGCACTTCGGCCCGCTTGGCTATTCTGTCACGCACTCAGCGGTGATCTTCGCCTACGACGCAGACGACCGGCTCCCGGTCCTCTACCCGGGGGGCGTGACCCCCGCCGACATCGCCAACGACCTGCCCTTGCTGATCGACCCGGCGCGGGCGCAGAGCTAGCCCGGCGCTAGCCCCGAGCTTGGAAAGGACCGCCCCGGTGAGGTCCCGCCTCCTCCCTGCCGCCCTGGTCTCGAGCACGCTGGTCCTGTCGGGGTGCGGCACCGGCCTGCACGCGGCGACCTACACCCAGGAGCGGTCCCCGCGCGACTTCGAGGGCAAGTCGATCGCCAACATCGAGGTCCGCGACCTGGGCATCGCTCCGCCGATCAGCGGCAGCACGCTGACGGCCGGCGACACCGCCGTGCTCAGCGGCGGGCTCGTCAACACCGGGACGACCGACGACGCGCTGGTCGGCGTCGAGAGCGACGTCGCGAGCAGCAGCGCGCTCGAGGTCGACGGCAAGAGCGTGACCTCCATCCCGATCCCTGCCGGTGGCGACGCGGGTCAGTGGTCGGTGCTGCTGGTCGGCCTGAAGACCGACCTGCACGTCGCGCAGTACATCAGCGTGACCCTGGTCTTCCAGCGCGCCGGCCGGCTCACGGGCGTCCAGGTCCCCATCCGCGCGGGCGACACCGGCCTGGGCAGCCGCACCCCGGCGCAGGACCCGTACAAGAGCGCCGAGTAGCCCGAGCGGCGTCACGTCGCTGACGGTCCGCGCCAGTACCGTCCGGCGCATGCCGAAGCCCGCCGCGTCGACCAGGAGCGCGACCAAGCAGCAGTACCGCTGCACCGAGTGCGGGACGACCGTCGGCAAGTGGGTCGGGCGGTGCCCGGAGTGCCAGGCGTGGGGCAGCGTGACGGAGGCCGGCGCGACGCGGGTGCGCCTCACCAGCGGCCCGGTCTCGACACCGGCGCTGCCCATCTCCCAGGTCAGCGCCGAGGACGCCCGGTCCCGTGCCACCGGCGAGGCCGAGCTCGACCGGGTGCTCGGCGGCGGCCTGGTGCCGGGCGCTGTGGTGCTGCTCGCCGGCGAGCCCGGTGCCGGCAAGTCCACCCTCGCCCTCTCGGTCGCCTCCAAGGCCGCCACGGAGGGCGCCCCGACGCTGTACGTGACCGGAGAGGAGTCCGCGGCGCAGATCCGGTTGCGCGCCGGCCGCACCGGTGCCCTCAACGAGCACCTCTGGGTGGCGGCCGAGACCGACCTGGGGGCGGTGCTCGCCCACCTCGAGACGGTCCAACCGGCCCTGCTCGTCGTCGACAGCGTGCAGACCATCGGCAGCGCGGAGGTCGAGGGCTCGGCGGGAGGCGTCACGCAGATCCGGGCCGTCACCGCCGCCCTCATCGGCGTCGCCAAGGAGCGCGGCATCGCCACCGTGCTGATCGGCCACGTCACCAAGGACGGGTCCATCGCCGGGCCCCGGTTGCTCGAGCACCTCGTCGACGTCGTCCTGCACTGCGAGGGCGACCGGCACTCGACCCTGCGACTCGTGCGCGCCGTGAAGAACCGCTACGGCCCGGCCGACGAGATCGGCTGCTTCCAGATGACCGACACGGGCATCGAGGGGCTCGCCGACCCGTCGGGGCTGTTCCTCTCACGTGCCGAGCGGACCGTCCCCGGCACCTGCGTCACGGTGACCGTCGAGGGACGCCGGCCGCTGCTCGCGGAGGTGCAGGCCCTGGTGTCCGAGGCCTCTGAGAAGAGCCCGCGGCGGGTGACCTCAGGTCTCGACGGCCAGCGCGTCGCGATGGTGCTGGCCGTCGCGGAGAAGCGCGCAGGCACGCCGCTGAGCGGCAAGGACGTCCACACGGCGACCGTCGGCGGGATGCGCGTCACCGACCCCGGCTCCGATCTCGCCCTCGTGCTCGCCGTGCGCTCGGCTGTGCGCAACGACGAGATCCCCAGCGGGCTCGTCGCCATCGGCGAGGTCGGGCTGTCGGGCGAGGTCCGGTCCGTGCCAGGCGTGCAGCGCCGGCTGGCGGAGGCCGCCCGGCTGGGCTTCACGGCCGCCGTCGTCCCGGTGGGCAGCGGCACCCCGCCTGCCGGCATGGAGGTCCTCGAGGTGGTCGACGTCGACACCGCGCTGCGGGCTGTCTCCGCCCTGAAGGGCCGGGCACGCCGTACCGTCCCGCGGCCCTGACCTGGTTCTCCGGCGAGCGTGATCGAGACGTGACCAAGACGCGGCGGGATCGGGACCTGCGCGCTCCCTAGACTCCGTGGCACACCTGAGGAGGACCGTGCGTGGCCAACAGCTCTGTCGGCACCGACGAACTGCTGCGCGCCACGCTCGCCGCCGTCGCGCCGGGCACGGCGCTGCGTGACGGCCTCGAGCGCATCCTCCGCGGCAACACCGGCGCCCTGATCGTGCTGGGCCACGACCGCTCGGTCGAGGCCATCTGCACGGGCGGCTTCGACCTCGACGTCGACTTCTCCGCCACCCGGCTTCGCGAGCTGTCGAAGATGGACGGCGCCGTGGTGGTCGCCGGCGACCTGGCGAAGATCGTCAAGGCCAGCGTGCAGCTGGTGCCCGACGCCTCCATCGAGACCGCCGAGACCGGCACCCGGCATCGCACCGCGGAACGGGTGGCGAAGCAGACCGGCTACCCGGTCATCAGCGTCAGCCAGTCCATGAAGATCATCGCCTTGTACGTCGACAGCCGCCGCTACGTGCTCGACGACAGCGCCGCGATCCTGTCCCGGGCCAACCAGGCGCTCGCCACCCTCGAGCGCTACAAGCTCCGCCTCGACGAGGTCGCCGGCACGCTGTCCGCCCTGGAGATCGAGGACCTGGTCACGGTCCGCGACGCGATGGCTGTGTCGCAGCGGTTGGAGATGGTGCGCCGCATCGCCACCGAGATCGAGGGCTACGTCGTCGAGCTCGGCGCCGACGGCCGGCTGCTGTCGCTGCAGCTCGAGGAGCTGATGGCCGGTGTGGAGGCGGAGCGGGAGCTCATCGTCCGCGACTACCTGGTCGGCGGCAGTGGCCGGAAGGCCCGCAAGAGCTCCGACGCGCTCGCCGACCTCGACGCGCTGTCGGGCACCGACCTGCTCGACCTGTCGGTGCTCGCGCGCGCGGTCGGCTGGACGGGCGGTGCCGACCAGCTCGAGGTCGCGGTGAGCCCCCGCGGCTACCGGTTGCTCGCCAAGGTCCCGCGGCTGCCCAACCAGATCGTGGACCGGCTCATCGAGCACTTCGGCGGGCTGCAGAAGCTGCTGGCTGCGAGCATCGACGAGCTGCAGGCGGTCGAAGGCGTGGGCGAGACCCGCGCGCGGTCGGTCCGCGAGGGCCTGTCCCGGCTCGCGGAGTCGAGCATCCTCGAGCGCTACGTCTGACCGGAGCTCACTCGGGCGATGCGAGCTGCTCCGTCTGACACGTGGTCAGGAGCGGCGGGTCTTGGCCCTGTTGCGCTTGACGACGGTGGTCGCCACCGCGCCGGCGAACGCGATCGCGGCGCCGACGAGCAGCGTCATCGACACCGTCAGACCCAGCACCAGGAGGACGACCGCGAGGACGGTCAGGCCGTCGGAGACGTGCCTGAGCGACTTCACAGCACGGCCTTCCGGGCGGCGTCGACCATCTGCGGCAGGTCCACGAGGAAGACCGGTCCTTGGGCCCCCCGCAAGACCTCGAGGACGTACGACGGAAGCTCGTCAGCTGCGGCTCCGCCCTGACCGAGCTCGTCGGCACCGACGACGGCGCGGACGCGGTCGACCGCGACACCGACCAGGTTCTCCTCCGAAGCGCCCTCCATGACGAGGACGTCACCGCGCGACTCCGACGTCACGCCGCGCCGCAGGTCGAGGACCGGCAGCGCCGTTCCCCGAAGGTCCAGCACACCGGCCAGCGGCGCCGTCATGCCCGGCAGGTCGGCGAGACCCTCCAGCCGCACCACCTCGCGGATCGCGGACAGCGGTGTGGCGTACTCGCGCTCGCCGAGCACGAAGGTCACGAGACCGCTGCTCGACTGGCTCACGACACCTCCTCGACCTGACCGCCGACCAAGCGGTGCTCGAGCTGCCGGCACAGCGCGGCGAGCTCCCGCACGCTACGCCCGCCGAGCTCCGCGGCGGCGGCATCGGCCGGCTGCAGGCCGAGAGTGTCGGCGGCGGCTCCGTACTCGCGGGCGGCGAGCAGCGGCTCACCGAGCCGGTCCAGTACGCCGGCAAGCAGGAAGTGCGCGAAGCCCCGCTCGGGCTCGAGGTAGACGGCCTTGCGCAGCTCGACGAGGGCGTCCTCGTCACGGCCGAGGTCGATGAGCGCGAGCCCGCGAAGGTAGAACGCCTCGGCGGCCAGCGGGGCCTGCGCGGTCGCCTGGGCAGCCAGCTCCGCGGCCTGCGCGTACTGGCCGGCGGCCAGCGCGGCGCGCGCCTGCTCGACCAGGGTCGCGGCGGCCACGACCACTGTCGGCGGTGCGGGCTGGACCTGCCGGCGGCTGTCGTGACGGCGCTCCCGAACGGGTGGCACGGGCCCCTCGTCGATGGTGCGGCGGTCGGGCAGCACGGCGCGGCGCTCGACCGGCAGGTCCAGCCGGCGGTAGACGAAGGCAGCCGCGTCGCCACTGCCGAGGGCGACCAGCCGGAAGTCCTCGCTGACCTGCCAGAGCGTCTCGGAGTGACCGAGGAACAGGTAGCCGCCGTTGCGCAGGCAGTGGTGCAGCCGGGTCATGAGGGCGCGCGTGGTGTCGCGCCCGAAGTAGATGGTGACGTTGCGGCACAGGATCAGGTCGATGCGCTCTGACGGGGCGAAGGGCACGGCCTCCGTGACCAGGTTGTGGTGCCGGAACTCGACGAGCTCGCGCACGTCTGGCCGCACCTCGTGCCCGCCGGCCGGCGCGGGCCGGAAGTGCCGGGCGAGCTCCTCTGCTGAGGCCATCTGCACGGCCCGCGCGCCGTAGCGGCCGTTGCGCGCCGCCGCGATGGCGCGGCTCGACACGTCGGTGGCGACGACCTTCACGTCCCAGTCCGCCGTCGACGGCAACAGCTCCCGGAGCAGCATCGCGACGGTGTAGGCCTCCTCACCGGTCGAGCAGCCGGCGCTCCAGATCCGCAGCCGGCGACCGTTCTCCTCCGCGTACCTGAGCAGCTCCGGCAGCACGTGCATCCGCAGGGCGCGGACCTGCGGCGGGTTCCGGAAGAAGTGCGTCTCCTGGATGGTCACCTCGTCGAGCAGCTGCTGGCGCTCGACGGGGTCGGCGAGCCGGGCGAGGTAGCTCGGCACGTCCCGCAGACCGATCGCACGCATCCGCTCGGAGACGCAGTAGGCGATCGACTCCTTGCGGGCCTCGTCGAAGACCAGGCCGGCGGCGCGTTCCAGCAGGACGCGCAGAGCGTCGAACTGCTCGGTGGTCAGCGACAGCTTCATGCCCGCCCCACCAGCCCGAGCACAGCGGGCGCGATGTCGTGCAGCGGCAGCTGCTGCTCGACGGCGTCGAGGGCGAAGGCCGCCTGTGGCATCCCGTAGACAGTGGACGTGGCCTCGTCCTGACCGACGGTCGAGGCGCCCCGGGCCCGCATCGCCTTCAGGCCCTGCGCACCGTCGCGGCCCATGCCGGTGAGGAGCACGCCGACGGCGTCGGGACCGAGCACGTCCGCGACCGAGGTGAAGCACTGGTCGATGCCCGGCACGTGGAACTGGCCGGCGTCGGGCTCGACGCACAGGATCCGCAGGCGGGCGTCCTGCACGAGCAGGTTGTGACCGCTGGGCGCGATCGTGATCGTGCCCGGCTGCAGCCGCTGACCGCTGGCGCCGACCACGACCGGCATCGGCACGAGCTGGTCGAGCCAGGACGCGAGACCGGGGATGAAGCCGTCGGCCATGTGCTGCACGACCAGCACCGCCTGGTCGAGGTCGGTGGGCAGCGAGCTCAGCAGCGTGTGCAGCGCCTGCGGGCCGCCCGTCGAGGCACCGATGGCGATCAGCTTCACGCCCGTGTGCACGGCGCGGTCGCCGGCCAGCGGCGCGTGCCGGCTGAGCCCGAGGCGGGAGGAGGCGGCCACCGCCTCGCGGCTCCGCAGCTTGCCGCGTGGGTGCGTGATGACCCGGATCCGCGAGGCCACCCGGAGCTTTCGCCGGATCTGGTCGGCGTACTCATCGAGGCTCAGGAGGTCGTCGGGTCGGGGCTTGGCGAGGACGTCGACCGCCCCGGCCGCGAGCGCCTCGAGGGCGTTGGCGCTCTCGTCGCCGCCCACATGGGCGCTGTAGACCAGGATCGGTGTCGGGCTCGCCGCCATGATGGCCTCGATGGCCTCGATGCCGCTCATGAGCGGCAGGTCGAGGTCCATGAGCACCGCGGCTGGGCGCAGCCGGGCGACGAGTGCGACCGCCTCCTTGCCGTTGCGGGCCTCCCCGACGACGGTGAAGTCGCTGTCCGCCTCGACGGCCGCGCGGACGAAGCGTCGCTGAACCGGGGAGTCGTCGACGACGATGACCGGCGTGGGCGTGGCGCGTGCGGCCGACGTCACGGCACGTACTCACTGAGCCGGGCCAACAGCTCCTCGACCGGTCCAGCCGGCAGCTCTGCCTCGACGGCGCGGGCCAGCCGTGCGATCTCCGGCTCGCCGACCACCCAGGCGCTGCTCGCGAGCGTGTGGGCGTCGCGGCGGGCCGCCTCGAGGTCACTGAGCGCGCGCAGCCGCGGCAGCCGGCTGCGCACCTCGTTCGCGAAGACGATCCGAAGCTCCTTCAGGACGGCTGGGGGCACGGCAGCCGCCACCGACTGACCACCCACGTGCACCCCTCGCGGCTCGCGTCCCACGCGTGTGTGTCGTCCGGATCCGGCGCCCGCTTGAGACACGACCGGCTACCGGAAGTGGAAGACGACCCTCGGCGAGGTCAGCGTGCCGACGGTCCCCGACACCTGGTACGTCCCAGCGGTCGCCGGGCTCCGCGGGGTGGGGCAGCCTGGCTGGGACCGCGTTCCCGACCAGGTCAGCGCGGCGGCCTGCTTGGGCGCGCCCGGCGCCAGCCGGGTCGGCGCGGTCCCGTTGCCCGGCGCGCAGTCGTCGCTGTCCCACGTCCGGGCCGTGCCGCTGATGACCCGGAGGGACACCGCCTTCGAGCCGAGGTCGCGGGTGCACGGCGCCGACGAGGTGTTCGTGACGGTCAGCGTGAAGTGCGGCGACGCTCCCACCGGGTAGGTCGTGGCGTCCGTGGTGACGGCGAGCTTCAGCGCCCCGTCGGCGCAGACCCCGCCGGCCGCCACCGGCGGGCTGGTGCCGGTGGTGGTCGGCCGCGGCGACGCGCTGCGCGACACCGTCGGGGTGGGCGCCGGCGTCGTCGACGAGGTCTTGGCCGGCGAGCCCCCACCGACGCAGGACTTCAGCAGCAGCAGCACCACGACCAGCACCGCGAGGAGCACGCCGCGGCGACGCCAGTACGTCGACGCCGGCAGCGGCCCCACCGGGTGCATGACCACGCACCGACCCTAGCGAGGCACGGTGGTTGGATCGGGTTGCCATGCCCTTCCGTGATGCCCTCGTCGACTGGTACGCCAGCAACGCGCGCGAGCTGCCCTGGCGGGCTCCGGGCACCTCGCCGTACGCCGTTCTCGTCAGCGAGGTGATGCTCCAGCAGACCCCGGTGACCCGCGTCGTCCCGGCGTACCAGGAGTGGATCGCGCGCTGGCCGACCGCAGCGGCGCTCGCCGCCGCGCCGAGCGGCGAGGCCGTGCGGCAGTGGGGCAGGCTCGGCTACCCCCGACGCGCGTTGCGGCTGCACGCGACCTGCGTCTCGGTCGTCGAGAAGTACGGCGGGGAGCTGCCCACCACCGTCCAGGAGCTGCTGACGCTGCCGGGCGTCGGCGACTACACGGCGAGGGCGGTGGCGGCGTTCGCCCTGCGACAGCGACATCCCGTGGTGGACACCAACGTCCGGCGGGTGGTGGCCCGGGTCGTGGAGGGCGTCGCCGACGCGTCGGTGACCAGGAAGGACCTGGACCTGGTGGAGAGCCTGCTGCCGGTGCTCGACGAGGACGCCGCCACGCTCTCGATCGCCTTCATGGAGCTCGGCGCTGTCGTGTGCACCGCACGGTCGCCGCGGTGCCACACCTGCCCGATCGCGAGCTGGTGCACCTGGCTCGCCGCCGGCTCACCGGCGCTCGGCGCCCCTGTCCGGCGACCGCAGGGGTACGCGGGCACCGACCGGCAGGTGCGCGGCCGGCTCATGGCGGTGCTGCGCGAGGCGACCGGACCGGTGCCGCCGGCGCTGCTGGACCGGGTGTGGGACGAACCGGTGCAGCGGGCCCGCGCCCTCGACGGGCTGGTGGCCGACGGGCTGGTGGACCCGCTGCCGGACGGTCGCTACGCCCTGCCGCGCTGATCCCGGCTCTCGGCCCGCACGGATGCCCGGCACGCAGCAGGGCCGGTCACCGCGAACGGTGACCGGCCCTGGTGTCGGCTGCTGTCAGGCCTCTTCGGCGGTGCCGCCCTCGACCGAGCCGGCGAGGTCGACCGGCGGGGCGTCCGGCACGGTGACCGGCTTGTCCTCGCCGCGGAAGGTGAACTTCTGCTCGGCCCCCTCCGCAGACCCCTCGCCCTCGATGTCGACCACGACGATCTGGCCGGGGCTCAGGGTGCCGAACAGGATCTGCTCCGACAGCGAGTCCTCGATCTCGCGCTGGATGGTGCGGCGCAGCGGCCGGGCACCCAGTACGGGGTCGTAGCCCTTCTTGGCCAGCAGCAGCTTGGCCGGCTGCGTGACCTCGAGGCCCATGTCCTTGTTGCGGAGCTGGGCGTCGACGCGGGCCAGCATGAGGTCGACGATCGTGATGATCTCGTCCTCGGACAGCTGGTGGAACACGACGATGTCGTCGATGCGGTTGAGGAACTCCGGCCGGAAGTGCTGCTTGAGCTCCTCCTGCACCTTGGTCTTCATCCGCTCGTAGGCGCCGATCTTGTCGTTGTCCTTCTGGAAACCGAGGTTGAAGCCCTTGCCGATGTCGCGGGTGCCCAAGTTCGACGTCATGATGAGGACGGTGTTCTTGAAGTCCACGATGCGGCCCTGGGAATCGGTCAGGCGACCGTCTTCAAGGATCTGCAGAAGCGTGTTGAAGACATCCGGGTGCGCCTTTTCGACCTCGTCGAACAGCACCACCGAGAACGGCTTGCGCCGCACCTTCTCGGTGAGCTGACCACCCTCGTCGTAGCCGACGTACCCGGGCGGCGATCCGACCAGGCGGCTGACCGTGTGCTTCTCCATGAACTCGCTCATGTCGAGCGTGATCAGGCTGTCCTCGTCGCCGAACAGGAACTCCGCCAGCGTCTTGGCGAGCTCGGTCTTCCCGACTCCCGAGGGGCCGGCGAAGATGAACGAGCCACCGGGGCGCTTCGGGTCCTT
>JAOPVZ010000290.1 GCA_025965935.1 Frankiales bacterium | reverse complement strand
CTGGGGTGGAGGCCGTCTACGACAAGCAGCTGCGCGGCACCGACGGTGTGCAGCAGCCGAAGGTCGACACGGACGGCAACCCGGACGGCACGCAGAGCGAGACGCCGGCCGTCGCCGGTGACACCCGGGTGCTCTCGAACGACTCCGGTGTGCCGACGGCCACCGAGAAGGCGCTGGCGGACGGCATCGCCCAGGCCCGGAAGACCTACGACACGGGCCGCGGCAAGAACTTCACCGCGCCCACCGGGGCGGCCATCACGGTCGAGGTCAACACCGGGCGCGTGGTCGCGATGGCCAGCTATCCCTCGTACGACCCGACGCAGTTCGTCGGGGGCATCTCGAACGCTGCCTACAACAAGCTGCTGCACGAGCCGGGCTTCCCGCTGATCAGCAACGCTGTGCAGGGGTCGTACGCGCCCGGGTCGACGTTCAAGATCGTGTCCACGTCGGCTGCGGTGAGGGCCGGCTACTCCCTGACGAACAGGGTGTACCCGTGCCCCGGCAGCTACCTGGGCAAGCACAACTTCGAGGGCGAGTCGTTCGCCACCCTCGACTTCCGGGAGACGCTGATCCGCTCGTGCGACACCGTCTACTACGCGCTGGCCTACAAGCAGTGGCTGGCCGATGGTGGCCGGGCGAACACCGGTCACGCCAAGGAGGTCTTCTCGAACGAGGCGAAGATCTGGGGCTTCGGCAAGAAGACCGGCATCGACCTGCCGGACGAGCGGGTCGGCCTCATCACCAACCGCGCGTACAAGGTCGCGTTCTGGAAGCAGAACAAGGCCAACTACTGCGCGGGCGCCCAGCGCCGGGCCAAGGGGACCTACCTGCAGCAGCTGGACGCGGAGTTCTGCGCGGACGGGTACGCCCTCAACGGCGGTGACGCGATGAACTTCGCGATCGGCCAGGGCGACGTGCTGGTCACCCCCCTTCAGCTGACGATGGCCTACGCCGCGCTCGTCAACGGCGGCGTCCTCTACACGCCCGAGCTCGCCAAGGGCTTCGTCTCCGCTGACGGCACGAAGACGACGCTGATCCCGCCGAAGGTCGCGGGTCACGTCGACACTCCGACGAACGTCCGGGACTACATCCGCAACGCCCTGGCCGGCGTCACCAAGCCACCCGGCACGGCGCAGACCGCCTTCGCCGGCTTCCCCTTCAGCACCGTCGACGTCGCCGGCAAGACCGGCACGGCCGACGTCAACAACAAGGCGCCGACGTCGTGGTTCGCGTCGTTCGCACCGGCGTCGCACCCGAAGTACGCGACGGTCGTGATGGTCCCCGAGGCGGGCACCGGTGGTGTCACGGCCGCCCAGATCTCGCGCAAGATCTGGGACTCCATCTACGGCGTCGAGGGTGCGAAGTCCGACCTCAAGAACGCCTCCCTGCCGGTGGGCTTGCCGGTGGTCCGCAACGACGGCACCATCGCGCCGCCCGGTACGCACGTCGTGCGGCCGTCGCCGACCGGCACCACGCAGAGCCTCGGCCTGCCGTGGGCGGAAGAGGCCCGGCGCGGCCGGAGGCCGCTGTCGTGAGCGGTGAGGTCCAGGACTGGACGACGCCGCGGGTCTCACCGGTCCGGCTGCGACCTCGCGAGCTCTCCCTGCGCGACCGGGTGCTCGACCGCAGCTCGCCGCTGCGGCAGCTCGACTGGATCCTGATGTTCGCCGTCACGGCTCTGATCAGCGTCGGTGGGCTGCTGATCTGGTCGGCCACCCGGCAGCGCGAGATCACCCTTGGTGCGGACCCGCAGGCGTTCCTGAAGAAGCACATCATCAACGCCGCCATCGGCCTGGCACTCGGCTGCGCCGCGGCGCTGGTCGACTACCGGTCGCTGCGGGCCTATGCACCGATCGTCTACGGCGCCTCGTGCCTCGGGCTCCTGGTGGTGCTGTCACCGATCGGTTCGACCATCAACGGCGCGCACTCCTGGATCGTGCTCCCCGCCGGGTTTCAGATCCAGCCGTCGGAGTTCGCGAAGCTCGCCATCGTCGTCGGCATGGCGATGCTCCTCGGCGAGAAGCGCGACGCCGAGGACGCGCCGCGCGACAGCGACGTCGTGCAGGTCCTCGCGCTGTGCGCGCTGCCGATGGGGCTGATCATGCTGCAGCCCGACTTCGGGACCACGATGGTCTTCATCTTCGTCATCCTCGGGGTGCTGTCGGTCGCCGGCGCACCGGCCCGTTGGGTGATGGGGCTGCTGATCGCCGGCGCGCTGGTGGGTGGCCTGGTCGCACCGCACGTGCTCAAGGACTACCAGCTGAACCGCTTCAAGGTCGTCTCCAACCCGAGCATCGACCCGCGGGGCGTCGGCTACAACGTCCGGCAGGCCCGCATCGCGATCGGCAGCGGCGGCATCCTGGGCGAGGGGCTGTTCCACGGCACCCAGACGCAGGGCCGCTTCATCCCGGAGCAGCAGACCGACTTCGTGTTCACGGTCGCGGGGGAGGAGCTCGGCCTGGTCGGTGCCGGCGGCATCATCGCCCTGCTCGGCCTGGTGCTCTGGAGAGGGCTGCGGATCGCAACCCTCGCCACAGACCCGTTCGGGCGGCTGGTGGCCGCGGGTGTCG
>JAOPVZ010000275.1 GCA_025965935.1 Frankiales bacterium | reverse complement strand
GCGTCGAAGGCCGCGTCGTACACGCCGGGGGAGAAGGCCACGTCCGCCGCGAGGTCGGTCATGCCGCACGCGTGGATCATCCGGACCACGACGCGGTCGAGGCCCTCGGGGAAGCGCGCCAGGTCGGCCTCGGCGCGGATCGTCGCGAACGACTGCCGGTAGATCTCGGCGCCGTCCTTCTCGTACGTCACCGGTACCCCTCCGCCGTCGCCGTGCGCACGACCGCACCCGCGGGCGCGCCGCACTGCCGCTCGCAGCCCGCCCAGTGCAACGGCCGCGGCCCCGGGGCCACGGCGGCGACCGCGTCCGCCCGCACGTCCCGCAGCGCCTTGGCGCACGCCAGGCCGGCGCACGCGCTGACCCCGACCCACGGCGAGGCAGGGTCGGTCACCAGACCTGTCAGGTCACCACCAGCGGGTACGACGACCTGCCGCCACGGCGTCAGCTGCACGGGACCCGCGGCCAGCTGCCCGAGCACCGACGGGGTGAGCCGTCCGAGCGGCGGCAGCGCCACGACCCGGTCACCGTGCACGCCCAGGGCGGGCGCCGTGCCGACCGCGACAGGGTCGCCGAGCGGGCGATCCCAGGTCAGCTCCCGGACCCGCCACTCCGACCCGCGGAGGTCCAGGAAGTGCTGGGCCGCCTCGAGCAGAGCGGCCACGGAACCGGCGCCGGCGTCGCGGCCGTCCACGACCAGCCGGTCGTCGACGAGGGCGAGGTCCGGCCGCACCGACAGCACATCCGAACCGCCGACGCCCAGCAGGAAGCGACCCGGCAGCGGGTCCATGGCGCAGATGCCCTCATCGATCCGGGCCACGACCTCCTGCAGGTCGGCCAGCGGCGAGGCGACGACGTTGCGGGACGTGTCGTGGCTGATCGACGGCAGCAGCCCGGCGGCGGCCAACGCGGACGCGAGCTGGTCCGCCGTACCGGGTCGGAGTCCGCGCAGCTGGACGTTCCCGCGCGAGGTGAGGTCGACGTTCCCGTCGCCCAGCTCGCCGGACGCCTCTGCCAGCGCGGCGACCTGCTGACCGGTCAGGTAGCCGCCCGGGACCCGCACCCGCGCCAGGCCGCCGTCGACCGCCTCGTGCACCTTGAGGGCACCGGGGCAGGCGTCGGGAGCGAGGCGGACGGTCATGGGACGGCCAGCCTATTGCTGCTCACTAGAGTGCTGTGGTGCCCCGCGTGCTCCTGCTCTCGACCTCCGACACCGACCTGCTGAGCGCGCGTGCCTCCGGCGCCGAGTACCGGCTGGCGAACCCCTCCCGGATCGCGCTGGACGACCTCCCTGGCCTGACCGACGGCGCGGACCTGGTGGTGGTCAGGATCCTCGGCACCCGTCGCACCTGGGAGGAGGGCCTCGACGCCCTGCTCGCCGGGGACCTGCCGGTGGTGGTGCTGTCGGGGGAGCAGCTGCCCAACCCGGAGCTGATGGAGGTCTCGACCGTCCCGCTCGGGGTCGCCCACGAGGCGCACGGCTACCTCGCGCAGGGCGGCCGCGACAACCTCGCGCAGCTGCACGCGTTTCTCTCCGACACCGTGCTCCTGACCGGTGAGGGCTTCGCGCCTCCGCAGGAGCTGCCCGCCTGGGGCGTCCACGAGCGCGACAGCAACGGCACCGGACCGGTCGTCAGCGTGCTGTTCTACCGGGCGCACGAGGTGTCGGGGAACACCGCGTTCGTCGACGCGCTGTGCGACGCGATCGAGGCCAAGGGCGGCACCGCCCGACCGTACTTCTGCGCCTCCCTGCGCACCCCCGACGCCGGCCTGCTCACCGCCCTCGACGGCTCGGACGCGATCATCACGACCGTGCTGGCGGCCGGTGGCTCCCGACCGGCGACCGCCTCGGCAGGCGAGGACGACGAGGCCTGGGACGTCGGCGCGCTGGCCACCTTCGACGTGCCGATCCTGCAGGCGCTGTGCCTGACGTCGAGCCGCGCGACCTGGGAGGCCAACGACAACGGGCTGTCCCCGCTCGACACCGCGACGCAGGTCGCCATCCCGGAGTTCGACGGCCGGATCATCACGGTGCCGTTCTCCTTCAAGGAGGTCGACGAGGACGGGCTGACCGTCTACGTCGCCGACGAGGAGCGGTGCCTGCGCGTCGCCGGGCTCGCCGTCCGGCACGCCCGGCTGCGGCACCTCGACAACGCCGACAAGAAGATCGCCCTCGTGCTGTCGGCGTACCCGACCAAGCACGCCCGGATCGGCAACGCCGTCGGCCTCGACACCCCGGCCTCGGTGATCAGGCTGCTCGACGCGATGCGCGCGAGCGGCTACCGGATCGGGGAGCTGCCGGAGACCGGAGACGAGCTCTTCCACGCCCTCATCGCCGCCGGCGGGCAGGACCCCGACTGGCTGACCGAGGAGAAGCTGCAGGGCAACCCGATCCGGATCGCCGCCGCCGACTACCGGCGCTGGTTCGCCACTCTGCCGGTCGAGTTCCAGGAGCGCGTCGAGAAGGCCTGGGGTCCGGCACCCGGCGACCTGTACGTCGACCGCTCGCAGGATCCCGATGGCGAGGTCGTCGTCGCCGCCCTGCAGGCCGACAACGTGGTGATCGTGGTTCAGCCGCCGCGCGGCTTCGGTGAGAACCCGGTGGCGATCTACCACGACCCTGACCTGCCGCCGTCCCACCACTACCTCGCCGCCTACCAGTGGCTCGCGGCCGGCTTCGGCGCCGACGCGCTGGTGCACGTCGGCAAGCACGGCAACCTCGAGTGGCTGCCCGGCAAGACCCTCGGCATGAGCGCGAGCTGCGGCACCGACGCGGCGCTCGGCGACCTGCCGCTCGTCTACCCGTTCCTCGTCAACGACCCGGGCGAGGGCACCCAGGCCAAGCGCCGGGCGCACGCCACCCTCATCGACCACCTGGTGCCGCCAATGGCACGGGCGGACTCGTACGGCGACATGGCGCGGCTCGAGCAGCTCCTCGACGAGCACGCCAACATCGCCGCTATGGACCCGGCGAAGCTGCCGGCCGTCCGGGCGCAGATCTGGACCCTCATCCAGGCCGCCAAGCTCGACCACGACCTTGGCCTGGACGACCGGCCGCACGACACCGAGTTCGACGACTTCCTGCTGCACGTCGACGGCTGGCTGTGCGAGGTCAAGGACGTCCAGATCCGCGACGGCCTGCACGTGCTCGGCCAAGCGCCCACCGGCCAGGCCCGCGCGCTGATGGTGCTGGCGATCCTGCGGTCCCGGCAGATCTGGTCCGGCAAGCAGTCGCTGCCCGGGCTGCGCACAGCACTTGGGCTGTCCGGTGACGGCCGGGAGGACACCGACCGCTTCGAGGCGCTGGCGCTCGAGCTGGTGACTGACCTCGAGGCGCACGACTGGGACCCGGCCCGCGTCGCCGACCTCACGACCGACGCCACCGTCGCCGAGATCCTGCGCTTCGCCTGCGAGGAGGTGGTCCCGCGACTGGCCGGCACCGCCGGCGAGATCGACGCGGTGCTGCACGCGCTCGACGGCGGGTACATCCCGGCGGGCCCGTCCGGGTCGCCGTTGCGCGGTCTCGTCAACGTGCTGCCGACCGGCCGCAACTTCTACTCCGTCGACCCGCAGGCAGTGCCGTCGAAGCTGGCCTGGGAGACCGGGCAGGCGATGGCCGACTCGCTGCTCGAGCGCTACCGCACCGACCACGGCGAGTGGCCCGCGTCCGTCGGGCTGTCTGCCTGGGGCACCAGCGCGATGCGGACGAGCGGCGACGACATCGCGGAGGTCCTGGCGCTGCTGGGCATCCGACCGGTGTGGGACGACGCGTCCCGACGGGTCGTGGACCTCGAAGCCATCTCGCGCGCGGAGCTCGGCCGGCCGCGGATCGATGTCACCGTCCGCATCTCCGGGTTCTTCCGCGACGCCTTCCCGCACGTCGTCGCGATGCTCGACGACGCGGTGAAGCTCGCCGCCCAGCAGGACGAGCCGGACAACTTCGTCAAGCTGCACGCCGACGAGGACGGCCACACGACCCGGGTGTTCGGGTCGAAGCCGGGTGCCTACGGCGCCGGCATCCTGCCGCTGCTCGAAGCCGGCAACTGGCGCGACGACAAGGACCTCGCCGAGGTGTACGCCGTCTGGGGCGGATACGCCTACGGGCGCGGGGTGGACGGGGTCCCCGCTCGGGAGCAGCTCGAATCGACGTACCGGCGGATCTCGGTGGCCGCCAAGAACGTCGACACCGTCGAGCACGACATCCTCGACTCCGACGATTACTTCCAGTACCACGGCGGCATGGTGGCGATGGCGCGCGCCCTGACCGGCCGGACGCCCGCCGCCTACATCGGCGACTCGACAAGCCCCGACCGGGTGCGCACCCGCACCCTGGTCGAGGAGACGTCGCGGATCTTCCGGGCCAGGGTCGTGAACCCCAAGTGGGTCGAGGCGATGCGCCGGCACGGGTACAAGGGCGCCTTCGAGCTGGCAGCGACGGTCGACTACCTCTTCGGGTACGACGCGACGACCGGCGTCGTCACGGACCACATGTACGAGACGGTCGCCCAGACCTACGTGCTCGACGAGGTCAACCGGGAGTTCCTCGAGAAGAGCAACCCGTGGGCGCTGCACGGCATGACCGGCAAGCTGCTGGAGGCGGCCGACAGGGGGCTCTGGGCCGAGCCGAGCCCTGCGGTGCTGGCAGAGTTGAAGCAGACGTTCCTGGACACAGAAGGAGACCTGGAAGGTGCCTGATCCGCTGTCCGAGGGCGGCACGGCGCGGCCGATCACGATGCACGGAGAGCCGGTGCTGCATGCCCGGTGCTCCGAGGTCACGGTCTTCGACGACGAGCTCGTCACGCTGGTCAAGGACATGTATCAGTCGATGTACGCCGCGAACGGCGTGGGCCTCGCAGCCAACCAGATCGGCGTCGGCCTGCGGGTCTTCGTGGTCGACTGCCCCGACGACGAGGACGAGCGGGTAGTCGCGCACGTCGTCAACCCGACGCTGGAGCTCCCGCAGGAGCGCGAGCTCGACGACAGCGCCGAAGGCTGCCTGTCGGTGCCGGGGCCGTCGAGCCCGGTCGCCCGCCCCAACCGGGCGCGGGTGCGCGGTGTCGATGTGCACGGGGAGCCGGTGGTCATCGAAGGCACCGGCACGCTGGCCCGCTGCCTCCAGCACGAGAGCGATCATCTCGACGGCATGGTCTACGTCGACCGGCTCTCGACCAAGGAGCGCAAGCGCGTCCTCGCTGAGGCTTTCCCGGCGGCCTGACAGGTTGTTCCCAGCGTCGTGGGAGAGGATTGAGGGGTGACGCACCCGGGCCCTGACTTCCTGCCCTACCCGCTGCCCGCGGTCACGCAGCCGACCGTTGCGCTGCCGCCGCCGCCCGGTGCACCACCGCCGGCGGGACGCTGGAGCCGGGCGCTGGACGGCGTGCCGCCGCTTGGCGTCGTGGCGATCGGCAGCGGCCTCGGAGCCTTGGTGCTGCTGCTCCTGGTGACCGGCATCGCCAGCCGTTCTGGCCCCGGTGCTGTCGTCACGGTGCTCGCGGCCGCGGTCTCCCTCGGCACCGGATGGGCAGTGCTCCGCAGGCGGCAGACTCCCGTGCTGCCGAAGGACAGCAGATCGCTCATCGTCGCTGCGCAGTCCGTCGGCGTCCTGTCTGCCCTGATCGCCGCGATGGTCTACGCCGCCAGCAGCACCGGCGGCCAGGACCCCGTCGCGCCGCCGTCACCGCAGCCGACGACCTCAGCCGCGCCGGCGCCCGGCGCGAGCCCGTCGCCCTCCCCGTCCGCGCCGCTCAACCTGCCGCCGGGCGCCGCGAACGGCTTCGGTGTCCCGTCCGACCCGGGGGCGCCGCTCACCGATGACCCCACCGCGCTCGGGACGCTCTACGGCCATGTCGTCGACACCACGGGCAACCCGATCAGGGGCGCCGTCGTGACGGTCACGCGGGCCACGGCAGGCGACAGCAGCAACACGCCGCAGTGCCCTGTGCGGGTCACGACCCTGACTGACGTCAACGGGGTGTACCAGCTGCAGCTGTGCCAGCTTGGGTCCGGGCTCGGCTACCACGTCAAGATCCAGGTCGGTCGCAACGCCGTTGAGCACGACCTGTTCGTGAACTCCGGCAACACCACCGTCTACGACGTCATCCTGCCGCGCTAGGAACCCCTTACCAGGCCGTCACCAAGCGGCAGGTCGCCCGTTGAGCGGGATAGCGGGCCGCCAGCTCCGCTGCCGCAACCCCCGATGCGGAGGAACCCACATGCTCACCACTCGTCGCGCGCTCGCGACCCTGCCGACTCTGAGCCTGTCAGCCCTGGTGCTGTCGCTGGGCTCCCAGCCGGCCTCAGCCTCGCCGTTGCCACCCATCCCACTGCCCGGCACCGCGCCGATCACGCTGCCCACCAGCCTGCCCCTCCCCGTGCCGACGGCGCTCCCGCTCCTGCCGTCCCCGACCCCCTCGCCGCCCACCGTGGCCCCGAAGCCGAGCCCGACGTCCGCCGCGATGCCTGTCACGGCGACCACGACCCGGACGACAAAGGCGGCCCAACCGAACTCCGGCACGGTCCGCGCCTTCTCTGTTCGGGCGGCGCCGGCGCCCGCCGCCGCAGCGCTGTCCGCATCCAGTCTGCAGGCTGCCCCGTTGCCCGCCACGCTGCCTGCCACGGCGATGGCGCCGGCGGTCGCGCCAGCGCCATCGTCTTCGCCGGTGATCCCTGCCCTGGCGCCCTTGCCCAGCACCACGGCCTCAACGTCGTTCGACGGCGGCGCGAACGCCCCTGTAACGCCCGTGGTGCTGGCTGGCATCTTGATCGCCCTCATCGGCGCGGCCCACGTCAAGGCCCGCCGGATCCGCTGACGTTCGGCGCGATCAACGCTGGCTCATGGATCGTCTAGCGAAGCCGGCGGGCGCGCAGCACCAGGTCGTCGGTGTGGTGCGCGCCGGCGCCGCCGTCGGGTGCGACCCGCGGCCGCTGCTCGTCCAGTTCTACTTCCCAGTCGTCG
>JAOPVZ010000272.1 GCA_025965935.1 Frankiales bacterium | reverse complement strand
CAGTTCTCAGCTGATCAGTCTGGCGAGGCACGTGTCGGGCATCTGCACTTCCGATCGCCTTGCTGCCAAGCTCGCCAACGGCTGGGCGCTCAGAGGGCCAGCGTCATGCACAGGTTGTGGTCGGTGTTGGCGTAGCCGGCGAACGGCTCGCTCGGCAGGAACCCGGCGGACTCGTAGAGGGCTCGCGCGGGCTGGAACGCGCTGGTCGTGCCGGTCTCGAGGCTGACGCGGGTGTAGCCGCGTCGGCGCGCCTCGTCGAGGAGGGCGTTCAGCAGCGCCCGGCCGACACCACGGCCTCGGGCCGCGGCTGCGCTGTGCATCGTCTTGACCTCGCCGTGGCGGGAGTCCAGCTGCTTCAGCCCACCGACGCCGAGCAGCTCGCCGTCCGGCGAGCGGGCCGTGAACAGCGTGATGCCGGCCTCCCCGACGGCGTCCGGCGCGACCGAGAAGCTGAACTCAGGTGGTGTCTGCTGCAGCGACCACTCGCGGTGCACCTGCACCAGCCGGCGGACGTCCTCGCGGCTGGGGTCGCCGACCCCGATCTCAATTCCCGACTCCGCCACCGACATGATCGGCGATGCTGCCAGGCCCGTGCTTCGCCGACGGCTCAGACGCCGAGGGCGGCGAGGGTCTCGCGGTAGCGCGCGACGTTGCGGAGCTTGACGTCCTCGAAGCCGCGGACGAGCTCGGCAGCGCCGGCCACGGAGACGGCGGTCGCGTAGGACTCGACGGTCAGCGACGCAGACAGCTGCTCGACGAGGGCGGTGTGCGAGGCGAGCAGCTCGCGCTCGACCCGGCGGACCTCGCCGCGACCGAACGGGTCGAGCCGGGTGCCGCGCAGGAACCTCCCGCGGGCGGTCGCCTTCAGCACCGGCCGCGACCAGGCGCCGAGCTTGAGCTTGCGGTCCATCCCCATCGCGCGCAATGCCGGCGGGTGCAGGTTGTACTGGACCTTGGTGGCACCGGGGACCTGGGCCTGCACCTCGGCGAGCAGCTCGGGGCGGGTGAGGAGACGGGCGACCTCGTACTCGTCCTTGTACGCCGCGAAGTGCGCGACGCCGCGGGCGACGGCCTGCGAGTAGTCGGTGGCGACCATGATCGCCCGCTCGGCCGCCCAGGCGCGCTCGACGACCGCGACGTAGTCCCGGGCCGCACGCAGGCCGGAGTGCTCGAGCAGCAGCTGCGCGCGCACCTCGACCAACCGCCGGGTCTCGTCCTCGAGCGGCGAGTCGCCCAGTGCAAACACCCGCTTCGGCGTAGCCGACGTCGCGGTGGTGGCGGCCGCGAAGGCACCCGGGTCCGCGACGGCGACGCGGCCCCAGCGGAAGGCGGCGACGTTCGCCTTGACCGCCACCCCGTTGAGGTCGATGGCGTCCTCGATCGCGGCGGCGGGGAAGGGGAGCACGCCGAGCTGGTAGGCCGCTCCCACGAGCAGCAGGTTGGCGGGGGCGGTCGAGCCGAAGAGCTGCTCGCTGGCGGCGAGCGCATCGATCTCGAAGACCTTCACGACCGAGTCGCGGATCTTGCGGACCTGGCCCGGGACGTCGGTCTTGGGTGCCTGCGCGTCGGCGACCTGCGTACCGGTCGGGGTCTCCGACGTCGAGACGACCGCGATCGTGAACTCCGGTGAGCAGACCGCGAGGTTCTTCTGGTCCGCCATGACGAGCGCGTCGAAGGCGAGCACGACATCGGCGGTGGCGTGACCGACCCGGTTGGCCGGGCCCTTGTCGCCGCAGCGCAGGTGGCTGGTCACGGGACCGGCCTTCTGCGACAGACCGACCTGGTCGAGCCCGGAGAGCCCGGTGGTGTCGAGGTCGTGCCGCAGCGCTGCGGTCGCTAGCAGCTGGTTGACGGTGACGATGCCGGTCCCGCCGATGCCCGCCAGGAAGACGTCGGCGCTGGCCGCGAGGACCGGCTCCGCGACCGACGGGGCTTCCGGTGTCGCCTTGCGGGTGGGCTTCTTCGAGACGGCCTGGACGGTGAGGAAGGACGGGCAGTCGCCCTTGAGGCAGGAGTAGTCGGTGTTGCAGGAGGTCTGGTCGATCCGGGTCTTGCGACCGAGCTCGGTCTCGACCGGCTGCACCGACAGGCAGTTGCTCTTCTGGCCGCAGTCGCCGCAGCCCTCGCAGGTCGCCTCGTCGATGATGACGCGGGTCGAGCGGACCTCCTGCTTGCCGCGCTTGCGCAGCCGCCGCGCCTCGTTGGCGCACTGCTGGTCGTAGATGAGGATCGTGGTTCCAGGGACCTCGCGGAGCTCTTTCTGCACGGCGTCCATCTGGTCGCGGTGCCGGACGGTGACGCCCGGGGCGAACGACGACTTCCGGTGCTTGCGAGGCTCGTCGGTCACGACCACGATGCGCGCGACGCCCTCGGCGTGCAGTTTGTGCGTCAGCTTCTCGACCGACAGACCGCCCTCGGCGTGCTGCGCACCGGTCATCGCGACGACCGAGTTGTAGAGGATCTTGTAGGTGATGTTCACGCCTGCGGCGACGCAGAACTGCACCGCCAGCTGAGCCGAGTGCGCGAAGGTCCCGTCCCCGACGTTCTGGAAGATGTGCTCGACGTCGGTGAACAGGTGCTGGCCGACCCACTGGCTTCCCTCCCCGCCCATCTGGGTCAGGCCGAGGACGCTCTGGTCGGGGCGCTCGGCGAGGGTGACCATCGTGTGGCAGCCGATGCCGCCTGAGGCGAGGGAGCCTGAAGGCACCGGTGTCGAGGTGTTGTGCGGGCAGCCGGAGCAGAAGTACGGGACGCGCTTGACCGGACTGATCGACAGCTGCAGCCGCGGGCCAGAACGCCTGGGGGCCAAGGGAACCCAGCCCTCCAGCAGCGAGCGGAGGACGCCGTCCAAGCGGTCGGCCGAGACCTGCCCGTCAGCAGGCACGAGCAGCCGGCCATCCGGGCCCCTCTTGCCGTGCACGGCAGGGGCCCCCGTCAAGCCGTACAGGACGTCCTTGATCTGCGCCTCGAGGAACGAGGTCTTCTCCTCCACGACGAGGAGCTGCTCGAGGCCCTGCGCGAACTGGCGGACCAGGCCGGCGCCGAGCGGGTACGGCATGCCGACCCGGAGCACCCTTATGCCGACCGCCGCAGGGTCGGTGATGCCCAGGTCGCGCAGCTCCTGCAGCGTCGCGTCGTAGGCCGTGCCGGTGCTGACGATGCCGAAGCGCGCCCCCGGTGCGTCGGCAGTGATCTCGTCCAGCGGGTTGGCTGCGCCGAACGCCTGCACTGCCTCCCACCGCGGCCCCACGAGGGCGGCCTCGGCGACGACCGAGTCGCGCGGGTCCTTCAACAGGTACTGCTGGTAGGTCCAGGGCCGACCGTTCCACTCGACCTGCGGGACGGTGATGTCGACTGCCTGGAAGTCCTTGTCGACGGTCCACAGCCCGTCGGCGACATCGGCCAGGACCTTGATGCCGACGAAGCAGCCGGACAACCTGCTCAGTGCCACGCCGTACATCCCGAAGGCGATGAGCTCCTCGCCGTTGCGCGGCGTGAGGACCGGCATGCCGAAGGAGGCCAGGGTCCGCTCGGAGGTGCACGGGACCGTGGAGGACTTGGCACCCGGGTCGTCACCCGCCATGACGAGCACGCCGCCGCCGGCATTGGCGCCGTAAGTGTTGCCGTGCCGGAGGGCGTCGCCGGATCGGTCGACGCCGGGGCCCTTGCCGTACCAGACCCCGAGGACGCCGTCGACGTTCATGGTGCCGGGGACCTGCTGGCTGCCCCAGACCGCGGTGGCCCCGAGTTCCTCGTTGAGGCCGGGGACGAGGTGGATCTGGTGGGCGCTCTTGAGCTGCGGGAGCCCGTGCAGCAGCTTGTCGAGACCGCCCAGCGGCGAGCCGGGGTAGCCGGACAGCAGTGACGCCACGTTGCGGCCCGCGGCCCGGTCGCGGACGTTCTGCTCGACGAGGAAGCGCGCGATCGCCTGCACACCGGTCAGCAGCACCGGACGGGCGCCCGGGACGTACCGGTCGGCGGGCGTGTAGAGCTTGCGTGCGGGACGGTCGTCCACTGCGGTCACGGAGGGGCTCCAGGTCATGGGCGGAGCAGCCAGCGTGGTTCTCGACTGCCACCAGAGTCAATCGACCAGGGCAATACTGAGCAATCTGCTCAGACTGCTGCCTCAGACGTTGTCTGCCGTGGGCGAGCCGCCCAAGTCCTCGAGCAACGGCCCGACCCGGAACGGCACCCGGGTCTTGAGCACGACCTGGGTCGTGGTGGAGACGACCCCAGCGGTCGACAGGATGGAATGCACGACCCGCTGCAGGTCGTCCGTCGACCGGGCGGCCACCCGCACGAGCAGGTCGCCCGTCGAGCCGGCGACCTCCTCCACCAGCAGTACGGCGGGATTGGCTGCCAGACCCGCGACCGCCTCCTCGATCTCGGCGTGCCGCAGGTTGATCGCCACCACTGCGGCCACGTTGAAGCCGAGCTGCTGGATCTCCACCCCGCGGTCGTTGGGGCCGAGGACCCCCTCGCGTTGCAGCCGCTCGAGCCGGGCCTGCGCGGTGTTGCGGACCACGCCGGCTCGCTCGGCCAGCTCGCTGACCGTGATCCGCGGGTCGGCGACGAGCGCCTGCAGGATCCGTGCGTCGACCGCGTCAGGGGTGAACACGGGCCGAGCCTAGGGTGCAACCCATGCCAACTGCTCTCATCACAGGGGCCACGGCCGGGATCGGTGCCGCGTTCGTCGGGCCCCTCCGGGCCCGCGGGTACGACCTGGTGGTCGTCGCCCGGGACGGCGACCGGCTGCGTCGCCAGGTGCCGGACGCCGAGGTGCTCGCCGCCGACCTGTCCACCGGCGAGGGCTGCGCGCTCGTCGAGGCGCGGCTCGCCGACGGTGTCGACCTGCTGGTCAACAACGCCGGCCGCGGCCTCGGGGCGGCGTTCGACGAGAGCTCCCTCGAGGACCAGCTGGCGATGCTCGACCTCAACGTCCGCGCGGTGCTGCGACTCACCCACGCCGCACTGCCGGCGATGCTGGCGCGCGGCTCGGGGGCGATCCTCAACGTCAGCAGCGTTGCCGGCTTCTCCGCAGGAGTGCGCGGTGCGACGTACTCCGCCTCGAAGGCCTGGGTCACCAACTTCACCGAGTCGCTCGACCTCCAGTACCGCCATCGCGGGGTTCGGGCCGTCGCGGTCTGCCCCGGCTTCACGCACACCGAGTTCCACGGCCGCGCGAGCATGGACATGACCGCGGTTCCCGAGCTCCTCTGGCTGTCGACTGACCAGGTGGTGCGGGAGGCGCTCCGTGACCTCGACCGGGGCCGGACGGTGAGCATTGCTGGCCCGCAGTACAAGGCGATCGTCACCGCGACGAAGCTGCTGCCCACCGGTCTGCGCCGCAGGGCGTCGGCGATCGCGAGGAAGCGGCTCACGTGACGAACGCGCTCGAGCTGACCGCGGTCCGCAAGCACTTCGGCGAGGTGCGTGCGGTCGACGGGATCGACCTCACGATCGCGCGCGGCGAGGTGGTCGCCTTCCTCGGCCCGAACGGCGCCGGCAAGACGACCACCATCGACATCGTGCTCGGCCCCGCCCGCGTCTAAGGCCGGACGACCACCAGGCTCGCGACGACATCGGCGGCCGACCGCGCCAGGTGCACCCGGTACTCGCCCGGGTCCTCGTACCAGCCGGCCTTCTCGCGCCAGCCCGTGCTCGACCCGGCCGGGACCACGGCGCCATCCCCGAGCCGCTCCTGGAGATGCGCCGTCTCGGAGGTCGCCGGGTCCCAGTACGCGAACGCCCTGTCCGCCAGCTGCAGCCGCACCGTCTCGGTCCCGCCCGGGTCCAGCCAGACCTTCTGGAACGCGCGCAGCTCGCGGCGCGGCCGGAACAGCGGTCCGGGCGGCGGTTCGACATAGGCCTGCACCACCTCGGCGCCGCGGCGATCGCCGGTGTTGGTGACCGTCACCTCGACGCCCTCGGCGGTCACCCGCGGGTCGGTCCACGAGAAGGTCGTGTACGACAGCCCGTGACCGAACGGGTAGCGCACCGGCAGCCGACGCGAGTCGAACCAGCGATAGCCCACCAGCAGCCCCTCCGCGTAGCCGACGTGATGGTTGCTCCCCGGGAAGGCCCCGTACGACGGGGTGTGCTCGATCCGCAGCGGCACCGTGACCGGGAGGCGACCGCCGGGTTCGGAGACGCCGAGCAGCACGTCGGCGAGCGCCTCCGCCATCTCCTGTCCGCCGAGCCACGGGACGACGATGGCCGCCGCCTCGTCCGCCCAGTCCATCTGCACCGGCGCGCCCGCGTTGACGACGACGACCGTCCTCGGGTTGGCCGCGCAGACCCGCCGTACCAGCTCGTCCTGCTCACCCGGCAGGTGCAGCGAGTCCCGGTCCTCACCCTCGCTCTCCCACTCGTTGCTGGTGCCGACGACCACGACCGCGACGTCCGCGTCGGACGCCGCCTGCACGGCCAGCGACATCAGGTCGACATCCGCGGGCGGCCGGTGGCCGATCTTGCAGCCGTGCAGGATCACGGCGCCCTCGGTGCTGTAGTCGATGACCACCGCGACCGACGTGCCGGCTGTCAGCTCGACGAGCGCCTCGACCTCGACCGACCCCAGACCGAACAGCTCGGTCCCGGGCGGGGGCACGTCCACGAAGCCGTCCAGGACCACCATGCCGTCCACCGTCACGCGGGCCCGGCCGGCCTGCACCAGCGCGAAGCGGTGCAGGCCGGTGTGGCTGACCACGAGGGTGCCGCGGGCGGTGAAGGAGAACCGGTCGGCGTCGAGCCCCTCGAGGGGCGCGTCGAACCACAGCAGTCGGCCGTCGCGCTCGGTACTCGTGCCGACCACCTCACCGTCACGGTCGGAGAAGGTCACCTCGAAGGCGATCGCGATCGGCCGCACGGTCTTGTCGATCAGACAACCCGGCTCCACGACAACCTTGCCGACCCGCTCGGCAAGCACGTCGGCGAGGGAGCGGGCGTAGTGGGCACGCAACTGCGCCGAGCCGCCACCCATGATGTGCGCACGGGTCGCGTTGGGGCCGATCAGTGCGACGGAACCCGTGTCTGACAAGGGAAGCAGCCCGTCGTTGCGCAGCAGCACGGTCGAGTCGGCACAGGCGCGGCGTGCGACGGACCGGTGCGCGGGCAGGTCGACTGCCCGCTCGGGCGCAGGGACGTCGCGCCACGCGTCGAGCCGGTCCACCAGCGTCAGCCAGCGACGCACGATGGCGTCGAGAGACACCTCGGGCAGCGCGCCAGTGCGGACCGCATCAGCGAACGGAGCACCGTAGAAGCGCGCCGGCCCGGGCATCTGCAGGTCGAGACCTGCGGCAGCCGAGCCGAGCGTCGAGCCGACGGCGAACCAGTCCGTCATGACGACGCCGTCGAAGCCGAGGTCGCCGCGCAGCAGGTGGAGCAGCTCGGGATCCTCCGAGCACCAGCGCCCGTTGAGGCGGTTGTAGGAGGTCATGACGGCCTGCACACCTGCAGCGGCGGCATGCTCGAACGGCACGAGGTAGACCTCGCGTAGCGCCCGCTCGTCGATGTCGCTGCTGATCGTGGTGCGCTCGTGCTCCGCCTCGTTGCCGACGAAGTGCTTCACCGTCGCGGCGACACCGCGGCTCTGCACGCCGCGGACGAAGCCAGCGGTGATGCTCCCGGAGAGCAGTGGGTCCTCGGAGTAGCACTCGAAGTTGCGGCCGGCGAGGGGCGACCGGACGATGTTGACCGTCGGCGCGAGCAGCACCCGGGCGGACTTCGTACGGGCCTCCTCGCCGAGCACGGCACCGACCTGCTCGACGAGTGCCGGGTCCCAGGACGCGCCGAGTGCCGAGCCGCAGGGGACGCAGGCGGCGCTCACCCGGCCGGCGCCGAGCAGCGCGGAGCCGCGGGCGCCGTTGGGTCCGTCCGTGACGGTTACGGCCGGGATGCCGAGTCGTGAGACGCCCGGCACGGTCCACATGTCGGCGCCGCAGGTGAGCGACGCCTTCTCGTCGAGGGTGAGCTCGGCCAGCAGTCGCTCGACGTCGGTCACGTGGTGGAGGCTAGGCCCCGCTCGAGCTCCAGCAGCTGCTGCTTGCGGGCGAGCCCACCGCCGTACCCGGTGAGGCTGCCGTTGCTGCCCACCACCCGGTGGCACGGCACCACGATGCTGATCGGGTTCTTGCCATTGGCGAGGCCGACTGCGCGGACCGCGGCCGGTGACCCGATCTCCCTCGCCAGCTGGGCATAGCTCCAGGTCTCGCCGTACGGGATCTGGGCGAGCGCGGTCCACACCCGGACCTGGAACGGGCTGCCGGTGACGGCGGTCCGCACGTCGAACTCCTTGAGATCGCGGGCGAAGTACGCCACCAGCTGCTCCTGCAGGTCGGGCAGCGCGCTGTCGTCACGCTGGCCCTGGATGACGGGCATGTGACGGTGGTCGGTCATGTAGAGACCGGCCACGGCTCCGTCCTTGGCGACGAGGGTCAGGGGGCCGATCGGTGAGTCGACGACGGCGTAGGTCATGAGCTGCCTCCAGGCATCCGGTTGATGGGGTGGTCGCCGAGCGCCCAGAGGTGCTGCACGGCGTAGGCGCGCCAAGGGCGCCAGGTGTCGGTGTGCGTCGCGCCGAGGGCCTTGAGGCCCTGGGCCACGCCGAGGTCGGTCGGCAGGAACGCGTCGGGATCGCCGAGGGCGCGCATCGCGACGGTCTCGACGGTCCACGGTCCGATGCCCTTGAGCGCGGCGAGCCGGTGCCTCGCATCCTCGCGGTCGACGCCTGGGTCGAGGTCGAGGTCACCGTCGGCCAGGGCACGGGCCAGCCGCAGGACGGTGTCGCGTCGGGACTGCGGCATGGCGAGGTGCTCGCCGGCGTCGACGAGCTGCTCCGCCGTCGGGAAGAGGTGCGTCAGGGTGTCGTCCTCCACCGCGTCGCCGAAGGCGGTGACCAGCCGGCCGGCCAGGGTGCGTCCGGCTGCAGTGCTGACCTGCTGCCCGAGCACGGCGCGGATGGCGAGCTCGTCGCCGTCGACGGTGCGTGGCACCCGACGGCCGGGCGCCTTGCGCACCAGGGGCGCCAGCAGCGGGTCCTGGCTCAGCTGCGCGTCGACAGCGACTGGGTCGGCGTCGAGGTCGAGCAGCCGCCGGCACCGCGCGATCGCGGCGGACAGGTCGCGCATGTCCTGCAGGTGCAGGGTGCACCGCACGTGCTCGGGTGTCGGGGCGAGGGCGACCACGCCGTGCCCGTGCGGGAGCCGCAGGGTGCGCCGGTAGGCGCCGTCGCACCACTCCTCGACACCCGGCACAGCGGTCGCGACCAGGTGACCGAACAGGTTGTCGGGCCACAGCGGCTGCCGGAAGGGCAGCCTCACCGTGACCGTGCCCTTCGCCGGTTCGCCCGGTCGGGCCTTGGCGCGGAGCTCCCCGGGGGTCGTCGCGAACACCTCTCGCACGGTGTCGTTGAACTGCCGCACGCTGCCGAAGCCGGACGCGAACGCGACGTCTGCCAGCCCCAGGCCGGTGGTCTCGATGAGCAGCCGGGCGGTCTGCGCCCGCTGCGCCCTGGCCAGCCCCAACGGACCGGCACCGAGCTCGGCGAGCAGGCTACGCTCGAGCTGTCTTCGGCTGTACCCCAGGCGATCTGCCAGACCCGGGACACCCTCGCGGTCCACGACGCCGTCGGCGATGAGCCGCATCGCTCGGGCCACCAGATCGCCACGGGTGTCCCACTCCGGGCTGCCCGGGCTGGCGTCGGGCCGGCACCGCTTGCAGGCCCGGAACCCGGCCGCCTGCGCGCTCGCCGCCGTCGGGTGGAACTCGATGTTCGTCGCCTTCGGCGGTACGGCGGGACAGCTCGGCCGGCAGTAGATGCCGGTCGTGCGGACGGCGGTGAAGAACCATCCGTCGAAGCGGGCGTCCTTCGCCTGCACTGCCCGCAGGCACTGCTCGAAGTCCCGGCTCATCTGGCTGTGCATGCCACCATCCTGGCGGCCGGCGACTACCTCGTCTGGCGGTTTTGCGACATGGACGTCACGAGCAGCACACCGACCCCTCGGTGACCTGCTGGCCGCAGCACGTGTCGCCGGTCGGCTCGGCGCCGAAGGTCGGGCTGTCGGCGAGGACGGTGTAGACCTCCCACCGCTCGCCGGCTGGACCGCTGACCCAGACCTTGTCCTGGGTCGCGAAGCAGCAGGTCTGGCCGATCTCCTCGGCCGTGAACAGGCCGGCCCCCGAGAGCCGCGCGATCTCCGCGTGCACCTGATCGGAGGACTCGACCTCGACGCCGAGGTGGTTCACCGAGCCGCCCTGGCCCGGGTTCTCGATGAGCACCAGCTTGAGCGGCGGCTCGACGATCGCGAAGTTCGCGTAGCCCGGCTTCACCTTGTGCGGCTGGGCGTTGAACAGCTTGCTGTAGAAGGCGATCGAGGCCTCGAGGTCGTCGACGTTGAGGGCCAGCTGGACGCGGCTCATGGGATGGTCCCTTCTTCGATTGATGTCACAGAGGTTGCTCGGTGATTCGATATTCGTCAAGTTCGATGTATGTTGAACTCGTGCCCAAGACGCTCCCCGTCCTCGACGTCTCCGCGACGGTCTGCTGCTCACCGCTCGCGGCCGGCGCCATGAGCGAGCAGGACGCTCTCCAGGTGGCGCTCCGACTCAAGGCGCTCGCTGACCCGGTCCGGGTCCGGCTCATGTCGCTCGTGCTCGCGGCCGGCGAGGACGGGTGCTGCACCTGCGACCTCGCGCCCGCGGTGGGCGTCACCGAGGCCACCGTCAGCCACCACCTCAAGCAGCTCCGGGAAGCAGGCCTGGTCGAGGGAACGCGGGACGGCATGAACGTCTTCTACCGGCCGCTGCGCGACAACCTCACCGCGCTCTGCCGCACCATCGACCCGTCGTGCTGCTGAGGCGGGCGCTCGCCGAGCTGCTCGGCAGCGCCTTCCTGGCCGCTGCCGTCGTCGGCTCCGGCATCGCCGCCAGCGAGCTGACGCAGGACAGGGGCCTGCAGCTGCTGGAGAACAGCATCGCCACCGGCGCCGCGCTCATCGCGCTCATCCTCGCCCTCGGTCCGGTGTCGGCGGCGTTCAACCCGGTCGTCACGCTCGTCGAGCGCGGCCTCGGTGCGGTCTCCACCACGCACGCGGCGGTCTTCGTCGTGGTGCAGCTCCTCGGCACCTCCCTGGGCGTCGTGGTCGCCAACCTCATGTACGACGAACCCGCCGTCACCTGGAGCACGCACTCCCGTGGAGGGCACGGCCAGCTGCTCGGTGAGGTCGTCGCGACCCTCGGGCTCGTGCTGGTCGTCTTCGGGGTCGCGCGCTCCCGCCGTACCGCCGTGCCGTTCGCCGTCGGCGGCTACATCGCCGCTGCCTACTGGTTCACCTCCAGCACGAGCTTCGCCAACCCCGCCATCACCGTGGCGCGGTCGCTGACCAACACCTTCGCCGGCATCGACCCGTCGAGCATCGCCGCGTTCGTCGGCGCGCAGCTCGTCGGTGGGGCGCTCGGCTTCCTCGTCGTCCGGGTGCTGTACCCGGACGCCCGCCAGATCGCCGAGGGGATCGCGTCGTGATCGTGCTCTTCGCCTGCATCCACAACAGCGGCCGCTCCGTAGCTGCCCAGGTACTCGCCCGCCACTACGGACTCGACGCCCGGTCCGCCGGCTCCGAGCCCGGCAGCGGCGTGAACCCTGCGGTCGCGCAGGTGCTCGCCGAGCGCGGGCTTCCCGTCGAGGACCACGTCCCGACGCTGCTCACCGTCGACGGCGTCCAGGAGGCTGATGTCGTGGTGACGATGGGCTGCGGCGAGACCTGCCCGGTCTTCCCCGGCAAGCGCTACGAGGCCTGGACGGTCGACGACCCAAAGGACCTGCCACTCGATGTGGTGCGCGCGATCGTCGACGACATCGACGCTCGCGTGCGAGAGCTCGTCACCCGGCTCTGAGAGCGAGCCCGGACACCGTCTCGGCGCGCCCAACGACAAGCGCACAGACCGTGAGGAGGGCGACAAACGCACCGATAGTGGCGCGGGTCACGCGCGCCGCCGATGCCTACCAGCGCTGCTGCCTGGCCCCTGATCAGCCGCTGCGCGCCAGGTCGTCTGCGTCGGCGCGGGCAACGACCGCGTCGATGACGGCGTACTCGGCCTGGTCGAGGACGTAGACGGCCCAGTCGATGGCGTCCGCGGCGTCCTGTTCAGCCTGTTCAGCCTGGCGCTCGGCCTTCTTCATGTCCCGCTCGCTGCGCCGCTCGTCTGCCGCGGCACGCACCGTGGCGAACCGCTTGTCCATCGACGAGCGTGCGTCGTTCCACCACTGCTGCGTCTCGCCTTTGGCGGACGCGGCGCGCTCCTTCGCCTTGGCGTTGTTGGCAGCGATCGACGTGTTCAACTTGTCGCGCTGGCTCTCGAGCTTCGCGCGGTCCTTCTGCCGGGCTGCAGTTGCCAGGTCCTCGGTCTTCTTCGACCGGGCAGCCAGATCGCTGAGCTTGTCGGACAGTGCCATGATGATCGACCCTTCTCCTCTGTCGAGGTCCCTTGTTGGGGGAGTCTTGGAGCGAGGGCGGCGATACCTCGTTCGTAGGAATCAGCGGACGCGCTCCGCATCTTTGAGCGCCGCACGGGGCTCGACCAGAGCCCTGGCGACCACCCGGGTCAGGTCGGACGTCACAGCGTGCGACGCTCTGTGCGCCCGGCTCAGACCAGGTTGACGGCCGCCTCAGTGGTGTTGACGACGAAGGCCAGCGACTCCTCGACGTACAGCTCGATCGAGCGGGCGTCGTGGGAGAGGTAGCCGATCGAGGTGTCCTGCCCCAGGTGCAGCTGGAAGTCGCCGCCGCGGGTGGACAGCAGGACTGCGCCGTCGATGGCAGGGGCCCAGACGATCTCGCCGTCGTCGCCGATGACGCGCATGAGGTGTTCGTGGATCGGGTAGCCGTGGTCCGTCGTCTCGACGACCTCCGTGTAGAGGTTCGCGGACAGCAGCAGGCTGTAGGGACCGCCCACACCCGCGAAGCGCAGCGCGCTCATCGCCTGCGCCAGGGCGGTCGGGTACTCGCGCGGATCGGCTGGCAGGCTCAGCTGAGGGTTGGACGAGGCCGGACGCAGCCCGGTGATGCCGCCCGCCCGGAACCCGTCGATCACGGCGCGGTCCTCGGCGAACGCGAGCTCCTTCGCGGCGTCCTTGACCGGTTGCCAGTCGGAGTCATTCGCGCCGCGCTCGACATCGTCCACGGCGTCGCGGGAGACACGGAACGGGACCCGGAACTCCACGATCGGGGCGATCTCGCGACGCCTGGCACGCACGCCGGGATAGGGCGGCTCGAGCTCGCTCTGGTGCCCGGTGCCGACGGCAGACAGCTGCTCGCCGGACGGGCCCAGCACGTCGACGGTACGACGGCCGGCGACGTGCAGCGTGAAGGTGCGGCGCGCCTCGTCCTCGATGTCGGTCCAGGCCGCGTCCGAGATGGGTGCGAGCTCGCGATGCAGGTTGTTCATGGTGAGGAGCTCCTTCTCAGGCTGCCGATCCGCAGCGAGTGATCGGGTCGGGGGTCGTCGGGGGTGGCCGCGACCGGCGCAGGCGCGCTGCTGCCGGCGTCGACCGTCGCGTCGGAGCCTGGTCGAGGCGGCAGGTTCTCGAGGAAGTCCGCTGTGGGGACGAAGAACAGGGAGCCGGTCACGGCGACCGAGAAGTCGAGGATGCGGTCGGTGTTGCCGGCTGGCCTGCCGATGAACATGTTGGCCAGCATCTGCTCGGTCACCGCGGGGCTCGCGGCATAGCCGATGAAGTAGGTGCCGAACTCCCCTTCTCCGACGTGCCCGAACGGCATGTTGTCGCGGACGATCTGCAGCTGCTCGCCGTTCTCGTCGACGATCGTGTTGAGCGCGACGTGCGAGTTGGCCGGCTTCACGTCATCCGGCAGCTCCATGTCGGTGAGCTTGGTCCGGCCGATGACGCGCTCTTGCTCCTCGACCGAGATCGCGTTCCACGCGGGGAGGTCGTGCAGGTACTTCTGCACGATCACATAGCTGCCACCGGTGAAGCCCGGGTCGCCGTCACCGATGGTCGCTGCGGGCAGGGCGGACGGGCCGGTCGGGTTCTCGGTGCCGTCGACGAAGCCCATCAGGTCGCGCTCGTCGAAGTACTTGAACCCGTGGACCTCGTCCACGACACCGGCCGCGCCGGGGAGCCGGCCGACGAGGTGCCCGGCCAGCTCGAAGCAGAGATCCATGCGGCGGGAGCGGATGTGGAACAGCAGGTCCCCAGGCGTCGACACTGCCGTGTGCCGCGCACCGACGACCTCGCGGAACGGGTGCAGCTCGGCCGGGCGGGGTCCGCCGAAGAGCTGGTCCCAGGCGTTCGACCCGATCCCGAAGACGCAGGACAGCTCCCCGTCAGGATCGCGGAACCCGACGGAACGCACGATCCCGGCGGAGTCGGCAAGGAGCCCTCGCACGACGTCCTCGCCGCCCGTGGAGACCGTCAGCACCAGGAAGATCGCCGCCTCGGTGAGCGGCGTCAGGACAGGCTGCGACCTGGTCTCCTCGGCCACCGATCCACCCCCCTTGGGGTCGGGCCCGCCACCGGCGACGTGACCGGACGCGACTGTGAGCCGCGCACTCAACATGAGCCATGCACGACGGCATCACGTACTTCGCGTTACCCGGTGATCCACCGTGCGCAGGTGAACTGCCTAGATCCTCCCTCCGGCGGCGCTCGTCCGGTAGGGGGCCACTCTGAGCGATCACGAGAGTGCCCCCGGTAGTGCGCTGGTTCAGGACATCGGAATGGGGGTGTCTCGGGACATCGGAATGGCGTGTCGCAGGTCTTCGGCATAGCGGTGACTCGCAGGCTGCGGGATGTCGAAGCGTCGCCTTGTCATCACGGCTGTTCTGGCCGGCCAGTCGCAGTCCGAGGTCGCACGTAGCTACCCTGCGGTCGCGCAGGTGCTCGCGGAGCGTGGGCTGCCCGTCGAGGACCACGCCCACCGTCGAGGGCGTCCAGGAGGCTGATGTCGTCGTGACGATGGGCTGCGGCAAGACCTGCCCGGTCTCCCTGGCAAGCGCTACGAGGGCTGGACGGTCGACGACCCAAAGGAGCAGCCACTCGAGGTGGTGCGCGCGACCGTCGACGACATCGACGGCCGGGTGCGGGATCTCGTCAGCCGTCTCTGAGACGTCCCCCCGGACGAGCCCTCACATGGAGGCTTTCGGGAACAACGTCTGCAACCGGTTCCTCACGAGCTCCCTCGTCCGCTTGATGTCCTCCTCGTAGGCGCGCTGCCTCCAGGAGTTCGCGCGCGCGCCGGTCAACCTCCGGTGGCAGTTGCTGCAGCGCACGTCGCACTTGAGGATCTCCGCCTGCACGATCGACCACGGCTGCCGGCGACTGATCAGCTGCGCCACGTCCGCCAGCTTCACCTCATCCGGCCGGTGATCGAACTCGAGCACCCGGATGTCGGTCTCCCCGCAGTCGACGCAAGGGTGCGTAGCGAAGTACTCCCTGACCCGGGAGTAGTAGAGCGCGAGCACCTGGCGGGTGCGGCGCGCCACGTTGGCCTTGTGCTGTGCGCTGTTTGCGGCGTACCAAGCCTTGCAGCAGTCGCGGCACCGCGGCTGGCGACCGTCCGGCGCGCCCCGCAGGCGGTTGAAATCGTCGAGCGGCTTGATCTCGTGGCACGTCCCGCATTTCTTCACCGCACGACGTTAGAACACAGATCCGACAGTTTCCGGACACGTTCAGGCAAGTGCCCCCGGTAGGATTCGAACCTACGATGGCGTTTCCGCGTCGGATTAAAAGTCCGAAGACATCGACCGCTAGTCGACAGGGGCGTCGCCATCGACCCTAGCGAGTACAGGATCGCGTTGACGGAATCGCCGCACCGCGGCCAGGGCGGGGCCCTCACGAGGCGGTCCCGAAGCGGGCGACCCAGGTCCTGGCAAGAGGAACGTCGTAGGTCACACCGGACTGCTCTTCTGCGGGCGTGAACGACGGTTTACCGTGGGAACACCACCGACACACGAGGAGACCGCCCATGCGCGACGCCGTCATCGTCGAGGCAGTACGCACCCCCGTCGGCAAGCGCAACGGCGGCTTGTCCGGCATCCACTCCGCTGACATCTCAGCGCTGGTCCTGCAGGCGCTGGCCGAGCGCTCGGGCATCGACCCCGGCGTCGTCGACGACGTGGTGTGGGGCTGCGTGATGCAGATCGGCGAGCAGACCTTCGACATCGCGCGCACCGCGGTGCTGTCCGCCGGCTGGCCGGAGCACGTGCCGGGCACGACGGTCGACCGGCAGTGCGGCTCGAGCCAGCAGGCCGTGCACTTCGCGGCGGCGGGCGTCATCGCCGGGCAGTACGACGTCGCGGTCGCCGGTGGCGTCGAGATGATGAGCCGGACGCCGATGGGCAGCAGCTTCACCGCCAGCCCGCTCGGCCAGATGTACTTCGACCGCTACGGCCAGGACTTCCCCAACCAGGGCCTCGGTGCCGAGCAGATCGCCGACGAGTGGGGCTTCAGCCGCACCCAGCTCGACGAGTACGGCCTGCAGTCGCAGGAGCGTGCGCAGGCCGCGCAGGAGGCCGGCGCCTTCGACGCGCAGATCGTCGGCGTGCAGACCGAGAACGGTCTCGTCACCAAGGACGAGGGGATCCGTCCCGGCGGCACGCTCGAGAAGCTCGCCACCCTGAAGACGCCGTTCAAGGAGG
>JAOPVZ010000062.1 GCA_025965935.1 Frankiales bacterium | reverse complement strand
CACTCCTCCCGGGGTCGGCGGAGGGCGGCGGTGGCGCCCTCCGGGCCGATCGCGGCGAAGTAGGAGTCGTCGGTGATGAGCACCAGATCGGCGGCTGCGGCGGCCAGCGCCCCGCCGGAGCCGCCCTCGCCGTGCACGAGCGCGAGGGTGGGCGACGGGCACAGCAGCAGGGCGTCGAGCGCCTGTCCCATCGCCTCGGCCACGCCGTCCTTCTCCGACCGCGGGGACGGGTCCGCGCCCGGTGTGTCGACCAGGCTGAGCACCGGCAGGTCGAGCCGCCCTGCCAGCGCGTAGGCGCGGGCCGCCAGCCGGTAGCCGTCCGGCGTCGGGCGGCCTCCCACCTCGGACGCGACGGCGACGCCCACCAGCGGGCGTCCGAGCAGCCGGCCGACCAGGGCCGTGACGGTCGGGTCGCCGTGCGGGGCCCGCAGCGGCAGCGGGTCCGTGAGCAGCTGCTGCAGCAGCGCCCGGCCGCCGGTGGTGCGGCTCCGGGCGGCCAGGACCTGCTCCCACCCCGTCCTCCTGGTGATCAACAGGGGATCGCGGGTGGGACGCGCCGGCGTGTCTGGCAGGGATCCCCTGTTGATCACGGAGGGGTCGGGGGTCCAGGTGCGCAGCGCGCCCTGCAGCCAGGCCAGCGCGCCCTCGCGGGTGAGCACCTCGTCGACCCGGCCGGCCGCCAGGGCGCTCTCGGCGGTGTGGCTGTCCGGCCCGGGCAGCTCGCCGGTGAAGGCCTCGACCACCCGAGGGCCGGCGAAGCCGACGGTGGCGCCGGTCACCGCCACCCGCAGGTCGGCCACCGAGGCGATGGAGATCCACACGCCGCCCGTGGTCGGGGCGTCGGCGACCGACAGGTGCGGGAGGTGGGCATCGGCCAGCCTGCGGAGGGCGTACCGGGCCCGGGGGATGCCGACGAGCGCAGCCATGCCCTCCTGGAGACGGGTGCCGCCCGAGCGGACGAGTGTCACGAGCGGGACGTGGAGCTCGACAGCCTTGTCCACGGCGGCGGCGAAGACGGTGGCGTCGTCCTCGCCGTACGAACCGCCCTGGACGCTGAAGTCCCAGGCTGCTGCCACCGCCCCACCACCAGCGAGCACGAGAGCACGCACGGACAGCTCCGGGACGTAGCTCGGCCAGCGCGCGGGGTCGCGTCGCGCGACGGGGACGTCGAGGGGCGTCGCGCCCGCGAGGAGGGGCTCGCGCCAGTCGGTGCTCACGCCCGCGTACTCTCGCAGCATGAGCGAGCGGATCCGCGTGGTGGTCGCCAAGCCCGGTCTGGACGGTCACGACCGCGGCGCCAAGGTCGTCGCCCGTGCGTTGCGCGACGCCGGCATGGAGGTCATCTACACCGGGCTGCACCAGACCCCGGAGCAGATCGTCGAGACGACCGTGCAAGAAGACGCCGACGCGGTCGGTCTGTCGATCCTGTCAGGGGCGCACATGACGCTGCTGCCGCGCGTCGTCGAGCTGCTGCGGGAGCGCGGGGCCGACGACATCGTGGTCTTCGGCGGCGGCATCATCCCGGAGGACGACATCTCGCAGCTCGAGGCTGCCGGCGTCACCAAGATCTTCACCGCGGGCGCCTCACCCACCGCCATCGTGCAGTGGGTCCGCGAGAACGTCGGGGCAGCAGCCGTCTAGGCCTGAGGCATCTCGGCGACCAGCGCCCGGGCCGCTTCGGCCAGCTTGTGCTCGACCAGCACCTCGTACTTCGTCGCCACGACCTGGGTGATCGACGCGAAGTCGCGGGCCCCGCGGCGGGTCAGCGCTGAGAAGCCGATCTGGCCGTAGACCAGGCCGAAGGCCGCGCCGAGCAGCGGCGTCGTGAGCAGGAACCCGGCCTGGCCCGAGGTGCTGAACAGCGCGAAGGCGATGCCGACGAACAGGCCCACCCAGAAGCCGGACGCCGCGCCGGCCGCCGCGACGCGGCCGCGGGTGAGCCGCCCGGTCACCCGCTCCACCGACTTCAGGTCGGTGCCGACGATCGCGAGGTTGCTCACCGCGAACTGGTGGTCGGAGAGGTAGTCGACGACGCGCTGGGCCTGCGCGTAGTCGTCGTAGACCCCGAGCGACAGCGGGTAGTTCAGGGCCAGGCCGGGAAGGGGCGCGATCGGCTTCGTCATGCGTCGATCCTCCCGCTGGTCTGCCCGGACGTCGACCGGGTCGTCAGCGGCGGCGTCGGACGCAGACCGCGCCGGCGGCGATCAGCAGCAGGGCCAGTACGGGAACGACGACGGGCAGCCCGGTGCTGGCCAGCGATCCGCCGGACGTGCGCGGCCGGGTCACCGGCTTGGTGACGGGCGGCCGGACGGTCCTGGGCGCGGCCAGCGCGTTGACCGTCAGGGTGCTGCCGGCGCCGGTGGAGATGGTGACGACGTCCGGTGCCTTGTTGTCGTAGGACGTCGCGTCCGTCGTCGCGAGCACCAGCCGCAGGCTGTGGCCCTTGGCGAAGCGGTGCGCGAAGCCGAGCAGCTTGATGTCCACCGGCTTGCCGAGCGCGCTGCTCGGGATGCGGACCGGGGCGATCAGCCGGTGGATGAGAGCGGCGGTGCCGTCCGGGGCCACGTCGTAGGTCTTGCTGAAGAGCACCAGGTCGGTCGGGGCGACGTGCGCGAGCTTGACGTGCAGCGACGGCACGCCGACGACGTCGAGCGCGCCCGCGAACGGGGCGGTCGTGAAGTCGGCGTGCTGCCCAGGGAGCTCCGTCGGCGCGAGGGTGACCTGCGGACTGCTGCCCGGCCCGCTGAAGTTCGAGGTCTCGCTGTAGGCCGCCGGCGTGCCACCAGCGGGATTGACGACCGTGACGCTGCCGGCTGTCGGGGTGCCGGCGGTGAGCGCGCTGCTGCCGGACAGCGTCCACGTCCGGGTCGAGCCTGCCGGGAACTGCGCTGCCGAGCCGTACTGGTTGCTCGGGCCGGATCCCTTGTACGGCAGCCAGTCCTGATACCACGTGAAGCCGGGCGAGGGGTCCGGCGTACCGCGCAGCCAGTGGTCGAGGAACGCCAGCGTCCGCAAGGTGAGGTAGCAGCTGTCGAGACCTCGGTACCCAGTGCCTCCGGTCCCGCCGCCGAAGACCTCGCACTCGCCGGGCAGCGAGTCGTAGCCGCCGTGCCCGCCGGAGTTCCAGATCATCTGGACGGGGACGCCGCGTCGCTTCAGCGCGGTGTAGGTCGCGACGGCGTCGTTGACGTTGAACAGCGTGTCCGACTGTCCCTGGGTCAGCAGGGTGGGCGTGCGGAGGACCTGGGTGGTGCTCGAGGAGTCGGCCAGCAATGCACGCGAGGCGTCGTCGGCGTCGCCCGTGAGCGCGATCTTGGCGTAGGTCTCGCACAGGGCCGTCGGGTAGCCGGTGCACACGACGCCGGGCACGTCACCGGTGTTGAGGGCGTCCGTCGTGCAGGAGCCCTGGGCGTTGCCGCTCGGCGGTGCCCCGCCGACCGGCGCCAGGTCACCGGACGCGAAGAACAGCGACGTCCACTCGAGCTTGAACACGCCTTGGCTGTTCAGCTCGTGCGAGAAGCCGGTCGGATCGCCGGACGCGACGTAGTTGTTGGGGTCCAGGGAGTACCGCAGGTCGTTCCAGGTCCGGCTCGGGACGATCGCCCGGACGCGCGGGTCGTTCTCCGCGACGTTCGCCTGGATACCGCCGCCGTAGGAGCCGCCGACCATGCCGACGACGGGGCCCTTGGCGTCCTTCTTCACGTATGCCTTGGGCTGCAGCACCTTGGTGATGAGCTGCATCGCGTCCTTGACGTCGTAGCTGCGGCTCTGCAGCGTGATGCAGCCACTGCTCTTGCCGAACCCCTGGGCGGTGTAGGTCAGCACGACGTACCCGTGCCGGGCCAGGAAGGTCGCCTCGGAGACGACCTCCGCAGCGGTCTTCGACAGCCCGAAGCCGTTCGTCATGAGGACCGCCGGCTGCGGCGTCCGCGCCGTCGCGTTGTCCGGCACGTACAGCCGGGTGTCGATGGTCGCCGCATGCGTGCCCGTCGGTCCGTCGGTCACGGGGACCAGCGCGTCCTGGGTGGTGAAGGCGTGCGTCCCGGTGCTCGGCGTCACCGGCTCGGCGGCACTCGGAACGGTGAGCAGGGACACCAGCAGCAGGACCAGCAGGCGGCGCATCGGGTCAGTGTGGCGGATCACACGTCGTAACGGAGCCGTTGCGGTGGATACGCTCGGGCGTCTCAGCACCACCCCACAGCCGACCTGACAGGACCCACCCGTGGACCTCATGGAGTACCAGGCGAAGGAGCTCTTCGCCAAGCACGGTGTACCCGTGCTGCCGGGCGAGACAGTGGCCGACGCCACTGCCGCCGGCACCGTCGCCGAGAAGATCGGCAAGCCCGTCGTCGTGAAGGCGCAGGTCAAGACCGGAGGCCGCGGCAAGGCCGGCGGCGTCAAGCTCGCGGAGACGCCCGCCGAGGCCGTCGAGAAGGCCGAGGGGATCCTCGGGCTGGACATCAAGGGTCACGTCGTCCACAAGGTCCTCGTCACCGAGGCCAGCGACATCGACAAGGAGTACTACGTCTCCTTCCTGCTCGACCGCGCCAACCGCACCTACCTCGCGATGGCGTCGGTCGAGGGCGGCATGGAGATCGAGGAGCTCGCGGTCGAGCGCCCGGAGGCGCTGGCCCGGGTGGCGGTGGACGCCATCAGGGGCGTCGACGCCGACAAGGCCGCCGAGATAGTCGCGACGGCCGGCTTCCCGGCCGACGTCGCGGCCGAGGTCGCCTCGGTGCTCGTGAAGCTGTGGGAGGTGTTCGTCGAGGAGGAGGCCACGCTGGTCGAGGTCAACCCCCTGGTCCGGACGCCGGACGGCCGCATCGTCGCGCTCGACGGCAAGGTGACCCTGGACGGCAACGCCGAGTTCCGCCACAAGGAGGTCTTCGCCGCGTTCGCCGACGTCGTGGCGGCCGACGACCTCGAGGGTCGCGCGAAGGCCAAGGACCTCAACTACGTCAAGCTCGACGGCCAGGTCGGCATCATCGGCAACGGCGCGGGCCTGGTCATGAGCACCCTCGACGTCGTCGCCTACGCCGGCGAGAAGCACGGCGGCGTGAAGCCCGCCAACTTCCTCGACATCGGCGGCGGCGCGTCGGCCCAGGTCATGGCCGACGGCCTCGAGATCATCCTGTCCGACAAGGACGTGCGGTCGGTGTTCGTCAACGTCTTCGGCGGCATCACGTCCTGCGACGAGGTCGCCAACGGCATCGTGCAGGCGCTCGGCATGCTCGGCGACACGGCCACCAAGCCGCTCGTCGTCCGGCTCGACGGCAACAACGTCGACGAGGGGCACCGCATCCTGACCGAGGCAGCGCACCCGCTCGTCACGGTCGTCGACACCATGGACGGCGCGGCCGACAAGGCCGCCGAGCTCGCCGGGAGCAACTGATGGCCATCTTCCTCACCGCTGATTCCAAGGTCATCGTCCAGGGCATCACCGGCTCCGAGGGCACCAAGCACACCCGTCGCATGGTCGCCTCCGGCACCAAGGTGGTCGGTGGCGTGAACCCCAAGAAGGCCGGCAGCGACGTCGACGGCATCCCGGTTTTCGCCACCGTCGCCGAGGCGATCGAGAAGACCGGCGCTGACGTGTCGGTCATCTTCGTCCCGCCGGCGTTCGCGAAGGCCGCCGTCATCGAGGCGATCGACGCCGAGATCCCGCTGACGGTCGTCATCACCGAGGGCATCCCGGTGCAGGACTCCGCCTACTTCTGGCAGTACAACCTCGACAAGGGCAGCAAGACGCGGATCATCGGGCCCAACTGCCCCGGCCTCATCAGCCCCGGCGCCTCGAACGCCGGCATCATCCCGGCCACGATCGCGCCGACGGCCGGCAAGATCGGGCTGGTGTCGAAGTCCGGCACCCTGACCTACCAGATGATGTACGAGCTGCGGGACTTCGGCTTCACCACGGCCGTCGGCATCGGCGGCGACCCGGTCATCGGCACCACGCACATCGACTGCCTCGAGGCGTTCC
>JAOPVZ010000241.1 GCA_025965935.1 Frankiales bacterium | reverse complement strand
GGCCTCGGAGTAGACGACGACCTGGCGGGTGATGTCGACCTCGACGGCGTGGCCGGAGGACGGGTAGCGCAGCGCGTAGCCGCGCGGCTTGGCCATGCGGGTGCGCTCGGTCTTGGTCCAGGTGCCGTTGCGGGCCAGGCCCTCGACCTTCTCGAAGGCGATGACGGCGTGCTGGGTGTTGCGGTCGAAGGTGCCGTCGACCGTGCCCGGCGAGTAGTGCAGGCGGGCCAGCGTCCGCTCGAGGGTGAGGACGTCGTTGCCCTGGGCGCCCAGGCTGAGGTTCCGGGTGTCGACCTCGAGGACGCGCGGCGCCGAGGTGGCGCCGAGGTACGAGGCGCCGGCGGGGAGGACCGCGCGGTAGACGAAGGTCCCGACCGAGCCCGGCGTGTAGCGGTAGCTCCAGTTGCCGCTGCTGTTCGGGCTGACCGACGTCAAGGTCCCGTACGAACCGCTGGCGGAGCGACGCTGGATGCGGATCACGGCTCCCGGCAGACCGCCCGTAACGTGTCCAGAGAGCACCGTCGACTCGGGCCTGACCACGACGTTCGGCGCGAAGGTGGCGGACAGCGCGGGCTGCATCTGCACCACCTGGTGGGCGCTGCCGCTGGCCTGGGAGAAGGAGTCGCCGGCGTAGCGCAGCACCAGATCGATGTTGCGCGTGGAGACCAGCACCGCCTTGACGACGCCGTTCGCGTCAGTGGTCAGCCGCCGCGCCACCGAGTACGTGGACGTGCCACCGACGCGGGCCAGCAGGTCGATCCGCATGTTGGGCGACGGCGATCCTCCGCGGGTCAGCACGCCGCTGGCGGCGTACTGGGTGCCGTAGCTCACGACCTTGCGCGAGACGCCCAGCGTGAGCGCGGTCGGCACGGGGCCGACCGGGTCCACGGTCACCGTCGCCGGGTCGGGGCTCGTCGAGCTGTCGGAGTCTTGCGCCCACACGGCGTACGTGCGTGCCGCGGTGTTGAGGAAGTGGGTGTCCCTCGCGGTCGTGCCGGTGGCGCTGACCGCCGTGCCGGAGGACGGCGTGAGGGTGCCGCTCACGCCGGTGACGTCCCGGACCACGGCGCCCGTGGAGCCGCCGCCGGACCAGCTCAGCAGAGCTGCGTGGTCGCCGACGGTGCCGGTGAGCCCCGTGACGTCGGCCGGCGCGGCCTGGGCGACCGACGGGAGGGACACGAGCGCGCAGGTCATGGCGAGCACGGTCAGAACGGACGAGCGGCGCATGGGCCGTGGCCTTTCACGTGGCACGACGAAGGGCAGACCCGCACGGCACACGAGCGTGACGCGGAGGTGAGTGAAGAGTACGGGCAGTGACGGTTGCGCGCGTCAACTGTCAGCCGGTGTCGCCCGACAGCCGGGTGACTGTCACCTGCTGGCGAGGGCCTTCTTCCGCGCCGGCGACTTCTTGGCCGGGGCCTTCTTGGCCGGCGCGGCCGGCACCGAGCCGTGCCGGCGGCCGGCCAGGACCGCCTGGAGGAAGCGCCCGGTGTGGCTCGCCTCGACCTCGGCGACCGCTTCCGGCGTACCTTCCGCGACCACGGTCCCGCCGCCGGACCCGCCCTCGGGACCGAGGTCGATGACCCAGTCCGCCGTCTTGATGACGTCGAGGTTGTGCTCGATCACCACGACGCTGTTGCCCTGGTCGACGAGCCGCCCGAGCACGGCCAGCAGCTTGCGGATGTCCTCGAAGTGCAGGCCGGTGGTCGGCTCGTCGAGCACGTAGATCGTCCGGCCGGTCTGCCGCTTCTGCAGCTCGGCGGCGAGCTTGACGCGCTGCGCCTCACCGCCGGACAGGGTGGGCGCCGGCTGGCCGAGGCGGACGTAGCCGAGGCCGACGTCGACGAGCGTCTTGAGGTGCCGGCTGATCGCCGGGACCGCCTCGAAGAACTCCGCTGCCTCCTCGATCGGCATGTCCAGCACCTCGGAGATGGTCTTGCCCTTGAAGTGCACCTCGAGCGTCTCGCGGTTGTAGCGGGCGCCGTGGCAGATCTCGCACGGGACGTAGACGTCCGGCAGGAAGTTCATCTCGATCTTGATGGTGCCGTCGCCCGCGCAGTTCTCGCAGCGGCCGCCCTTGACGTTGAAGGAGAACCGGCCGGGCAGGTAGCCGCGGACCTTCGCCTCCGTGGTCTCCGCGAACAGCTTGCGCATGTGGTCGAAGACGCCGGTGTAGGTGGCCGGGTTGCTACGCGGTGTCCGGCCGATCGGTGACTGGTCGACCCGCACCACCTTGTCGAGCTGGTCGAGGCCGGTGACCCGGGTGTGCCGGCCGGGCACCTCACGAGCGCCGTTGAGCTGGTTGACGAGCACAGCGGACAGGATGTCGTTGATGAGGGTGCTCTTGCCGGAGCCGCTGACCCCGGTGACCGCGACCAGCTGGCCGAGCGGGATGTCGACCGTGACGTCCTTGAGGTTGTGCTCGCGGGCACCCACGATCGTGACCTTGCGCTTCGGGTCGCGCGGTCGACGGATCGCCGGGACCTCGATCGACCGGCGCCCGGACAGGTACTGCCCGGTGATGCTGTCCGGGCTCTCGAGCAGGTCCTTGACGGTGCCGCTCACGACGATCTGACCGCCGTGCTCCCCCGCACCCGGTCCGATGTCGACGACCCAGTCGGCGACGTTGATGGTGTCCTCGTCGTGCTCGACGACGATGAGGGTGTTGCCGAGGTCCTTCAGGCGCAGCAGCGTGTCGATGAGCCGGCGGTTGTCGCGCTGGTGCAGCCCGATCGACGGCTCGTCGAGGACGTAGAGCACCCCGACCAGACCCGAGCCGATCTGCGTGGCGAGCCGGATCCGCTGGGCTTCCCCGCCGGCGAGCGTGCCCGCCGGCCGGTTCAGCGAGAGGTAGTCGAGGCCGACGTCGAGCAGGAAGCCCATCCGCTCGTTGACCTCCTTGAGGACCCGCTCGGCGATCATCCGCTGCCGGTCGTCGAGCTCGAGCGCGCGCAGGAACTCGGCGCAGTCCGCGATGCTCATGGCGGCGATCTCGGCGATGCTCTTGCCGCTCAGCGTGACGGCGAGGACCTCGGGCTTGAGGCGGGCGCCCTTGCACGCCGGGCACGGGACCTCGCGCATGTAGCCCTCGTACCGCTCCCGGCTGGTCTCGCTCTCGGCCTCGGCATGGCGGCGCTCGAGGAACGGCACGACCCCCTCGTAGGAGGTGTAGTAGCTGCGCTCGCGTCCGTAGCGGTTCTTGTAGCGGACGTGCACCTCGGTGTCGTGCCCGTCCAGGATCGCCCGCTGCTGCTTGGCGGTGAGGCTGCTCCAGCGGCTCTTGAGGGTGAACCCGAGCGCATCGCCGAGCGCGGTGAGCAGTCGTCCGAAGTACTCGATGTTGTGGCCGCTGGACCACGGGTAGATGGCGCCCTCACCCAAGGTCTTGTCCGGGTCGGGGACGACCAGCTCCGGGTCGACCTCCTTCTTGGTGCCGAGGCCGTGGCACTCGACGCAGGCGCCGAACGGGCTGTTGAACGAGAAGCTGCGCGGCTCGAGCTCCTCGAAGCTCAGGTCGTCGTCGAGGCAGGCCAGGTGCTCGGAGAAGGTCCGCTGGCGGTGCGGGTCGTCCTCGGGCAGGTCCACGAAGTCGAGCGTCACGAGCCCGTTGCCGAGCTGCAGCGCGGTCTCGACCGAGTCGGTCAGCCGTCGCTTGCTGCTCTCCTTCACCGTGAGGCGGTCGACGACCACCTCGATGGTGTGCTTCTCCTGCTTCTTCAGCTTGGGTACGTCGGTGAGCGCGTGCACCACCCCGTCGACCCGCGCCCGGCTGAACCCCTTGGTCTGCAGGTCGGCGAACATGTCGACGTACTCGCCCTTGCGCTCCCGGATGACGGGCGCGAGGACCTGGAAGCGGCTGCCCTCCTCCAGCTCGAGGACGCGGTCGACGATCTGGCTCGGCTGCTGGCGCGCGATGACCTTGCCGCAGACCGGGCAGTGCGGCGTGCCGGCGAGGGCGAACAGCAGCCGGAGGTAGTCGTAGACCTCGGTGATCGACCCGACCGTCGACCGCGGGTTGCGGTTGGTCGACTTCTGGTCGATGGAGACCGCGGGGCTCAGTCCCTCGATGAAGTCGACGTCGGGCTTGTCCATCTGGCCGAGGAACTGCCGCGCGTAGGCCGACAGCGACTCGACGTACCGGCGCTGGCCCTCGGCGAAGATCGTGTCGAATGCCAGGCTCGACTTCCCGGACCCGGACAGCCCCGTGAACACGACCAGCGCGTCGCGGGGCAGGTCGAGGGAGACGTCCTTGAGGTTGTGCTCGCGCGCGCCGCGCACGACCAGGCGGTCGGCCATCGTGTCCTTTGATCAGCGTTGCCGGGGCGGGGAAGCTCCGTCCTAAGGCTAACCGCGCGCTACGACAGAACCCTTCCCGCTCCGCGATAGCGTCCGAGGCATGTACACAGGCGAGGTCGAAGTGGGCGGTCCCACCGACGTGCGGGAGCTGCCGGGTCTGACGATCACCAAGATCGCCACGAATCCCTTCAACAACAACTGCTACTTCCTGCGCGACGCCGCGACCGGCGACACCCTCCTCGTCGACGCCGCGGGCGACCCGGAGCGGCTGCTGGCCACCCTCGGCGACGG
>JAOPVZ010000220.1 GCA_025965935.1 Frankiales bacterium | reverse complement strand
CAGTTGTGGAGCTGGGGTACCTGGACTCGAACCAAGACTAACGGAACCAGAAACCGTCGGGCTGCCAATTACCCCATACCCCATGGCCGTGCAACGGTCGGAAAGTCTAGCGGATCGTCATCCCGGCCCTCGGGCTGCGGTGCGGAGCCTGCGCAGCACCTTCTCCTTGCCGAGCAGGGCCATCGACTCGGGCAGCGGCGGAGCGATGCCGGAGCCGGTCACGGCGGTGCGGACGGGGGCGTAGGCCTTGCCGCGCTTGAGACCGAGGCCGTCGATGAGGGCCGCGTCCATGGCCGCCTGGACCGACTCCACCGTCCACTTCTCGACCACCTCGAGCGCGTCGGCGCAGGCCGTGAGGACGGCACCTGCGCCGGCGAGGTTCTTCTCGGCCGCGGCAGGGTCGACGGTGAACGACTCCTCCGGGACGAACAGGAACCGGAGCAGGTCCACGACCTCCGAGAGCACCGCCATGCGGGTCTGGACGAGCGGCACGGCACCGGCGAGCAGGTCGGCATGGGCTGCTGATCCGTCGTACAGGCCGGCGTCGGCGAGGAACGGGACGAGCCGCGCCCTCAGGTCCTCTTCGGAGAGCTCGCGGATGTAGTGCCCGTTCAGCCAGCCCAGCTTGTCGAGGTCGAAGACCGGGCCGACCGTGTTGACCCGGCCCCAGTCGAAGGAGGCCGACATCTCCGCGAAGGAGAAGATCTCCTCCCCCGACGGCAGCGAGTAACCGAGCAGGCCGAGGAAGTTGAGCAGCGCCTCGGGCAGGTAACCCTGCTCGACGAACCAGGTGAGCCGGGCGGCGGGGTTCTTGCGCTTGGAGATCTTCGACTTGTCGGTGTTGCGCAGCAGCGGCATGTGGGCGAACTGCGGACGCTCCCAGCCGAGCCAGTCGAACAGCAGCAGGTGCTTGGGGGTGGAGGAGATCCACTCCTCGCCGCGGACGACGTGCGTGATGGCCATCAGGTGGTCGTCGACGACGACCGCGAGGTGATAGGTCGGGAAGCCGTCCGCTTTGAGGATCACCTGGTCGTCGGGCCGCGGCGCGTGCACCTCACCGCGGATCAGGTCGGTGAAGGCGAGCGGCACGTCGTCCGGGACCAGCATCCGCACGACGGGGATCTCCTGCGCGCCGCCGAGCGCGGCCCGCTCCTCGTAGCTCTTGCCCAGGCACAGTCGGTCGTAGCCGGTCGGGACCTTGCGCTTCTGCTGGTCCTCGCGCATCTCCTGCAGCCGCTCGGGCGTGCACCAGCAGTGGTAGGCGTGCCCGTCGGCGAGCAGCTGGTCGACGAACGGCCGGTAGGTCTCGAGCCGCTCGCTCTGCCGGTACGGCGCGAAGGGACCGCCCTTGTCGGGCCCCTCGTCCCAGTCGAGGCCGAGCCACGCCAGCGTCTCGTAGACCTGCACCTCGGAGTCCTCGCGGAAGCGGGCTCGGTCGGTGTCCTCGACGCGGAGCACGAACTGGCCGCCCTGCTGGCGTACGAAGGCGAGGTTGAACAGCGACATGTAGGCCGTGCCGACGTGCGGGTCGCCGGTGGGGCTGGGGGCGACGCGCAACCGGACCGTCATCGCGACACCACGGGGTTCGTCAGCGGGCCGATGCCGTCGACGAGGACGGTGACGGCGTTGCCGGCCACGAGCGGACCGACGCCGGCGGGCGTGCCGGTGAGGATGACGTCACCAGGCAGCAGCGTCATGAACGCGGTGATCCACTCGATGACCGCGGGGACGTCGTGGATGAGGTCCTTGGTGCTGCCGTCCTGACGGACCTCGCCGTCGACGAAGCACTGCACGCGCAGGTCAGCCGGGTTGAGGTCGGTCTCCACCCACGGCCCGATCGGGCAGAACGAGTCATGCCCCTTGCCGCGGGTCCACTGGCCGTCCGCCTTCTGGTGGTCGCGAGCGGTGACGTCGTTGCCGCAGGTGTAGCCCAGCACCACGTCGAGCGCCTTCTCCCGCGGCACCTCACGGCAGAGCCTGCCGATGACGACGCCGAGCTCGGCCTCGTGGTCGACCCGCTCGCTGTTGCGCGGCAGCTGGATGGGGTCCGCCGGGCCGATGACGGACGTCGACGGCTTGAGGAACACGACCGGCGCCTCGGGCGCGGCACCGCCCATCTCGGCCGCGTGGTCGGCGTAGTTCTTGCCGATGCAGACGACCTTGCTCGGCAGCACCGGGGCGAGCAGCCGCACGTCGGTCATCGGGAAGCGCTCCCCCGTGAACGAGAACGGCGCGAACGGGTGCCCCTCGAGGGCAGCGACGACCAGGTCGGACGGGTCGGCGCCGGGCCCCTCGACGACACCGAAGGACACCTCGCCGTTGCGGGCGTAGCGGGCGATGCGCACGTCCAAGGACCTCCACTGGTGACAGTGAGGCGAGGCTACCGGGCGCCATCCCTGGGGCTGCTGGGCTTCACAGCTGCCGGACGAGCAGCGTCAGCCCGACCGCAACGCCGGCCACGACCACGCCCACGCGGATGCCTTGGGGCGGCAGCCGACGGGCGAGGGTCACACCGAGCGTCGCGCCGCCGAAGGCGCCGACCGCGAGCAGCAGCGCCTCGAGCCACCGCACGTGGCCGGTGGCGACGAACAGCAGCGCGCCGACGAGGTTGATGACCAGCGACAGGACGCCCTTGAGGGCGTTGAGGCGCTGCAGGTCGTCGGCGATGAGCAGGCCGAGGACGGCGAGCATGACCACGCCGAGCCCGGCCCCGAAGAACGACCCGTAGACCGCGCCAAGCCCGATGAGCACCTGGGCGATCCAGAGCGGGTGCTCCTCTGCCGACCTGCGGCTGGCCAGCCAGGCGGCGACCCTCGGCTGCACCGCGAGCAGCAGGCACGAGAGCAGCACGAGGAACGGGACGACGGACTCGAACGCGTCGCCCGGCACGACGAGCAGCAGCACGGCTCCCGCGATACCGCCGATGACGCCCGCCGCGATGAGCCTGAGGGCCCGCGCCCGCTGGCCCACCAGCTCCCGCCTGTAGGCCAGCGAGCCACCGGCGTACCCGGTCAGCAGGCCGACAGAGCAGGTGGTGTTGGCGAGCACCGGCGGCAGGCCGGCCGCGAGGAGCGCGGGGTAGGCCAGCAGCGTCCCACCGCCGGCAAGGGCGTTGACACCCCCAGCGACGAAGCCCGCCCCGACGACGAGCGCAGCACTGCCAGGGGTCACCCAGTGGACGTTAGTGGCGCCCCACTCCCTGCCTGGGCCGGATGCCGCGTGGCGTCGGTCACGGCGTCGTCGACGTCGCTGAAGTAGTCGTCGGGCGAAGTGGCGTCCACGCCCTCCGGGACGCGCAGCATCCGCAGGACGACGGTGCCGACCACCGCGACGGCCAGGTTGAGCACGAAGGCCGTCAGCGCGATGTAGCCGTTGCGACCTTGGAGCAACGGGATGGCGGCGGCAGACCCTCCGAAGTGCTTGCCGGTCGTCGGGTTGATGACGTTGTAGGCCTTGACGGTGCCGTAGACCATGGCCGCCGCCCAGCCGGCCAGCAGCGCCCACCGGTGGAACCAGCGGGTGAACAACCCGAACACCAGGGCCGGGAAGATCTGGAGCATCCAGATGCCGCCGAGCAGCTGGAAGTTGATCGCGAGCGTCCTGTCGAGGCTGAGCACGAACACCAGCGCGCCGACCTTGACGAGGAGGGAGACCACCTTGGCGACCTGGGCCTCCTCCGCCGGCGAGGCCTGCGGCCGCAGCAGCTCCCGGTAGACGTTGCGGGTGAACAGGTTCGCGGCCGCGATCGACATGATGGCCGCAGGCACCAGGGCACCCACCGCGATCGCGGCGAACGCGACGCCGGTGAACCAGCTCGGGAACAGGTCGGCGAACAGCTGCGGCACTGCCAGCTGCGCGTTCGGCTTGCCGTCGAAGCCCACGGTGCTCACCTTCGCGGTCAGGGCCATCAGCCCCAGCAGCGCGATGAGCCCCAGCAGCAGGGAGTACGCCGGGAGCAGCGCTGCGTTCCGGCGTGCCGTGTCACGACGCCGCGTGGACAGCACCGCGGTGATGCTGTGCGGGTACATGAACAGCGCCATCGCCGACCCGAGGGCGAGGGTCGCGTAGGGCCAGATGCCGGCCGGGCCGGGCACGATGCTGCCCTTGGGCGTGTGGGTCCCCAGCGCGGTCTGGGCGCTGTCGAAGATGTGCCCCCACCCGCCCAGCTTTCCGGGGATGTAGAGGACGGCGACCAGCACGACGGCGTAGATCAGCAGATCCTTCACGAAGGCGATGAGCGCCGGTGCTCGCAGCCCGCTGGAGTAGGTGTAGGCAGCCAGCGCCGCGAACGCCACGAGCAGCGGCAGGTCGTTGAGGAACGCGTTGCCGCTCCCGCCGATGCCGGCCACCTCGAGCACCGCCTGGATGCCGACGAGCTGCAGCGCGATGTAGGGCATCGTGGCCAGCAGGCCGGTGAGGGCGACGGCGATCGACAGCGACCGCGAGCCGTAGCGGCCGCGGATGAAGTCGGCCGGCGTCACGTAGCCGTGCCGGTGGCTGACCGACCACAGCCGTGGCAGGAACACGAAGACCAGCGGGTAGACGATGACGGTGTAGGGCACCGCGAAGAACCCGGCGGCGCCGGCGGCGAACATCAGGGCCGGCACCGCGATGAAGGTGTACGCGGTGTACAGGTCGCCGCCGAGCAGGAACCAGGTGACGACGGTGCCGAAGCTGCGCCCACCGAGACCCCACTCGTCGAGGTGGGCCAGGGACTCCGCCCGCCGCCACCGGGCGGCAGCGAAGCCGAGCACGGTGACGAGCAGGAAGACGGCGGCCACGATGACCACGACCGTCACGTCGACGTGGTGCGGCCTCATCGCCGACGCTCCGCGCGTCGCACGATCACGTAGGCGACCCAGGTCAGCCCGGCGCTGACGAGGACCCAGAGGAACTGGTACCAGTAGAAGAACGGGAACCCGAGAAGCCGTGGGGAGTCCTTGGCATAGCTCGAGACCCAGAGCAGCGCGACGAACGGCGCGATGAGAAGCAGGCCCGCGACGGCGAGAACGCCAGTGTCCGGGCGGCGGACGGGCCGAGCGGGAGGGGGCTCAGCGGGAGCAGGACTGTCAGGAGACATGGTGGCCACGGAGGACCTCCTCGACGAGCAGGAGCGACACAGGGCTGTTGCCCCGAAGTGACCGCAGTCACACCCCTTCGTGCCGAAGCAGACCGGCGGTGTACGCCTCCTCGAGGGCTTGCCAGGATGCCTCGATGACATTCTCGTGAACCCCGACGGTGCTCCACTCCGTGACACCGTCGGAGGTGTCGACGAGCACCCGGGTCACGGCGCCCGTGCCGTGCGCACCGCTGACGATGCGGACCTTGTAGTCGACCAGGTCGAAGGCCGCCAGGGCCGGGAAGAGCTCGAGAAGCGCCTGGCGCAAGGCGTTGTCGAGCGCGTTGACGGGGCCGTTGCCCTCGCCGGTGGCGACGATGCGCGCGTCGTTGGCCGACAGCTTCACCGTCGCCTCCGAGACGACGGTGCCCTCGCGGTGCTCGACGATGACCCGCCAGCTCTCGAGCTCGAAGTACTTCGGGCGCCGGCCCATCGCCTCGCGCAGGAGCAGCTCGAAGGATGCGTCCGCGGCCTCGAAGGACCACCCCACCGACTCGAGGTCCTTGACGCGCTGCAGCACCTCGCCGGCGGTGGCCGCATCCACGTCGAGGCCCAGCGCCTTGCCCTTCAGCTCCACCGTGGCACGCCCGGCGAGCTCGCTCATGAGCAGCCGCATGTCGTTGCCGACGACGCCCGGGTCGGTGTGCTGGTAGAGGTCGGGATCGGCCTTGATGGCGCTGACGTGCAGCCCGGCCTTGTGCGCGAACGCCGACGCCCCGACCCAGGCCGTGTGCGGGTCGAGCGGGATGTTCGCGACCTCCGCGACGGCGTGCGCAGTGCGGGCGAGCGACGCGAGCTTCCCCTCCGGCAGCACCCGGCGACCGCCCTTGGTCTCCAGCGCCGCGACAACGGAGAACAGGTCGGCATTGCCGCACCTCTCGCCGTACCCGTTGGCCGTGCCCTGCACGTGCGTCGCACCGACGTCGATCGCGGCGAGCGAGTTGGCGACCGCGCAAGCCGTGTCGTTGTGGGCATGGATGCCGACCCGGAGGCCGGCCTCGACGACCTGCCCGACGACGTCCTGCAGCTGCGCCGGCAGCATGCCGCCGTTGGTGTCGCACAGCACCAGGACGTCGGCTCCGGCCTCGGCCGCGACCCGCAGCACCTCGAGCGCGTAGCCGCTGTCGACCACCCAGCCGTCGAAGAAGTGCTCGGCGTCGAGGAACACCCGCATGCCCTCGCCGGTCAGGTGCGCGACGGAGTCGCGGACCATGGCGAGGTTCTCCTCCCGGGTCGTGCGCAGCGCCCGCTCGACGTGCCGGACGTCCGACTTGGCGACCAGGGTCGCGACCGGCGCGCCGGACTCGCGCAGGTGCGCGAGGTCGTGCTCGGCACTGCCGCCGGGCTTGCGGGTGCTCCCGAAGGCGGCGAGCTGGGCGTGCTTGAGGTCGAGCTCGCTCTGGGCCCGGCGGAAGAACTCCGCGTCCTTGGGGTTGGCACCGGGCCAGCCGCCCTCGATGAAGCCCACTCCGAGCTCGTCCAGGTGCCGGGCGATCGCCAGCTTGTCGTGCACCGACAGCGACAGCCCTTCGCGCTGGCTACCGTCGCGCAGCGTGGTGTCGTAGACGTGGAAGGCGTCGCTCATGCCGTCACCGAGCGCACATCGGCGGGCACGGGGACGGGGGACGTAGGCATCTTCCAACTCCTAGAAACGCGAAACCCCTCCGGCCACGAGGGCAGAAGGGGTAGCGCGTCGACTGACTCAGGTCAGCGGACGCGCTCGGAAATGATGAGGCAGGTGAGCATCACTGCGTACGGTATCAGGCCGGCGCGAGCTCGCCGCGACCGCTCACGACGCGCACGATGTCACGCACCGAGAGCACGCCGATGACGTCCGCGCCTTGGCACACGACCAGGTGTCGGAAGCCGCCGTTGACCATCGCGGTGGCGGCGCGTCCCAGGTCCCAGTCGGGCATCGCCGTGACCGCGTCCGGGGTGAGGTGATCGGCGCAGACCTCGACGTCGGGGTCCTGCCCGCGGGCGACCGCCTCGAGGACATCGCGCTCGGTGAGGATGCCCGGCCCGTCGGCAGCGGGGTCGAGCACGACCGCCGCACCGACCTTGCGCTCCGCCATGAGCCGGGCGGCCTGTCGGAGCGTGTGGGCCGGTCCGATCGTGAGGACCGTCTTGCTCATCGCGTCCCTGACGTGCATGCCGTACCTCCTGCCACGGACGGTACGGCGCAGCGGGGGACCTGACCAGCAGGAAGCCCGGCCCGGCGGCTGGCCCCTCAGACGACGCGTCGCACCCAGCCGTGCGGGTCCGCTGCCCGGCCGTACTGGATGTCCATGAGCGCCTTGCGCAGCTTCATGGTGGTCTCGCCCGGTTCGCCGCTTCCGGCGACCACCTCGCCACCGGGCCAGCGCAGCGCGCCGATGGGCGTGATGACGGCGGCCGTGCCGCAGGCGAAGACCTCGACGACCGACCCGTCGGCGGCGCCCTTGCGCCACTCGTCGACGTCGACCTTGCGCTCCTCGACCTTGTGACCGAGCTCCCGGGCGAGCGTCACGATCGAGTCCCGGGTGATCCCCTCGAGGATCGTGCCGGACACGTCCGGCGTGACCAGCCGGCCGTCGTCCATGACCAGGAAGATGTTCATGCCGCCGAGCTCCTCGAGCCAGCGGTGCTCGACGGCGTCGAGGAACACCACCTGATCGCAGCCGTTGGCGGTGGCCTCCTGCTGCGCCACCAGCGACGCCGCGTAGTTGCCGCCGCACTTCGCCGCTCCGGTTCCCCCTGGGGCAGCGCGCGTGTACTCCTGGCTCAGCCAGAGCGACACCGGGCGGAGCGGACCGCTGAAGTAGTTGCCCGACGGCGAGGCGATGAGCTGGAACAGCGCGGTGTCGGAGGGCCGCACACCCAGACCGATCTCTGTCGCCCACACGAAGGGGCGGAGGTACAGCGAGGTGCCCTCACCCGAGGGGACCCAGTCGCGGTCGGTGCGGACCAGCAGCTCGCAGGCCTCGACGAACGCGTCCTCGGGGAACTCCGGCAGCGCCAGTCGGGCGCTGCTGCGCGCCATCCGCGCGGCGTTGCGCTCGGGACGGAACAGCGCGACGCCGCCATCTGGCTGCCGGTAGGCCTTCAACCCCTCGAACACGGTCTGCCCGTAGTGCAGCACCACCGACGCAGGGTCGACGCTCACCGGCCCGTAGGGCTCCAGGCGGGCGTCGTGCCAGCCCTCGGCGGACGACCACTGCACGGTGACCATGTGGTCGGTGAAGACCTTGCCGAAGGCCGGGTTGGCCAGGATCTCGGTCCGGGCCTCGGCGTCGACCGGGGTGCCGGTGGGCTGGATCGCGAACTGCACGCTCATGACTTCCTCCTGCTGAAAGAGTACGGGGAGGGAGCCGTCCCGGCGTAGGTCTGGTGACAGTCGCGGCGGCTCCTGGATGGGCCGCCTGGACGAGGTGCGTCAGCCGGCCGCCAAGGTGGCGAGCGCGTCGCCTACCTCGGAGGTGCTGCGTACCTGGGTCCCGCGAGTGGCGAGGTCCTTCGCCACCGCGGCTTCGACGCGACGTGCGGCCTCGGTGTGGCCGAGGTGGTCCAGGAGCAGGGCGACGCTCAGCACCGTGGCGGTGGGGTCGGCCTTCTGCTGCCCGGCGATGTCCGGGGCGCTGCCGTGCACCGGCTCGAACATGCTCGGGTTGGTGCGCGACACGTCGAGGTTGCCGGAGGCGGCCAGCCCGATGCCACCACCGATCGCAGCCCCGATGTCGGTGAGGATGTCACCGAAGAGGTTGTCCGTGACGACCACGTCGAAGCGGCCCGGGTCCGTCACGAAGAACATGCTGGCCGCGTCGACGTGCTGGTAGCCGGTCTCGACGTCCGGGAAGTCGGCAGCCACCTGGTCGAAGACGCGCTTCCAGAGCCCACCGGCGTGCACGAGGACGTTGGTCTTGTGCACCAGGGTCAGGTGCTTGCGGCGCTGCCGCGCACGACCGAAAGCATCGCGCACCACGCGCTCGACGCCGTACGCCGTGTTGAGCGACACCTCCGTGGCCACCTCGTGCGGCGTGCCGGTGCGCATCGAGCCGCCGTTGCCGACGTACGGCCCCTCGGTGCCCTCCCGGACGACGACCATGTCGACGGGGCCTTGCACCGGACCCTCGACGCCAGCGTAGAGCCGCACCGGCCGCAGGTTGACGTGGTGATCGAGCACGAAGCGGAGCTTGAGCAGCAGACCGCGCTCCAGCACGCCGGGAGGCACGGACGGGTCGCCGATGGCGCCGAGCAGGATCGCGTCGACGCCCTTGAGCTCCTCGATCACCGAGTCGGGCAGCGTCTCGCCGGTGCGGTGGTAGGCCGCCGCGCCCAGGTCGTAGTCGATCGTGTCCACGCCCGGGAGCACGGCACTGAGCACCTTGAGCCCCTCGGCGACGACCTCGGGACCGATCCCGTCCCCGCCGATGACAGCCAGCTTCGTCATGGCGGGGACGGTACCACGTCCGGTTCAGATCCTGAGATGCAGTCTCACATCATGAGATGGTGCGGTTGACGCCACTCACGATGCCCCGCAGCGACGACGTGACGATGCTGGGGTGCACGCCGCAGCCCCACAGCACCGCGCCGTTGACGGCCAGCTCGAGGTAGGACGCGGCCTGTGAGTCCTCCCCCGCCGTTGTCGCGTGCTCGGCGTAGTCGAGGACCCTGACGTCGAGCCCGAGCGTCGACAGCGCGTGCACGAAAGCCGCGATGGGCCCGTTGCCCGTGCCGGTCACGGTCACCGCCTGGCCCTGCCAGACGACGTTGGCCTCGATGCGGTCCTCGTCGTCGGAGAAGTGCTTGTACGACGAGAGGGCGAGCGCTCCCGCGGACAGGTACGTCGCCTCGAAGAGCTGCCAGATGCGCGCCGGTGAGATCTCCCCGCCCTCGCCGTCGGCCACTTCCTGCACCACGCGGCTGAACTCGATCTGCATGCGGCGCGGCAGGTCGAGGTGGTGCTCGCTCTTCAGCACGTAGGCGACGCCGCCCTTGCCGGACTGGCTGTTGACCCGGATCACGGCCTCGTAGCTGCGGCCGACGTCCTTCGGGTCGATCGGCAGGTACGGCACCTCCCAGCGGAACTCGTCGACGGGCACGCCGGCCGCTGCCGCGGCCCGCTCCATCGCCTCGAGGCCCTTCTTGATGGCGTCCTGGTGCGAGCCGGAGAACGCCGTGTAGACGAGGTCGCCGCCGTAGGGGTGCCGCGGGTGCACCGGCAGCTGGTTGCAGTGCTCGACGGTTCGTCGGATCTCGTCGATGTCGCTGAAGTCGATGCCCGGGTCGACGCCCTGGCTGAACAGGTTCAGCCCCAGCGTGACCAGGCAGACGTTGCCGGTCCGCTCGCCGTTGCCGAACAGGCAGCCCTCGACGCGGTCCGCACCGGCCATGACGCCCTGCTCGGCGGCCGCCACCGCCGTACCGCGGTCGTTGTGCGGGTGGAGGGACAGGATCACCGACGAGCGGCGGGCGCCGAGCCGACGGATGACCCACTCGATCTGGTCGGCGTAGACGTTGGGCGTGGACATCTCCACCGTGGCCGGCAGGTTGATGACGACCGGGTTGTCCGGAGTCGGCTGCCAGACGTCCATCACGGCCTCGCAGACCTCGACCGCGTAGTCGAGCTCGGTGCCGGTGAACGACTCCGGGCTGTACTGCCAGCGCACCGACTGGCCTGGCAGCAGCTGCTCGACGTACTTCTTGCACCAGGTGGCGCCCTGCACGGCGATGTCCTTGACGCCGTCCTTGTCCAGGCCGAAGACGACGCGCCGCTGCAGGGTCGAGGTGGAGTTGTAGAGGTGGATCAGGGCCGTCCCGGTGAAGCCGACGAGGGACTGCACGGTCCGCTCGATCAGCTCCTCACGGGCCTGCGTCAGGACCTGGATCGTCACATCAGGCGGCACCAGGTCCTGCTCGACCAGGTCGCGGAGGAAGTCGAAGTCCGTCGAGGACGCGGCTGGGAAGCCGACTTCGATCTCCTTGTAGCCCATCTCGACGAGCAGCTGGAACATCTGCTTCTTGCGGGCCGAGTCCATCGGCTCGATGAGGGCCTGGTTGCCGTCGCGCAGATCGACGCTGCACCACTGCGGCGCGACCTCGATGGTGCGCGAAGGCCAGGTGCGGTCGGCGATGTCGATCGGGGGAAACGCGCTGTAGCGGGTGTGGCTCACGGAACTGCTCCTACGTCCGAACGGGGATGGCGGCAACGCAACAACCCGCGACGGGGAGCCGGCCTAGGAAGAGGCCCCGTCGCGGCCCGTAAGGAGGAGCAGGCCTGCCATGCCGCGAGGGTAACAGACGGCACCCGAGCCGAGACTCAGCGGCGTCAGGCGAGCGCCGGGTCGATCGCGGCGCGGAACCCGGCCGGCTCGTCGACCCACGGGAAGTGGCCCGCGCCCTCGACCCAGGCGATCGCGGCGGTGGGGAACGACGACGCGACGACGTCCACCGACGCGAGCCCGGTGAGGGTGTCGCGGGTCGCACCGACGACGGTCACCGGTGCCGCCACCGCACTGAGCCCCGACAGCAGCACAGGCACATCGACCTCCTCAGCTCCGGCCCCGAAGCCGAGCAGCGCCCGCTTGCTGGTCTGCCGGTCAGCGCTCGCCGCGTGCTGCTGCGTGCGCTCGTCCCAGCGCCCGTAGAAGAACGGGCGCATCATCCGCTCGAGGCCCGCCATCTGGGACGGCGGTGCGTCCTCGATCGCGTCAGCGGCGTCAGCAGCCTCGGCGTACCAGGGCTCATCGGCGAAGGTCTCGCGGACCGCCGCCACATCCGCGCGGGACCCGCCCTGCAGCAGGTCGCTCGGCGTCACCAGCACGAGCGAGCCGACGTGGGCCGGGTGCGCGGAGGCCCAGGCCTGCGCCACGATGCAGCCCGCCGAGTGCGCGAGCACGTCGAGCTGCTCGAGGCCGAGCTCTCCGCGGAGGGCCTCGACGTCCAGGGCCAGCCGGTCGAAGCGCAAGGTGGCCGGGTCGGCGGGCACCTCGCTGAACCCGGTTGCCCGCGGGTCCAGCAGCACCAGCTGGCGACGGGCCGACATGCCGGCCAGGTCCTCCAGGTAGGCCACGGCACGCCCCGGGCCACCGGGCAGGCAGACCAGTGGCTTCCCGTCGCCGACCGTCGAGAACGCCAGCGTCGTCCCGTCGTACGAGGTGAAGCTCGGCATCAGGTGAGGTCGACGGCCCGGGCGCTCTGCGCCCCGATGGCCCGGGCGATGCCCTCGAGGACCTCGGCCGGCACCGCGGAGTCGACGGTGAGCGCCATCAGCGCGTCGCCGCCCTGCGACGTGCGGGACACCTGGGCGCCGGCGATGTTGACCTGCGCCTCGCCGAGGGCAGCACCGACGGTGCCGACGACGCCCGGCTTGTCCTCGTAGCGGAAGAACAGCAGGTGGTCGACGGGCACCAGGTCGACGTCGAAGCCGTCCACGTCGGTGAGCTTCTCGACCTGACGGGGACCAGAGAGGGTGCCACTGACGCTGACGAGCGTTCCGTTGGGAAGCGTGCCGCGCACCGTGATGAGGCTGCGGAAGTCCGGGCTCTCCGGGTCGGTCGACAGCGCCACCTCGACCCCCCGCTCGGCGGCGAGGGCGGGCGCGTTGACGAAGGTGACCTGCTCCTCGACGACGTCGGTGAAGACGCCCTTGAGAGCGGCCAGCTGCAGCACTGACACATCGTGCGCGGTGACCTCGCCGCGCACCTCGACCTCGAGCTGCGCCGCTACTCCCCCGGCCAGACCGGTGAAGACCCGACCGAGCTTCTCGACCAGGGGCAGAGCCGGGCGTACCTCCTCGACCACCACGCCGCCTGCCTGCACGTTGACCGCGTCGGGGACGAACTCTCCCTGGAGGGCGAGCTTGACGGACCTGGCGACGGCGACGCCGGCCTTGTCCTGCGCCTCCACCGTGGACGCACCGAGGTGCGGGCTGACGACGACCGAGTCGAAGGCGAACAGCGGCGACTCCGTGCAGGGCTCGGAGGCGAAGACGTCGATCCCGGCGCCGGCGACCTGCCCGCTGGCGAGCGCGTCGGCCAGGGCTTGCTCGTCGATCAGCCCGCCGCGCGCCGCGTTGACGATGCGCACCGTCGGCTTGCACAGGGCCAGCTGCTCCTTACCGATGAGGCCGACGGTCTCAGGTGTCTTCGGCAGGTGGATGGAGATGAAGTCGCTCTCACGCAGCAGCTCCTCGAGGGAGACCAGCCGGACGCCGATCTGGCCGGCACGGGCTGCCGAGATGTACGGGTCGTAGGCGATCAGCCGGGTTCCGAACGCGCTCATCCGCTGCGCGAACAGCACCCCGATGCGGCCCAGTCCCACTACGCCGACGGTCTTGTCCGCCACCTCGACGCCGGTCCACTTCGAGCGCTGCCACTGACCGGCCTTGAGGGCGGCGTTGGCGGGCGCGATGTTGCGGGCGCAGGCGAGCAGCAGCGCCACGGCCTGCTCGGCGGCGCTCACCACGTTGCTCTGCGGCGCGTTGACGACCATGACCCCGCGTGCGGTCGCTGCCGGGACGTCGACGTTGTCGAGCCCGATGCCGGCCCGGGCCACCACCTTGAGCCGGGGCGCGGCGGCCAGTGCCTCGGCGTCGACCTGCGTCGCGCTGCGGATGAGCACGGCCTCGGCGTCGGCGAGCGCGGGCAGCAGGGCAGCTCGGTCCGCGCCGTCGACGTGGCGGACCTCGACCCCGTCGCCGAGCACAGCGAGGACGGAGGGGGCGAGCTCCTCGGCGATGAGGACGACGGGACGGGACAACGTCAGTGCCTTCTGCTCGTGGTGCGCTGGTGGAGAAGGCAACCCTAGCGACGGCGGTAGCGAGACAGCTCACAGCCTGGGCTGACAGGATCCCCTGACGGCACCCCCTCACAACCAGGAGCCCGCGTGCGTCTGCTCACCCCCACCGTGCTCCTCGCGAGCCTCGTCGGCGCCTCCCTCGCGGTGGCGCCCGCCGCGTCGGCCGGCCCGCCCGCCTCGGCAGCGTCGGCCACCTCACTCGCCTCGGTCGCCTCCGCGGGCTCCACCCACCCGGCGAGCGTCGCCGACGCCCGTCGGCACCTGGCGATCACCCGCAGCCGGCCCTCGGACGGTCACCCGGTGACGATCGACACCGTGGACCGCACCGGACGCACCCTTGCCACGGGCACCGGTCTCACGCCGGCCATGTCGAGCCGCCAGCAGCAGCTGGCGCGCAGCGCCCAGCCGAAGGCCATGGCGGGGTCGCAGGTGTCGACCTGGGACGTGACCTACGAGACGCCGGCGACCTCGAACGGCGACTGCGCCGCCGCCTCGACGGAACAGAGCGCATCGTTCCAGCGGGCTGTCGACACCTGGTCGCACATCGTCGTCTCGCCCGTTCCCATCACGGTCGACGCCTGCTTCACAGCGCTCCCGGAGGGCCAGCTCGGCGGCGCGGGCCCCTTCGGCTTCCAGCTCTTCGGCGGCGTGTACTTCCCGGACGCGCTGGCCAACTCCCTGACCGGCCGCGACGGTGACCCCAGCGCGCCCGACATCGTCGCGGAGTTCTCCAACGACAGCAGCCTGTACTACTTCGGCCAGGACCCCAACGGCATCGCCGCGGCCTGCCCGAGCGGCTGCTACGACTTCCAGTCGATCGTCCTGCACGAGCTCGGACACGGTCTCGGCTTCGTCGGGTCCGTCGACAAGATCAGCGCAGGGCACGCGGCCTACGGCTACGACCCCCTGAGCGGCGACGAGCGCCCGCTCATCTACGACCTCTTCGCCGAGACCGCGGGCGGGACGCCGATCCTGGACTACACCAACAAGAGCAACGCGCTCTACAACGCGGTCACCAGCAGCCTGGTCTACTGGGACGGCCCCGAGGGCGGCGGTGCCGATCGCGGACGAGAACCCAGGCTGTACGCGCCCAGCGAATGGCTGGAGGGCAGCTCCTACAGCCACCTCTCCGACGCCAGCTACCCGCAGGGCGACGCCGACAGCCTCATGACGCCCTTCGCCGAGGCCAACGACATCACCCGTGATCCCGGCGAGGTCATGCTCGGCATGTTCCGGGACATGGGCTGGGTGACGCCCGAGCTGCCCGGCACCGCGTACGTGCCGCTGCCCGGTCCGGTGCAGGTCCTGGACTGGGGCATCGTCGGCAACAACGCCCAGAAGGACGTCACGATCACCGGGTCCAACGGCATCCCGACGACAGCCACCGCTGTCGTGCTGGACCTCACCAGCGCGGCGACCACGAGCGGCAACAGCCAGCTGTCCGCGTTCGCCCTGCCGCGGCCCGGTCTGCCGCCGCCGCCCCGGGTGCCCAACCTGGTCACCGCCGCGGGCTACACGAAAGACGGTCTCGCGACCGTCCCGATCGCCAAGGGCGGGGTCCGCTTCCGCAACGTGGGCGGCGCCGCGCACAACTACGCCTCGGTGATCGGCTACTTCGTCCCGACGTCGGTCGGGGGCTCGCCCTACGCCGCCACCACTGCCCGACGGGTGGTCGACACCCGCACGGGCACCGGCACCGCCAAGGCGCGGATCGGAACGGCCGCCCGCACGATCGTCGTCCCGGGGATCCCGGCATCGGCGGTGGCCGTGGCGCTCAACGTCACGGCCGTCAACCCGACCAACACGAGCACGGTGCAGGTCTACAGCAGTGACCTGGCGACGCCCGCGACAGGCAACGTGCACTCCAGGCCGGGGCAGTCGGCGACCAACCTGGCCATCGTCAAGCTGGGCGCCGACCACGGCTTCAAGGTCCGTACGACGCTCGGCACGACCGACGTCGTCGCGGACATCG
>JAOPVZ010000219.1 GCA_025965935.1 Frankiales bacterium | reverse complement strand
AGCCCCGCCATCTTCTCGAGCGTGGTGTCGGCGCGCGGGCCGATGTCCTCGGCGACGTCACCGACCGGGGCGATCTCCGCCTTGAACCGGCCCTCCCCGATCGCGGCGAGCGCGCGCTGGTGCGACTGATAGGCCCACTGCTCCATCTCCTCACGGGAGATGTCCCAGCGGCGAGCGATCTCATCGGCCGCGTGGAACTGCGACACCGGCTGGTCGCCGTACCGCTTGACCCATCCCTCGCTGCCGCTGAAGGGATCCTCGAAGCCGTAGGCCTGGCCGGCGTACATCGCGGCGCTGATGGGGATCTGCGTCATGTTCTGGACGCCACCCGCGACGACGACGTCGGCGGTGCCGGACATGACGGCCTGGGCCGCGAAGTGCACGGCCTGCTGCGAGGACCCGCACTGCCGGTCGACAGTCGTGCCTGGCACGTGCTCGGGCAGGCCGGCGGCGAGCCAGCAGGTGCGGGCGATGTCACCGGCCTGCGGACCGATCGTGTCCACGCAGCCGAACACCACGTCCTCGACCGCGCCTGGGTCGATGCCCGACCGGTCCATGAGGGCGTTCAGGACGTGCGCACCGAGATCGGCGGGGTGGACACCTGCGAGGCCGGTGCCCTTGCGGGTGACCGGCGTGCGGACCGCCTCGACGATGTAGGCCTCAGCCATGTGAGCTCCCTAGCGCTGCGTGGAAGGCGGGGATCTCCCCGCCTCCGTCGACGAACAGGTCCGCACCGGTGACGTAGGCCATCTCCGGTGAGGCAAGCATGAGGCACGCCGCGGCGACGTCCTGCACGGAGGCGAGTCGACCCATCGGCACCGTGGAGGCGACGGCCGCGCGGTCCTCCCCGTAGGTCTCGGCGGCGTTCTCGGTCTCGAGCAGGCCCACGGTGATCTGGTTGACGCGCACGTCCGGCGCCCACTCCAGCGCCAGGGCACGGGTGAGCACCGTCAGTCCCGCCTTGGCGGCGGCGTAGGCGGCGGTCCCAGGAGCAGGGCGTACGGCGGAAACGCTGCCGATGTTGAGGATGACGCCGTGGTCCATGGCCCGCCGCGCGGCGCGGGCGACGAAGAGCGGCGCGACGAGGTTGAGGGCGATGACCTTCTCATGGAAGCGCGGGCTGGTCTCCGCGACCAGCGCTGACGGCGACCCGCCGGCGTTGTTCACGACCACGTCGAGCGAGCCCTCGTGGGCGAGGACGTCAGCGACGAGCGCGTCGACGGCGTCCGGGTCGCGGACGTCGCAGGCGACGAAGCGGCCGGGGCCGTCGCCGGGGTTGCGGCCGCAGACGACCACCTGGTCCCCCGCGTCGGTGAAGGCCTGCGCGATCCCGCGACCGAGCCCGCGCGTCCCGCCGGTGACGAGGACGGTTCTCACGCGGTGCTCATGTCGTCCGCCGCCAGCCAGCCGAACGCCATGGCCGGCGTGATGCAGGCACCGGGGCCCGGGTAGGAGTGGCCGAACATCGACGCCATCGCGTTGCCGCACGCGTAGAGGCCCAAGATGACGGAGCCGTCGGGTCTCGTCACGCGGCCGTGCTCGTCGCAGACCAGCCCACCTTTGGTCCCGATGTCCGACAGCACGACCTTGCCTGCGTAGAACGGGCCGCGAGCCAGCGGCGCCAGCGACGGGTTGGGCCACTCGTGCGGGCCGGCGATGCCCGGGTACCGCTGGAAGACCCACAGCAGCTGCCGCTCGTAGGACGCCTCGTCACCACGACCGAAGTCCTCGTCGACGCCCTTCTCCGCGAGCACGTTCCAGCGCTCGGTGGTGGCGACCAGTCCTGGGGCGTCGAGCTTCTCGGCCAGCTCCGCGACGGTGTCCGCGACGACGAGTGTGCCGTCAGCCACCCAGTCGTCGACCGGGGCGCCCGGTCTGAGACCGGCGAAGCCGTAGGTGTCGAGGGCGTGCTGGTCGAGGACGTACCAGCTGGGGATGCAGGGGATGCCGCGGTCGCGCGCCGCGAGCATGAGGTGCCCGAAGGTGTTGTAGGGCGTGCCCTCGTTGACCCAGCGGTTGCCCTGCTGGTCGACGATGATGCCCGTCGGTGCCGCCCGCTCGAAGAGGAGGAACGACGGCTTGCCGTCGCCGCGCAGCAGGCCGGGCGCCCACCAGCAGTCCTCGAGCAGGTCAGTGGCGGCGCCGAGCCGCATGCCGGCCTCGATGCCGTCCCCGGTGTTGCCCGGGACTCCGAGCGTCCAGGCGTCGTGGTGCAGCACCGGGTCCTGGTAGCGCGTCCGCAGCGCCACGTTGTGCTCGAAGCCGCCGTTGGCCAGCAGAACGCCTGCAGGCGCGGCGATCTCGCGCCCGTCGCCGGTGCGCACCCCCACGACGCGGTCGCCCTCGACCACGAGGTCGGCGAAGGCGCAGCCGGTCCAGATCGTGACGCCCGTGGCGGCGCACGCGGTGAGCAGCTGCGCGATGAGCGACTGGCCGCCCCACATCGGACCGTCGGGCCCGACGTCAGGGATGGGCGGGCCGCCATCGCCCAGCGGCAGCTTCGGCTGCAGCCTGTGCTCCAACGCGGCTGCCACCGTCGGCCTGATGGCCTTGGGGGTGATGGCCCGTCCGGTGAGCAGTGCGCCGGGCTCAGCCGGGTGGTAGTCGGGGTAGCCGGTCATGTAGGAGAAGCGGACGCCCTGGGTCTCGAGCCAGGCGATGGTTGCGCGTGCTGCGTGCAGGTAGGCCTGCTGCATGGAGCGGGGCGTGCGGTCACCGACGGTCGCGTCCATGTAGACCTGGGCCTTGTCCAGGTCGTCGTCCTGCCCCGCGGCCAGCACATGCAGGTTGGCCGGCGCCCAGAGCCCTGCCCCCGAGAGCGCGGTCGTCCCTCCGCACACGTCGGCCTTCTCGAGGACGAGCACCCGCTGCCCGTTCTCGGCGGCGCGCAGCGCCCCGACCAGGCCGCCTGCCCCGGAACCGGCGACGACCACGTCGTAGTCGCTGATCACGACGCCAGTCTCCCGTCTCCCTGCTGTCCAAGCAAGCGCTTGGTCGCCTCTGCCGCTAAGGTGGACGCGTGACCGAGGCACCCGTCTCGATGGTCGAGCGCATGACGCTCGTGCTCGACGCCTTCGACGCGTCGACGCCGCGGCTCACCCTGGCCGAGCTCACCGAGCGCACCGGCCTGCCCCGCAGCACGACGCACCGCATCCTCGAGCAGCTGGTCGAGCTGCGTTGGCTCGAGCACAGCGGCCAGAGCTATGGCCTCGGCATGCGGGCTCTGGAGATCGGCGGCCTCGCCGTCGCGCACCACGAGCTCCGCGTCATCACCAGCCCGCTGCTGTCGGAGCTGCACGAGCGCACCGGCGCCGTCGCCTCGCTGGCCGTCCTGGACAAGCGCGACGTGGTGTTCGTGGAGCGGCACGGCGGCGGTCTCAGCTCCGACCCGGTCACCCGCATCGGCGCGCGGGTCCCGGCGCACGCGACCGCGGCCGGCAAGGCGATGCTGGCGTGGCACGACGATGCGCAGCTGCGCGCGACCTGGCCGCACCGCCTGAGCGCCCGCACGCCCCGCACCATCACGAGCCTCGACGTGCTGCGCCAGGACCTGGCCACCACGCGGAGTCGGGGCGGCGTCGCCTACGACCGCGAGGAGCTGGCGCAGGGCACGGTGTCGTTGGCCGTGGCCGTGCGGGGCATCGGACGTGCGACGGCGGCTCTCCAGCTCTCCGGCCAGGCGCGCGCTGTCAGCCTGGAGCGGCTCTCGCCGTACCTGCTCGACGCCGCGCGCAAGGCCTCTCGCGCGCTGTTCCCCGCACCCGGCCAGCGCCGTCGTTCCCGCACGGTCGATCGCACCCCGCGACCGAGCCCGTGGCCCGAGGGCGCTCTCGAGCGGATCGTGCAGGGCATCGGCGGCGACTACTGGCTCTAGCCCGCCCCCCATGAATGGATACCGCGCTGCTGTATTCGCGCCGAAAACAGCAGCGCGGTATCCATTCATCGCGGGAGGGGGCAGGGGGTGGGTCACCCGACGAAGTGCTCGCGGCAGGCCCGCTCGAAGTCGGCCTTGCGCTCGACCTGCACCCAGTGCCCGCAGCGGCTGTAGATGCGCAGGTCGCACTTCGGCATCCGACGAGCCGGCAGGAGCGCGCCTTCGACCGGCGCGACCCGGTCGTCACGGCCCCAGCACAGCAGCACCGGCTGACGGATCCGATGGACCTCCGCCCACAGCGGGATGTCGCCGGTCATGGCCGGGTTGTAGAAGGTCGCGTAGGCGTCCTGGAGGTTCTTCACAGCACCGGGCGAGGTGGCGGCCGCGAACCTCGACTCGATGAGCTCCTCGGTGAGGAGCCGCTGGTCGAAGACCATCGTCTTCAGCCAGGCCACGAGGCGCTCGCGCGTGGGGTCGAGGTTGAAGTCCATCAACCGGTTGATGCCCTCCGACGGCGACGGACCGAGGATCGGCACGCCGGTGCCGCCGGGACCGTTGAGGAGAAGTCTTGAGACCCGGTCCGGGTGGTCGAGGGTCAGCCGGGTCGCGACGTCGGCGCCCATCGAGTTTCCGACGATGCCCACCTTGTCGAGTCCGAGCGCGTCGAGCAGCCCGACCACGGCGTCCTTGCTGATCTCGAGGTAGTTGCGCTCGTAGACCTCCGGGCGGGCGGAGGCGCCGAAGCCCACCTGGTCGACCACGATGGCGCGGATCCCGTGCAGCTCAGGCAGGTTCGCCCCGAAGTTGGCCCAACCAGTGACACCAGGACCGCTGCCGTGCAGGAAGACGACAGGGGTGCCGTCACCGACGTCGTGGAAGGCGAGGTCGTGACCGTTGACCTCGACCGTCTTGCGGGTGCCGTCTGCGGTGGCGCTCATTCGCTGATCATCCGCGCTCCGCGACGATCTCGAGCGCGATGTCGATGAGCTGGTCCTCCTGACCGCCCACCAGCTTGCGCTCACCCGCGCGGATGAGCAGCTCGGCGCCGCTGACGTCGTAGCGCTTGGAGAGCCGGTCCGCGTGCTTCAGGAAGCTCGAGTAGACACCGGCGTAGCCCATCGTCAGCGACAACCGGTCCAGCAGGCACTCGTCGTCCATCACGGGCCGTACGACGTCCTCCGCCGCGTCGATGATCTTGCGCACGTCGATGCCGGTCGTGACGCCCAGCTTCGAGCAGACGGCGACGAAGCCCTCCACCGGGGTGTTGCCGGCGCCGGCACCGAAGCGACGGGTGGAGCCATCGATCTGCTGGGCACCGGCCCGGGCGGCGTAGACGCTGTTGGCGATGCCCATGCCGAGGTTCTCGTGGCCGTGGAAGCCGACCTGCGCCTCGTCACCGAGCTCGGCAACGAGCGCCGCGACGCGGTCATAGGTCTGCTCCATGATGAGCGCGCCCGCCGAGTCGACGACGTAGACGCACTGGCAGCCGGCGTCGACCATGATGCGGCCCTGCCGGGCGAGCTCCTCGGGCGTCGTGGAGTGGCTCATCATGAGGAAGCCGACGGTCTCCAGGCCGAGCTCCCGGGCGAGCCCGAAGTGCTGGCGTGAGACGTCTGCCTCGGTGCAGTGCGTCGCGATGCGGCAGATCTGGCCGCCCGCGTCCTGCGCCGCGCGGATGTCGTCCTTGGTGCCGAGACCCGGCAGCATCAGGAAGGCGATCTTGGCCCGCTTGGCGGTCTTCACGGCCGCGCGGATCAGGTCCAGCTCGGGGGTGTGGCTGAAGCCGTAGTTGAACGACGACCCGCCGAGGCCGTCGCCGTGGGTGACCTCGATGACCGGGACGCCGGCGTCGTCGAGCGCCGTGACGATGTCGACCACGTGCTCGAGGGTGAACTGGTGCCGCTTGGCGTGCGACCCGTCGCGCAGCGACGAGTCGGTGACCCGCAGGTCAAGGGTGTCGCTGTACGGCTTGAGAACGGTGGCAGGAACAGCCATGTCAGGCCCCCAGTCGGACAGCGGCGAGCGCGTCGCCCACGCGGGCGGCAGCGGCGGTCATGATGTCGAGGTTCCCGGCGTACGGCGGGAAGAAGTCCCCTGCTCCCTCGACCTCGAGGAAGACGGCCACCCGGGCCATCCCACCCATGACGTCGCTCGGGTCGTCGAACTGCGGCGCCCCGCGCATCCGGTAGCCGGGGACGTACTGCGCGACCTCGTCGACGCGCTTGGTGATGCTGGCCGCGATGGCGTCCCGGTCGGCGTCCTCGGGGATCGAGCAGAAGACGGTGTTGCGCATGAGCGGCGGCGGCTCGGCCGGGTTGAGGATGATGATGGCCTTGCCGCGCTCGGCGCCGCCGACGACCTCGATGCCCTTGGACGTCGTGCGCGTGAACTCGTCGATGTTGTCGCGGGTGCCGGGGCCGGCCGACTTCGAGGACACCGAGGCGACGATCTCGGCGTACTTCACGGTCACGACGCTGGTGATGGCGTGCACGATCGGGATCGTCGCCTGGCCACCGCAGGTGACCAGGTTGATGTCGTCGGCCTCGAGGTTGGCGTCCATGTTGGCGGCCGGGACGACATAGGGGCCGAGGGCTGCCGGCGTCAGGTCGATCGCCTTGATGCCCGCCTCCTTGTACCGCGGCGCGTTGGCGCGGTAGACGTAGGCGCTGGTCGCCTCGAAGAGCAGGTCGGGCTTCTCCGGCTGCGCGAGCAGCCAGTCGACGCCCTCGTGCGAGGCCTCGAGCCCGAGGTCCTTGGCGCGCTTGAGCCCCTCGCTGTCGGGGTCCACACCGATCATCCAGCGTGGCTCGATGAGGTCGCTGCGCTGCAGCTTGTAGAGCAGGTCGGTGCCGATGTTGCCGGACCCGACGATGGCTGCGCTGACCTTGGGCATTGCTCTCCTCAGGCGAAGGTGAGGTGGACGGACCCGAGTCCGCTGAACGTGGCGACGACGTCGTCGCCGGGCTTGACGTCGTAGGCGCGGGTGCAGGAGCCGGGGAGCACGACGTGCCCCGCCTCGAGCCGCACGCCGAAGGAGGCGACCTTGTTGGCCAGCCAGGCAACCGCGATCGTGGGGTCGCCGAGCACGGCGTCGGAGCGACCGGCAGCGACCCGCGTGCCGTTGATGTCCAACGTGGCCTCGATGGCCTTCACGTCGAGCTCGTCGGGCTTGACCCGCTCCTTGCCGAGGATGACGCCGCACGAGGAGGCGTTGTCGGCGATGGTGTCCATGAGGCCGATCTTCCAGTCCGCGATGCGGCTGTCGATGAGCTCGATGGCGGGGGCGATGTAGTCGGTGCACCGCAGCACGTCCGCGACGGTGCAGCCCTCACCCGGCAGGTCGTCGCCGAGCACGAAGCCGACCTCGACCTCGACACGCGGGATCAGGAACGACCGCGTCGGGATCGGCGACTCCTCGGTGTGGACCATGTCGGAGAGCAGGTGGCCGTAGTCGGGCTCGTCGACGCCCATCATCTCCTGCATCGCCTTCGACGACAGGCCGACCTTGTGGCCGTGCACGGTCGCGCCTGCGGCAAGCCGGCGACGGATGTTGAGGAGCTGGATCTCGTAGGCGTCCACGACGTCGATGCCCGGGTAGCTCTGCAGCAGCGGCGCGATGGCGACCTGCGTCGCCTCGGCCGTCCGCAGCGCCTCGGCGGCCTGGTCCCGCTGCGCGTCCGTGAGCCCCACTAGAGGGCCTCTCCGGACAGCGACTCCAGGCCGAACTGCCCGCGGAAGAACAGCAGCGGCGCGCTCTCGCGGTGGGTCACCAGCTCGCGCACCCGCCCGATGACGACGTCGTGGTCACCGGCAGCGTGCACCTGCTCGATGTCGCAGTGCACCGTGGCCAGCACGCCGTCGATCGAGGGCCCCCAGCTCGTCGGGTGCCAGGACAGGCCGGCGAACTTGTCCCCGCCGCTGGCCGCGAACCGCTTGCAGAGGTCCATCTGGTCCTCGGCGAGCACGTTGACGCTGAAGGCCCCGGAGGCCTGGATTCTCGGCCAGGTCGAGGACGTGTGCGCCGGGCAGAACAGCACGAGCGGCGGGTCGAGCGACACCGACGTGAACGACTGGCAGGCGAAGCCCACCGGGACGCCGTCGTCGAACCCGGCCACGATCGTCACCCCGCTTGCGAAGTGCC
>JAOPVZ010000186.1 GCA_025965935.1 Frankiales bacterium | reverse complement strand
TCGGTCGTGAAGACCCCCGCCTGCAGCCCGAACCGGCTGTCGTTGACCTTGGCGAACGCCTCGTCCAGGTCGTCGAAGGCCTCGAGCACGAGCACCGGTCCGAAGACCTCCTCGTCGAGCACCTTGGCCCCGGAGGGCGCGCCCTCGAGGACGGTCGGCTGCACCGTCGTACCGTCCCTGCCTCCGCCGGTGAGCAGTGTCGCACCGGCGTCGACCGCCTCCTGGACCCACTCGGCGACCCGTGTCGCGGCCTTGTCGTCGATGAGCGGTCCGACGTCCTCGACGGCACTGAGGCCCTCGACGGCCTTGACGAGCAGGCCGCGGAAGCCGTCCAGGACACTGCGCGCGACGAAGACCCGCTGCACCGCGACGCAGGACTGCCCGGCCTGGTACATGCCGAAGGTGGCCACCCGGGTCGCCGCCCACTCCAGGTCGGCGTAGTCCCCGGTGACCACGACGGCGGCGTTGCCACCGAGCTCGAGGACGACCTGCTTGCGGGGTACGGCGTCCCGGATCCCCCACCCGACGGGGACCGAGCCCGTGAACGAGACGACCGGCAGCCGCTCGTCCTTCACCAGCTCAGCGGTCGCACCGTTGTCCAGCGGCAGGACCGACCAGGAGCCCTCGGGCAGATCTGTCTCGGCGAGCAGCTCACCGAGCAGCAGCGATGACAGCGGGGTGGCGGGCGCGGGCTTGAGGACGATCGGGGCACCGACGGCCAGCGCCGGCGCGACCTTGTGCGCCACCAGGTTCAGCGGGAAGTTGAAGGGCGCGATGCCGAGGACGGGGCCGTAGGGCACCCGGCGGGTCACGGCGAGCCGGCCGTTGGCCGTCGGGTCGGTGTCGAGCCGCTGCAGGTCGCCAGACCAGCGGCGCGCCTCCTCGGCCGCCCACCGGAACGTCGACACCGCGCGGTTGGTCTCCGACTGCGCCCACTTCAGGGGCTTGCCGTTCTCGCGGACGATCAGGTCGGCGATCTCGTCGGCGCGCGCCTTGATGCCGGCGGAGACGTGGTCGAGCGCTGCCGCCCGCAGGTGGGCCGGCGCGGAGCGGAAGTCCTTGGCGACGGCTGCGGCGGCGGCCACGGCGCGCTCGACGTCCGCGGCGTCGGGCACGGCCACCGTGCCGACGAGCGAACCGTCACCGGGGTGGTGCACCGCCCGCGTCGTGCTGCCTGTCACTGCCTTCCCGGCCACCCACGCTGGTGTCGTCATGAGTCCTTCCTACTCCAGTGCGCTCATCACGTGCTTCACCCTGGTGTAGTCCTCGAAGCCGTACACCGACAGGTCCTTGCCGTAGCCGGACTGGCCGAACCCGCCGTGCGGCATCTCGGCCACCAGCGGGATGTGGGCGTTGATCCAGACGCATCCGAAGTCGAGCCCCTTGGCCATCCGCAGCGCCCGTCCGTGGTTGGCCGTCCACACCGACGACGCCAGCCCGTAGTCGCTGTCGTTGGCCCAGCGCAGCGCCTGCTGCTCACCCTCGAACGGCTGCACGGTGATGACCGGGCCGAAGACCTCGGTCTGCACCATCTCGTCGCGCTGGAGCAACCCGCTGACGACGGTGGGCTCGAAGAAGTAGCCGGCGTCGCCGACCCGGTTCCCGCCGGTGTCGACGCGGGCGTGCGAGGGCAGCCGGTCGAGGAAGCCGGTCACCCGGGCGAGCTGGTTCGCGTTGTTCAGCGGCCCGTAGAGCACGTCCTCGTCGTCAGGCATGCCGGTCTTCGTCCCGGCCGCCGCGGCGACCAGGGCGGCCAGGAAGTCGTCGTGCACCTCCGCCGCCACGATCACCCGGGTCGCGGCTGTGCAGTCCTGACCGGCATTGAAGTACCCGGCCTCCGCGATCAACGTCGCCGCCCGCTCGAGATCGGCATCCTCGAACACGACGACTGGCGCCTTGCCCCCCAGCTCCAGGTGCACCCGCTTCAGCGACCGCGATGCCGACTCCGCGACGGCCTTGCCTGCCGCGACTGAGCCCGTGATCGACACCATCGCGGGCACGTCGTCGTCGACGAGCAGGGCCCCTGTCGAGCGGTCGCCGCAGATGACGTTGAGCACGCCGGGCGGGAGGTGGTCCTGCGCGATCTCGGCGAGCATCGCCGTCGTCACCGGCGTCGTGTCGGACGGCTTGAGGACCACCGTGTTGCCGGCCGCGATCGCCGGCGCGAGCTTCCAGATGGCCATCATCATCGGGTAGTTCCAGGGGGTCACCTGACCGACCACGCCGACCGGTTCCCGCCGCACCCAGGACGTGTAGCCGACCAGGTACTCGCCCGCGCTGCGTCCCTCGAGAAGCCTTGCCGCGCCGGCGAAGAAGCGGATCTGGTCCACCATCGGCGGGACCTCCTCGCTCATGGTGAGACCGAGCGGCTTGCCGGTGTTCCGCGACTCCGCGGCGACCAGCTCGTCCGCCCGGGCTTCGACAGCGTCAGCGAAGCGCACCAGGGCGAGCTGCCGCTGCGAGGGTGTCGTCTCCTTCCAGCGCTCGAAGGCCTCGGCCGCCGCCGCCGTGGCCGCGGCGACGTCCTCCTTGCCGGAGAGCGGGGCGGTGCCGTAGACCTCCCCCGTGGTCGGGTCGACGAGGTCCGTGGTCTGGCCGTCCGCGGCAGGCGCGGACTTCCCGCCGATGAGGTTCTGCACGACAGTCACAGCTGCCCCCAGGCTCGGGTCAGGACGTCGCGAAGGATCTGCTCCATGAGGTCGAAGTGCTCCTGGTCGCAGCCGAGCGGAGGCGCCAGCTGGACAACGGTGTCGCCGCGGTCGTCGGCGCGGCAGTAGAGGCCGGCGTCGAACAGCGCCTGTGACAGGAAGCCCCGCAGGAGGGTCTCCGCCTCCTCGTCGTTGAAGGTCTCCTTGGTCACCTTGTCCTTGACGAGCTCGATGCCGTAGAAGTAGCCGTCGCCGCGGACGTCACCGACGATCGGCAGGTCGTGGAGCTTCTCCAGGGTCGTGCGGAAGGCCTTCTCGTTCGCGACCACGTTGCCGAGCAGGTCCTCGCGCTCGAACAGGTCGAGGTTCGCCATCGCCACGGCGGAGGAGACCGGGTGGCCGCCGAAGGTGAAGCCGTGGGCGAAGTACTCGGTGCCGTGCAGGAACGGCTCCATGAGCCGGTCGCTCGCGATCATCGCGGCGATCGGCGAGTACCCGGAGGACAGCCCCTTCGCGCAGGTGATGATGTCCGGGACGTAGCCGTACTTCTCGCAGCCGAACATCGTGCCGAGCCGACCGAACGCGCAGATGACCTCGTCCGAGACGAGCAGCACGTCATGCCGGTCGCAGATCTCTCGGAGCCGCTGGAAGTAGCCGGGTGGCGGCGGGAAGCAACCACCCGAGTTCTGCACCGGCTCGACGAAGACCGCAGCCACGGTGTCCGGGCCCTCCATCTCGATGGCGAGCTCGATCTGGTCGGCGGCCCAGCGACCGAACGCCTCGAGGTCGTCGCCGTGCTCCGGAGCGCGGTAGAAGTTGGTGTTGGGCGCCTTGTGCGCACCCGGGACCAGCGGCTCGAAGTGCTTCTTGGCGTCCGGGATCCCCGTGATGGACAGCGCTCCGTGCGGCGTGCCGTGGTAGGCGATCGAGCGGCTGATCACCTTGTGCTTCAAGGGCTTCCCGGTCGCCTTGAAGTAGTGCTTCGCGAGCTTCCACGCCGTCTCGACCGCCTCCCCGCCACCGGTCGTGAAGAACACCCGGTTGAGGTCCCCCGGCGTCAGCGACGCCAGCCGCTCGGCGAGCTGGATCGCCTCGGGGTGGGCGTAGGACCACAGCGGGAAGAACGCCAGCTCCGACGCCTGCTTCGCGGCGGCCTCTGCCAGCTCCCTGCGGCCATGCCCTGCTTGTACGACGAACAGGCCGCTGAGCCCGTCGAAGTACCGGCGACCGTTGCTGTCCCAGATCCAGGGTCCCTCGCCCTTGACCATGATGGGCACCGCGCCGCCCTGCTGGTAGGTCGAGTGCCGCGTGAAGTGCATCCACAGGTGGTCGCGGGCGGACGCCGAGAGCGCGTCGTTGCTGAGGCGCTGCCAGGTCTGAGGGGTGGTCATCAGGACTCCTGCAGGGTGGGGCTCTGGGGGGAGACGAGGGTGTCTGCGGTGTCTGCGGTGCCTGTGGTGTCGGCGACGGTCGTCAGCCGGCCGGAGCGGAAGAACTCGGGGGCCTTCAGCTCGTAGGCGACCATCACCAGGATGCCGAGCACGAGCGACCCGACGCCGAGGATGAAGACGCCCCCGACACCCCGGAACGAGGTGTCGCCGTAGTCGCTCGCGTACATGTCGTGCGCGCTCTTGATGAAGGCCGCCGTGAGGATGACGGCACCGACGCCCGGCAGCACGCCCTTGACCAAGAGGTCCTTGCCGCTGCGGAGCAGGTCGCGCCGGAAGTACCAGACGCAGGCGAAGCCGGTCAGCGCGTAGTAGAAGGCGATGAGCAGCCCGAGCGAGGCGATCGAGTCGGACAGCACGCGGCCGCCGCTGACCTTGACGAGCCCGACGTAGAACGCGATCGACGCCACCCCCATGGCGACGGTTGAGGTCGTCGGTGTCTGGTAGCGCGGGTGCATCCGGGCGAAGGAGCGGGGGATCGCCTTGTGCGCCGCCATCGACAGCGACGTGCGGGCGGTCGGCAGGATCGTCGTCTGCGTCGAGGCCGCAGCCGAGGTCAGCACGGCGATGATGACGAGCTTGCCGAGCGTGCTGCCGAGGACCTCCGAACCGATGACGGCGAGGACGTCGTCCGAGTCCTTGATCGCGTCCACACCGGCGTAGGAGATGCAGGCGATCGTCACCAGGAGGTAGATGGCCAGCAGGGTCAACGTGGACAGCACCGCGGCCCTGCCCGGGGTGCGCTTGGGGTCGGCAGTCTCCTCGTTGCAGGCGACCGCGGTGTCCCACCCCCAGTAGATGAAGACCGCGAGCAGCACGCCAGCCGACAGCGCCGAGAAGCTGTGGATGGCGAACGGGTTGAGCCAGTTGAGCGTCGGGTGGATGGACCCCTTGGCCGCGTTGCCGCTGTAGACCTTGACGAGCGCGACCACCGCGAAGACCGCCAGCGTGACGACCTCGATGGCCAGCATGACGAACTGGAAGCGCGCCGACAGCTCGATGCCGCGGTAGCAGACGTAGGTCAGCGCAGCGATCCACACGCAGCCCACGAAGGTGGTCCAGAACGTGCTCGCCGCGAGCCCGTCCGCGCCGAACAGCAGGAACCCGTACTGCCCGGCGATCTGCGCCAGGTTCGCCATGACGACGATGTCGGCGACGATGATCCCCCAGCCGCCCATCCAGCCGGTGCGCGGGCCGAACGCACGGGCCCCCCAGGCGAAGGTCGTGCCGCAGTCGGGGTCGACCGAGTTCAGCTCGCGGTAGGCGTAGGCGATGCAGAACATCGGCACGAAGGCCAGCAGCATCACCGCCGGCGACTGAAGCGCCACCGCCGTCGCGATGAACCCCAGGGTCGCCGCGAGGCTGTACCCGGGCGCCGTCGAGGAGACCCCGATGACGACACTGGACAGCAGGCCAAGGGCGCCCTGCTTGAGCCCCTTGTCCTGTTCGCGAAGTTCGGCCACTGCCATGCGCTCTCCCTCACCGAAGGAACCCGATGACACGGTTCTCGCAGATTAGGAGGTCATTGACAAGTGTTTCCGTCGCTGACACGCCTTCACAACACTTGATCCGCGTCGAAGATCCCGGCAGCATGCGTCCATGCAGCCGGTGACGCTGGACTCGACCGGCCTGGCCATCCTGCGCGAGCTGCAGGAGGACGGGCGCCGTTCCTACACCGCCATCGCGGCAGCTGTCGGGCTCTCAGAGGCGGCGGTGCGGCAGCGCGTCAAGGCGCTGCTCGACACCGGTTCGCTGCAGATCGTGGCCGTGGCCGACCCCCTCACCCTCGGCTTCGGCGTCATGGCCTCGGTCGGCGTGACAGTCGACGGGGACTCGCGCGCCGTCGCTGACGCGCTGTCGGCCATCGATGAGGTCGACTACTGCGTGCTCACGACCGGCCGCTTCGACGTCCAGCTGGAGCTGGTCTGCCGAGACAACGAGCACCTGCTGTCGGTCATCAACGACCGCATCCGCACCGTCGAGTGCGTCCGTGACACGGAGACGTCCATGTACCTGCGGGTCCACAAGCAGACCTACACCTACGGAACGCCGTGATCTCGCGATGACCGCCTTCCTGCACCCGTTCGCGCGACCGGCAGCGACCGACTTCATCAGCGTCGTCCGCGGCCAGGGCGCTGCCATCTGGGACAGCAACGGCACGCGGTACGTCGACGGGCTCGCGTCGCTCTGGTACTGCAACGTCGGCCATGGGCGCGCCGAAGTCGTCGATGCGGTGGCGGACCAGATGCGCCAGCTGGAGACGTACCACTGCTTCGAGCGCTTCACGACGCCGGTGGCGGACGCGCTCGCCGAGCGCCTCGTCGCGATGGCCCCTGTGCCGGACAGCCGGGTGTTCCTGACGAGCGGCGGCTCGGAGGCCGTCGACACCGCGCTCAAGCTGTCGCGGATCGCGCACGCCCAGGCGGGCCACCCCGAGCGAACCGTCGCCATCAGCCGTACCCCGAGCTACCACGGCGTCTCCTACGGCGCGATGACGCTGACTGGACTCCCCCTGAACCGCAAGGACTTCGGGCCAGGGGTCGGCGATGTCGTGCAGGTCGACAAGGACGACCTCGACGCGGTCCGGGAGCAGCTCGAGTCCGGTCGGGTCGCGGCCGTGTTCGCCGAGCCGGTCGTCGGAGCCGGCGGGGTCTGGCCACCGGCTCCCGGCTACCTGCAGGCACTGCGGGCGCTGTGCGACGAGCACGGCGCGCACCTCGTCCTCGACGAGGTGATCTGCGGGTTCGGCCGCCTGGGCTCGCTGTTCGCGGGCAGCCACTTCGGCGTCGCCGCCGACATCACCACCTTCGCGAAGGGCGTCACGAGCGGCTACGTGCCACTCGGCGGCGCGCTCCTGGCGCCGAGCGTCCACCTTCCGCTGTCGGCCGACCCGGCGTTCGTCCTCAGGCACGGCTACACCTACTCCGGGCACAGCGCTGCGGCCGCGGCAGCCCTCGCCTGCCTGGACATCACGGAGCGGGAGGGCCTCGCGGAGCGCGCCACGAAGATCGGCGCGCGCCTGGAGCCGCAGCTGCGCGCACTCGAGGCCGACGGCCTCGTCACCGAGGTACGCGGGCTGGGCGCGCTGTGGGGCGTGAGCGTCCCCGACCCGGTGGCCACGCGCGACCGGATGCTGGCGCAGGGGGTCATCGTGCGTCCCATCGCCCCGCACGCCCTGGCGATCTGCCCACCGCTCGTCATCGGGGACGACGACCTCGACGCCATCCCGGCAGCGATGCGTGCCGCGCTCTCGTGATCCTCTGGCAGGACCAGCTGCCCGCTCAGGAGCCCCGCGCCCCACTGCCGGGTGACACCGACGCGGACGTCTGCGTCGTCGGCGCCGGCTACACCGGTCTCTGGACCGCTCTGCACCTCCGCCGGCTCGACCCGACCCTGCGGGTGGTGGTGGTGGAGCGCGACGTCGCCGGCGCCGGCGCGTCCGGCCGCAACGGCGGCTGGTGCTCCGCGCTGTTCCCGACCTCCTGGCACCGGATCGCCAGGGACGCGGGCCGGGAGGGCGTCGTCGCGATGCAGCGGGCGCTCGAGGACAGCGTCGACGAGATCGGCCGCAGCGGGATCGCCTGCGACTATGCCAAGGGCGGGTCGGTCGCGCTCGTGCGCACACCGGCCCAGCTGGCCCGCGCCCGGGCGGACGTCGCCGAGGCGAGGTCGTGGGGCTTCGGCCCCGACACCCTCGACCTGGTCGGGGCCGAGCAGGCGCAGCAACGCGTCGCCGCCACCCGCGTCCTCGGCGCCCTGACGACGGACCACTGCGCTGCGCTGCACCCGGCCAAGCTCGTCCGCGGCCTGGCCGCCGCCTGCGTCGACGCCGGCGTCACCCTCCACGAGCAGACGACTGCCGGCGAGGTGCGAGCGGGACGGGTCGTCACCGACCACGGCACCGTGACCGCTGAGGTCGTCCTCACGGCGACCGAGGGCTACACCGCCCAGCTCCGCGGGCACCGCCGCGACCTCGCACCTGTCTACTCCCTCATGCTGGCGACCGCGCCGCTGCCGGCAGACCTCTGGCAGCAGATCGGGCTGGCAGACCGGGCGACGTTCACCGACGAGCGGCACCTCACCGTCTACGGGCAGCGGACGGCCGACGGGCGACTGGCGTTCGGTGGCCGCGGGGCGCCGTACCACTACGCGTCGAGGGTGCATCCGTCGTACGAGCAGGTTCCGCGCGTCCACGACGCGCTCGAGCACACCTTGCTGGACCTGTTCCCGGCCGTCACCGGCGTCCCCGTCACGCACCGGTGGGGCGGCAACCTGGGGGTTCCTCGGGACTGGTACCCGAGCGTCGGGTTCGATCGCACGACCGGTGTCGCGTGGGCCGGCGGCTACGTCGGCGACGGTGTGGCGACGGCCAACCTGGCCGGTCGGACCCTGGCCCACCTCATCACCGGGGTGGACAGCGAGCTCGTCCGGCTCCCCTGGGTACGCCGACGCACCAAGCGCTGGGAGCCGGAGCCCCTGCGGTGGATCGGGGTCAATGCCGTCACCCAGCTGATGAGCCGGGCCGACCGGGTGGAGGCCCGCACCGGCAGGCCGTCACGGTCCGCGGCGCTGTTCTGGCGGTCCCTGGGCCACTAGGAGGCGTCACGCGAAGTGGTGGTCCACCAGCTTCGAGAGCAGCTTCTCCAGCTGCTTCTGCTCGGTCGGCGACAGGACCCCGTAGAAGTCCTTGTCGACCTCTTGCGAGACCTCGCTGTACCGGTCGAGCACCTTGCGGCCCTTCGGGGTGATGGTCAGGTCGTAGCGACGCCGGTCGGCGTCCGCCCGGACCCGGGTGACCAGGCCGTAGGCCTCCAGCTTGTCGACGGCCCGCACCATGTCGGAGGGGTGCACACCGAGCCGCTGCGACACCTCACGCTGCGAGATGGGTCCGGAGCGGGCCACGACGCGGAGCGCGCCGATCGAGGGCGGCCGGAGGCCCCACTCGGAGAACTCGTCGTGCTCCTCGAAGCGGGCGCGCATCGCGGAGCGGTAGGCGAGGGCCAACCTGCCGAGCTGCATCTCCATGTTGCAAGAGTAGTGCAGTTATCCTATTGTTGGGAAGACGAACGATTTGGAGACTAGATGAATGCGGTCGAGGTACGTGGCCTCGAGAAGTCCTACGGCGACGTCCCAGCGGTGCGGGGCGTCGACTTCGACGTCAGGGTCGGCGAGACGTTCGGGTTCCTCGGGCCCAACGGCGCCGGCAAGTCGACCACCATCAAGATCCTCTGCACCCTCGCGAAGGCGACCGGCGGCACCGCCACCGTGGCCGGGTTCGATGTGCAGCGCCAGCGCGACGACGTGCGGCGCCACATCGGCCTGGTGTTCCAGGACACGACGCTCGACAACTACCTGTCCGCGGAGATGAACCTGCGCTTCCACGCCGAGCTCTACGGCATGCCGCGTGAGGCAGTTCAGCCGCGGTTGCGACAGGTCATGGAGATGGTCGGGCTCTGGGAGCGACGTGAGTCCAAGGTGCTCACCTTCTCCGGCGGCATGAAGCGCAGGCTCGAGATCGCCCGCGGGCTCATGCACTCCCCGCGCGTGCTCTTCCTCGACGAGCCCACCGTCGGCCTCGACCCGCAGACCCGGGCCTCCATCTGGGAGTACATCGAGCGGCTGCGCAAGGAGGAGGAGATCACCATCTTCCTGACCACGCACTACATGGACGAGGCCGAGCACTGCGACCGGATCGCCATCATGGACGAGGGGAAGCTGGTCGCCCTCGACACCCCGGCCGCGCTGAAGGCCAGCGTCGGCACCGACCGCGTCACCATCCGCACCGAGGACGACGAGGAGGCTCTCGCCCGCCTCCCCGGCGCGATCCAGACGTCCGAGGGCGTCGTCATCAACGTCGAGGACGGCGAGGCCTACGTGCCGCAGCTGTTCGGGAGCCTGGGAGTCCCCATCACCAACGTCAGCA
>JAOPVZ010000151.1 GCA_025965935.1 Frankiales bacterium | reverse complement strand
GTGCTGCTGCGCACCTCGCCGGTCCTCACCGCCGTGGTCGTCAGCATCCTCGGCGCGGTCGCCATCGAGATCGTCCGGGAGCGCGCCCAGGCCAGCGGGGACGTCGCCCTCGCACTGCTCTTCTACGGCGGCCTGGCCGGCGGCTCGATCCTCATCAAGCTCGCCGGCGGTACCAACAGCGCACTCGGCGGGTACCTGTTCGGCTCGCTGTCCAGCGTCTCCGACGGCGACCTCGTCGTCATCGTCACGCTGTCGCTGGTCGTCCTGGCGACGATGCTGCTCTTCATGCGCGAGCTCTTCGCCGTGTGCCAGGACGAGGACGTGGCGCGGGTGTCCGGCCTCCCGGTGCGGTTCCTGAACCTGCTCGTCGCCATCGGAGCCGCCGTCACGGTGACCGTCGCCATGCGCACCGTCGGGCTGCTCCTGGTGAGCGCTCTGATGGTCGTGCCGGTCGCCACCGTGCAGCTGCTGTCCCGGTCGTTCCGCGGCACGCTCTACGGCGCCTGCCTCCTCGGCGCCGTCATGAGCGTCGGCGGTCTCGTGGTCAGCTACTACGCCGACGTACCCCCCGGAGGGTCGATCGTCCTGCTGTCGTTGTCGGCCTTCGCCGTGGCCGCGGTCGCGGCCTCCGTGCGCAGGCGGGTGGCCCGGTGAAGATGACGCGCCAGCGGGCGGCGGTCGCCTCGGCGCTGGCCGGGCTGGACGGCTTCACCAGCGCGCAGGCCCTGCACGATGCGCTGCGGCACGACGGCAAGTCGGTCGGGCTCACCACGGTCTACCGGCACCTGCAGGCGCTCGCAGAGGCGGGCGCGGTGGACGTGCTGCGCACAGCCGACGGCGAGACGGTCTACCGCGCCTGCGCACGCGACGAGCACCACCACCACCTGGTCTGCCGGTCCTGCGGCGCCACCGTGGAGGTCACCGGACCGGCCGTCGAGACCTGGGCCGAGGCGATCGCCGCCGAGCACGGCTACCGGGACGTCAGCCACACCCTCGAGGTCTTCGGGACGTGCGCGAGCTGCGGCTAGTGCCGCATCCGGCAGCGATTGCCCTGTTGTTGACCGTGCGGTCTCAAGCTGGGATCCCACGCGGGGAATCCGCACAGTGCGCAAGTGGGGCGAAGGCAGCTCACTTCGCCCCTCCGTAGCGGCGCTCGCGGTTCGCGTACGTCTCGCAGGCCCGCCAGAGGACCCGGCGATCGACGTCGGGCCACAGCTCCGGCGCGAAGACCAGCTCGGCGTACGCGGACTGCCAGAGCAGGAAGTTGGAGGTGCGCTGCTCACCCGAGGTGCGCAGGAACAGGTCGACGTCGGGCATGTCCGGCTCGTCGAGGTACTTGGCGAGCACCCGCTCGTCGACCTTCTCCGGATTGACCTTGCCGGCCGCCACGTCGAGTGCGAGAAGCCTTGCGGCATCGGCGATCTCGGCCCGTCCGCCGTAGTTCACGCACATCGTCAGGGTCAACGTCTTGTTGCGGTGGGTGAGGCGCTCGGCCTCCTCGAGCTCGGCGATGACGGACCGCCACAGCCGGGGTCGTCGACCCGCCCACCGGACGCGCACCCCGAGCTCGTGCATCTCGTCGCGACGGCGCCGGATGACGTCGCGGTTGAAGCCCATGAGGAAGCGCACCTCCTCCGGAGATCGCCGCCAGTTCTCGGTGGAGAAGGCGTAGGCGGACACCCACTGCACGCCGATCTCGATCGCGCCCTCGACGACGTCGAACAGCGAGTGCTCCCCCGCCTCGTGTCCCGCCGTCCGCGGCAGGCCGCGGTCCTTTGCCCAGCGCCCGTTGCCATCCATGACGACCGCCACGTGGCGTGGGACCTGCGACAGCTTCGGAGGCCGCGCACCCGACGGGTGCGGGGTCGGTGCTCTCATGCTCTCTCGACGAGCGGCAGGGATCGGAGGCCGCGTTCCAGGTGCCACTGCAGGTGCGCGGCCGTCAGGCCGCTGGCGTCGCGGCGGGCACGCTGCTCGGTCGCCTCCGCGGTGTCCCAGTCGCCCTCGAGCAGGGCGGACATCAGCGACAGCGCTGCCGGGTTGGGGGTGGAGGCACCCGGCGGTCGGCAGCTCGCGCAGACGACACCACCGGCAGGCACGGAGAAGGACCGGTGCGGCCCGGGGGCCGCGCAGCGCGCGCACTCCTCGAGCGCGGGGGCGTACCCCGACACCGACATCGCCCGCAGCAGGAAGGCGTCGAGGACCAGGGAGGGGTCGCGCTCGCCCAGTGCGCGCAGCGCCCCGAGCACGAGCAGGAACAGCCGCAGCGACGGCTCGCCCTCTTCCGCGGTCAGCCGCTCGGCCGTCTCGAGGACGGCGGTCCCGGCGGTGTAGCGGCCGTAGTCGCCGACCAGCCCCTCGCCGTACGAGGTGATCGACTCGGCCTGCGTGACGATGTCGAGGGAACGGCCCTCGTACAGCTGCAGGTCGACGTGGCTGAACGGTTCGACCGTGGCCCCGAACTTCGACCGGGTTCGCCGCACGCCCTTCGCCACGGCACGGACGCGACCGTGCCGCCTGGTCAGCAAGGTGATGATCCGGTCGGCCTCACCGAGCTTCTGCACGCGGAGGACGACGCCCTCGTCGCGGTACAGGCCCATGACTCCACGCTAGTCCTCAAACTTGCCTCGACAGGGGCGGCGCGCGTGACAGGGTGTCCCCCGTGACGTCAGGGACCGTCGAGCGCCCCGGTCGCTGGGCGCTGCCTCCTGAACCGCCCGAGACCTGGGTCGGCAAGAACGCCACTGCGTTCCTCGTCATCCTCGCGGCCATGGCGGCCGGCGTGCCCGGCTTGGTGCTCCTGCCGGGCACGGGGCTGAGCACCTACTTGCTGGCCACGGTCTACGCGGCCGGCGGCCTGCTCTCGCTCGGCAATGCCTACCTGCTGCTGCTGCAGGCGACGGTCACCCAGGACCGGCGGCTGCTGTGGGCGTCCGCCGGGTGCGCCACGTTGCTGGCCATCTACGTCGTACGGTCCGGCGACCCTGCCGTACCCGGCCAGCCGGCCGACGACCACGACCTGCGGCTGGCCGCAGCGCTGTCGGTCGCCTGGCTGCTCACGCTGCCTGTCACGGCACTGACGTCCGGCCTGCGCCGGCTCGGGATGTGGCTGTTCCTCGTACCGCTCGCGGTGCTGGCGGCCGCGGCTTACGGCGCCTACCAGGCGCCGCTGGTGCGCGTCAGCGACGTGCGCGTCACCGTTCGCGGCCGCGAGGTGCTGCTCGCCTGCGCCGTCGTGGGCGTCCTGGCGGCGTTCTGGTGGCGGCAGCGCGTGCCCAAGGGCAACCGGGGCCCGTGGGGTTGGGTCGGCGCCGCACTCATGCTCACGCCGCTGGTCGCCGTCCTGCGCGGTTTCAGCCTGGGCCGTCACGACCCCACCTCCTGGCCCGCCCTCGCGGTCGAGCTCGTGACCCTGCTGGTGCCGTTCCTCGGCCTGTACGTGCTCTGCATGCGCGGCTACCTCAAGCAGGCCCACCGCTGGCGGCAGCTCGAGGCAGAGGTACGGCGGTTGCGGGCCTCGTCCGCCCTGCTGCCCGGGCTGTCCATCACCCCTGACGACGACGCCGGTCTGCCCGAGCGCCACGAGGTGCGCGAGCTCATCGCACGTGCCGACAACCAGGTCGCGCTGCAGCCGGTGTACGACCTCGCGACCCTGACCGTGGTGGGCCAGGAGGCGCTCGCTCGGTTCGGTGGCCGGGTCCCCACCGACCGGTGGTTCCGCGCGGCCGGCCTGCACGGCCTCGCATCGGAGCTCGAGCTGCTGACCCTCGCCAGGGCGCTCAGCACCCTGCCCGGCATGGCCCCCGACCAGTTCCTGGCGATCAACGCCTCCCCCGCGGCGCTGCACGACGACAAGGTGCTGGAGCTGCTGGAGGCGAGCGATCTGTCGCGACTGATCATCGAGATCACCGAGCACGATGCCGTCAACGACTACGGGCTGACGCGCGAGGCGCTCGCGGTGCTGCGCTCGAGCGGTGCGCGGATCGCTGTCGATGACGTCGGTGCCGGCTTCGCGAGCCTGCGGCACGTCCTGCTGCTGCAACCCGACGTGGTCAAGCTCGACACGTCTCTGACACGGGACGTGCACGACAACCAGCGCCAGCAGGCGATCGTGCGCGCGCTGGTGACCTTCACCGCGGAGGTCGGCGCCACGGTGCTCGCCGAGGGCATCGAGGTGGCGGAGCAGATCTCGGCGCTCCTCGACGCCGGGGTCGCCCTCGGCCAGGGGTGGCACCTCGGCGTCCCGGTGCAGCAGGGAATCCTCAGCTGACGTCGAACCCGACCCCATGGGCCGACTGCGCACCGTCCTCGCCGCCGCCGCGATCGTGCTCCCGCTCAGCGGAGTCCCGTCGCACGCCGCGACCCCACCGGCCGGCGACATCAGCCAGGGCGTGACGTTCCTCGCCAACATCCCAGAGCTCCGGTCCGCCATCTCGATCAACTTCATCGGCAGCACGATGTTCGCGTCGACGGTGACAGGGATCTTCAGCTACGACGTCAGCGACCCTGCGGCGCCGCAGCTGCTCGGGACGCTCCCCCAGTACATCTGGGAGAACGAGGACGTCGACGTCGATGCCAAGCGGCACCTGCTGTTCCTGTCACGCGACCCGCGTGGCTTCACGTCGCCGGCAACCACCGCGTTCCCCTACGGCGCGGTCCAGGTGATCGACGTGAGAGACCCGCGGCTCATGAAGCAGCTGTCGATGACGCTGCTGCCGAGCGGTCACACGACGTCGTGCGTCGACTCGTGCCGCTACACGTGGACCGCCGGGCCAGCTGCCGCCGCCACGGACCCGTCCGACTGGGGTGGCCGACCGATCTGGGCGCTCGACATGACCGACCCGGCGCACCCCAAGACGTGCCCGCACCCCATCGATGCGGACGAGAACGACGGCGCCACCGACTACACGCACGACGTCCAGGTCGACAACCACGGCATCGCCTGGATCAGCGGCAGTGGCGCCGTCCGCGGCTACTGGGTCACCGGCACCCACAAGAACGCCAAGACCGGCCGGCTGCAGAAGGCCACCGGCTGCGACCCGGTCCCGTATGCCGGCGGCGGTACCGACCTCGGCCAGCTGAAGACGCGTGGCGGGGTCATGCACAACTCCCTGCGCCCGGCCTACCTCGGCGGCAACGTCGTCCTCGCCACTGAGGAGGTGACCGGAACCTCGGACTGCAAGGCCACCGGGCACCTCGCGGCGTACGACATCTCCAACAGCTACGGGGGTGCGGGCTTCCGGTCCACACCCGCCCACAAGTTCCGGATGACGCTGCTCTCGACCTGGACCACCGAGAAGGCCGTCGGCTCGTCCGCGTGCGACAGCGCGCACTACTTCACCGACAACGGCAAGGGCCTGCTCGCGGCGGCCTTCTACAGCCAGGGCACGCGCTTCCTCGACGTGCGCGATCCCCGCCACATCCGTCAGGTGGGTTTCTACCGCCCGACAGACGCCGACACCTGGGCCTCGTACTGGCGGCCTGGTGGGTACGTCTTCGTCGCCGACTTCACCCGCGGCGTCGACATCCTGCGGGTCGGTGCGCTGAGGAACAGCGTGACCGCCCCGGCCTCCCAGCGCCGCAACCAGCCGAACACCGCGAGCGCCGCATTCGGCTGGGTCTGCCAGGTGCCAAAGGCGCTCCCCCAGCCCGGTACGCCGGTCGCTGGCCGTCTTCCGCGGAGCTGACCGGGCGCGTGGGTCAGAAGCCGAGCTTCTTGAGCTGCTTGGGGTCCCGCTGCCAGTCCTTGGCGACGGTCACTCGCAGGTCGAGGTAGATGGGCGTGCCCAGCAGCGTCTCGATCTGCTTGCGGGCGGTCGTGCCGACGTCGCGCAGCCGGGTGCCTCCCTTGCCCAGCACGATCGCCTTCTGCGAGTCCCGCTCGACGTGGATGAGCGCGTAGACGTCGAGTAGCGGCTTGTCCGCCGGCCGGCCCTCACGGGGCAGCATCTCCTCGATGGTCACCGCGATCGAGTGCGGCAGCTCGTCGCGGACGCCCTCGAGCGCTGCCTCCCGGATCATCTCGGCGGCCAGCACCTGCTCGGGCTCGTCGGTGAGCTCGCCTTCCGGGTAGAGCGGCGGGCCCTCGGGGAGCTTGGACACCAGCAGGTCGGCGAGCAGCTGCACCTGGAAGCCGTCCACGGCGGACGTGGGGATCACGTCCTCCCAGTCGGACAGCTGCGAGACGGCGAGCAGCTGCTCCCCGATCTGCTGCTTGCCGACCTTGTCGGTCTTGGTGACGACCGCGATGACCGGGGTGGACACCTGCGCCAGCTCGGCCGCGATGAACCTGTCGCCAGGCCCGAGCTTGTCGTCGGCGGTGACGCAGAAGCAGATCACGTCGACACCGGCGTAGGTCTCCCGCACGATGTCGTTGAGCCGCTCCCCGAGCAGGGTTCGCGGCTTGTGCAGGCCCGGGGTGTCCACGAGGACGAGCTGCGCGTCGTCCCGGTGCACGATCCCGCGGATCGCGTGTCGGGTCGTCTGCGGCCGGGAGGAGGTGATGGCGACCTTGGAGCCGATGAGGGCGTTGGTCAGGGTCGACTTGCCCGCGTTGGGCCGTCCGACGAAGCAGGCGAACCCTGACCGGTGGCTCATGAGTGACGAGTCTCGCGCAGGGTGCCGTCGGGCGAGGCGACGAGCAGGGGCACGCCGGGGCCGAACTCGCGCAGCACGGCCAGGTCGGCGTCGGAGATGAGCTGCTCGGTGACGACGGCGGCGGCCTCGAAGGTCCGGGCACCGCTCGACGCGGCAGCGGCCACGGCGGCCCGCAGGGCGGAGGTGGTCAGGCCCGGGTCCTGGTTCTCCACGGTGGCGGCCGCGTAGGTGCGACCGTCGGTGTCGCGGACAGCAGCCCCCTCGGCGACGCCGGTGTGCGGCACGTGAGCGCGCGCTCGGGTGGCCTTGGCCAGCGTCAAGATCTTCTGGTCTTCCTGGTCAACCACTGCGTCAGTCATCCTCGGTGTCATCGGTGCGGCGGACCAGCACGGTCCCGATCTGGTTGCGGCGCCCCTTGGCGCTCTCGGCGACGAGCCTGAGGCCACCCACCTCGACGGTGGCACCCGGGATCGGCACCCGGCCGAGCTGGCTGGCGAGCAGCCCCCCGACGGTCTCCACGTCCTCGTGCGGCAGGTCGACGCCGTACATCTGCTCGAGGTCCTCGACGGGCAGCCGCGCGGTGACGCGGCAGCTGCCGTCGTTGAGGTGCTCGACGGGGCGCGCGTCGCGGTCGAACTCGTCGGTGATCTCGCCGACGACCTCCTCGACGATGTCCTCGAGCGTCACGAGGCCCGCGGTGCCGCCGTACTCGTCGACGACGATCGCGATGTGCCCCAGGCTCTCCTGCATCTCGCGGAGCAGGTCGTCGACGGGCTTCGACTCGGGTACGAAGACGGCGGGGCGGGCGACCTCCTCCACCTTCACGGAGCCGCCCCCGTCCCGCTCCTTCTTCACCAGGTCCTTGAGGTAGGCCACGCCCACGACGTCGTCGTTGTTGTCGCCGACGACGGGGACACGGCTGAATCCGCTGCGCAGCAGCAGGTTCAGCGCCTGTCTGACGGTCTTGGTGCGCTCGATGACGACAATGTCGGTGCGCGGCACCATCACCTCCCGGACGAGCGTGTCGCCGAGGTCGAACACCGACTGGATCATGTCCCGCTCGGACTGCTCCACGACGCCGCGCGCGTTGGCGCGCTCGACGAGATCGCGCAGCTCCGCCTCCGAGGCGAACGGTCCCTCGCGGAACCCCTTGCCCGGGGTGAGCGCGTTGCCGACCAGGATCAGGAGGGACGCGAGCGGGCTCAGCACCGAGGTCAGCACGCTGATCGGGCCCGCGCTCAGCAGCGCGACCCGCTCGGTGTGCTGCCGTCCGATGGTGCGCGGCGAGACGCCGACGAAGACGTAGTGAACGACGACCATGACCGCGATGGCGAGGATGAGCCCGGCGTCGCCGCCGACCCGGTCGAGCGTGTAACGAGTCACCAGTCCGACCGCTGCGACCTCGCACACCAGCCGCAGCAGCAGCACGATGTTGACCGGCCGGGCGGCGTCGTTGACGAGCCGCAGCAGCCGGGTGGCGCCGGTGACGCCGTCCCCCACGAGCTCCTCGACGCGGATGCGCGAGATGCGGGAGAGCGCCACCTCGACACACGCGAACGCGCCCGCGAGCACGACGAAGACCACCGCGAACAGCAGCGGCAGCACGTCCGATGCGGGGCTCACGAGCCTCGGGACGCCTTCCACGAGGCCAGCAGCTCGCCCTGGAGCCCGAACATCTCGGCGTGCTCCTCGGGTTCGGCGTGGTCGAAGCCGACCAGGTGCAGGATGCCGTGCGTCGTGAGCAGGTGCAGCTCGTCCTCGAAGGAGTGACCGGCGTCCTTGGCCTGCTTCTCCGCCACCACCGGGCACAGCACGACGTCGCCCAGCATCATCGGCAAGGTGTCGTCCGGCTTCTCCTCGTGCGCGTGCCCGGCGCCCCGTGACCCGCGTAGGTCGAGCTCGTCCATCGGGAACGACAGGACATCGGTGGGACCGGGCTCGCCCATCCACTTCACGTGCAGTTCGGTCATGTGCTCGACGTCGACCAGCGTGATGGCGAGCTCCGCGAGCGGTGAGACGCCGAGCGCGTCGAGGACGTGCCGGGCGACCTTGACCAGGTCCTCCTCTTGGACGTGGTGGTCCGTCTCGTTCATGACCTCGATGCTCACGAGGACAGCTCCGAGAACGTCCTCGGGTCCCGCGTGAACGCGTAGCCACCGAACATCAGCCGCTCCACCGCCGTACCGCTCCGCACGACCCGGAGCCGCTCGCCGGCCTCGCGTCCCTTGACCGCACGCCACTCGTCCCGCCCGGTCGGCTCGAACCGGGTGCGGCGCCACTCGGCCCCACCTCGACCGATCATCGTCAGGCCGCCGTCGCGGTACTCCACGAGGAACTCCGACCCCTCCGACCACCACGGTCCGAGCAGCTCACGCAGCTCAGCGGGTACGTCGGAAGGGACCCAGCCCGGCTTGCGCCGCGGGTCCGCGTCCAGGGCTGCGTTGAGCAGCTCTCCGGCCAGCGCCTCGGGGTCGGCCGCGCGTCCCGTGTTGGTGAGGACGACCGCACCGGCCCGCTCGGTGTCGTCACGGAAGGCGTAGCAGCCGGCGAGGAACCCTGGCATCGCACCGCCGTGACCGTGGTGCACCCGCTTGTCCCGGCGCCACAGCATCAGGCCCCCGCCCCACGCCAGCAGCCAGGTGGCCGGGTCGAAGACGATGACCGGCTGCCGCATCCCCTCGAGCGTCTCGAGCTTGAGGACGTCGGGGTCCGGGTCGGCGAGGAAGGCGGCCCAGCGGGCGAGGTCGTCGGCCGTGGACCAGAGCTGCCCGGCGGAGGCCGTCGACCCGAGGTCGCTGTCGGGCTCGGGGCGGACGCCGTCCGCGTAGGGCTCGGTGAGGTAGCCCTGCGCGCGGGGGCCGGTGGGCTCGAGCGTCGTGCGGGCCATGCCGAGCGGTCGCAGCAACCGGTGCTCGAGCTGCTCGGACCAGGTGCTGCTCGTCGCACGGCCGACGACCTCGCCGAGAATGGCGTAGGCGAGGTTGCTGTAGTGGTGCCCCTCACGGGTCGACAGCACCTGCTCCGACGCCTCGAAACCGGCGAGCAGGTCGTCGCGGCTCGGCACCTCGAGGGTCGCCCACATGTCCCCGAGCTCGCGCTGCAGGCCCGAGGCGTGCGCCAGCAGCCGTCGCAGCGTCACGCCCGCGTGCCGGCTGTCGGGGATCCAGCGGTCGAGCGGGTCGTCGAGGTCGAGGACACCCTCGTCACGGAGCTGGTGGACCAGCACGGACGTGAAGGTCTTGGTGATGCTGCCGATTCGGTACTGCACGTCCGGGCCGGCCTCCAGCCCCCCGACCACGGCGGAGCCGACGGCCCCGGTCCAGACGACCGCGCCGTCCCGCACCACGGCGGCGACGACGCTGGGTGCCCGCCAGGCGAGCTGAGCGTCCGCGAGCTTGCCGTCGAGGTCTTTCTTGTACGGCGCGTCCGTCACCGAGAGCCGCGCTTGCTGTCGTCCCGGCGGCCGGGCGTCCGGACCGTCTTGGCGAGCTCGGCGTCGTACTGCGCGTAGGCGTCGACGATCCGGCCGACGAGCCGGTGCCGGACGACGTCCTCGCTCGTGAGCGTGAGGAACGCCACGTCGTCGAGGCCGTCCAGGATGCTGCGCACGACCTTCAGGCCGCTCACGGTCCCGCCCGGCAGGTCGACCTGCGTGACGTCTCCGGTGACCACGATCTGCGAGCCGAAGCCGAGCCGGGTGAGGAACATCTTCATCTGCTCGGGAGAGGTGTTCTGCGCCTCGTCCAGGATGATGAACGCGTCATTGAGCGTGCGGCCGCGCATGTACGCAAGCGGTGCGACCTCGATGGTGCCCGCAGCCATCAGGCGCGGGATCGACTCGGGGTCGATCATGTCGTGCAGCGCGTCGTAGAGCGGCCGCAGGTACGGGTCGATCTTGTCGTAGAGCGTGCCGGGCAGGAAGCCGAGCCGCTCGCCCGCCTCGACCGCGGGCCGGGTGAGGATGATGCGGTTAACGCGCTTCGCCTGCAGCGCCTGCACGGCCTTCGCCATCGCCAGGTAGGTCTTGCCGGTGCCGGCCGGGCCGATGCCGAAGACGATGGTGTGGTCGTCGATCGCCTCGACGTACTTCTTCTGGTTGACCGTCTTGGGACGGATGGTGCGCCCGCGGTTGCTGACGATGTTGAGCGTGAGCACGTCCGCGGGGCGCTCGTTGCCGCCGCCGGTCAGCATGGCCAGGGAGCGCTCGACGGCGTCGGCCGTCAGCGGCTGGCCGGCCTCGAGCAGTGCGAGCAGCGCGTCGAAGAGCCTCGTCGCGATCGCGTTGTCGGCCGCGGATCCCGTGATCGTGATCTCGTTGCCGCGGACGTGGACGTCGCTGACCAGGGCGTTCTCGATCACCTGCAGGAGCTCGTCGCGGCTTCCCAGCAGCGCCACCATGGACAGCGCTTCAGGCACGACGATCTTCGTCGTCACCTGCTCGGGCCCGGTCATGTGTCCAGGTTATCCGGCAAGCGCACCCAGGTTCTTGCCGCCGAGCACGTGCACGTGCATGTGCAGGATGGTCTGGCCGCTGTCCGGCCCGGTGTTGGTGAGGATCCGGTAGCCCCCCGAGAGGCGCTCCTGGACAGCCACGTCGGTGGCGGCCCGCATGACCTCACCGAGGTAGGCGGGGTCCTTGTGCGCGATGTCGTAGGTGTCCGTGAAGTGCTCCTTCGGCACCACCACGACGTGCGTCGGCGCGTGCGGGGCGATGTCGCGGAAGGCCAGGACCCGGTCGGTCTCGAGCACCTTGGTCGACGGGACGTCGCCGGCCACGATCGCGCAGAACAGGCAGTCGCTCTGGGGGTCGCTCATGCCTGCATCATGCTCGGTGGCGCGTGAGGAAGAGCCCCGCGCCCCCGCCAATGCCCAGCAGCACCGCACCGGCGATGACGACCCAGCTCAGCCGCGACAGCTTCGACGCCTCGGTGCTGGCGGCGGACTTCGCCTGCACCGCCTTCGCCGAGGGCGTCGGCGTCGGCGAGTCAGTGGACGTCACGACCGTGCCGAGGTCGACCGGTGACGTCGTGATGGTCCCCGCTGGCGTGGCCGCGACCGTCGTGACGGTCACCTGAGGCTTCGGGCTGCTCGTCACCCGGACGACCGTCGGTGACGCCTTAGGGCTGGGTGTCGGTGACTGCGTCGCCTTCGGGGTGGGTTTCGGCGTGGGCTTCGGGGTCGGCTTCGGCGTGGGTGACGACGTGAACGTCGGGACCGGCACGATCGCTGAGGGAGAGGGCGAAGGGGTCTCGGCCGCTACCGCCGTACCGCCCAACGCCAGGACGGCGACGCAGGTAGCGGCGAGGAGCGCCGCGGCGCGCCGTGCTGGAGGCATCTGACGAGGATAGGAGTCAGACCTGTGAGACAGGTGTAAACCGAATGGGGGGTCCCGGCGTCGTACCCCTCGTGAGCGCGGTGCTGGCAGGGACGGGGGGCGAGGCGGTGACGGTTGCGACGGCGGAGGACCAGCTCACCGCGCTCTACACCGTGCACTACCGATCGCTGGTGCGGATGGCCGCGTTCCTGACGGGCGACCGGGACAACGCCGAGGAGGTCGTGCAGGACGCCTACGTCAAGGTGCACGGCTCCTGGCGCGGCCTGCGCGAGCCCGACAAGGCGGAGGCCTACCTCCGTACGGCGGTGGTGAACCTGTCCCGGTCACGGCTCCGTCGCCGGCAGGTCGCCGCCAAGCACCAGCCCGAACCGCTCCTCGACACCGCGTCCGCCGAGTCGACGGCCCTGCGCGCCGTGCAGCGCGAAGCCGTCGTGCACGCGCTGCAGCAGCTGCCGCGCCGCCAGCGGGAAGCGGTCGTGCTCCGCTACTACGGCGACCTGTCCGAGGCCCAGACCGCGTCCGCCATGGGCTGCAGCGTCGGTGCCGTGAAGAGCCACACGTCGCGCGCCATGGCTGCGCTGCGGCCCCTGCTGGAGGACCCGTCATGACCACACCGGAAGACAGGCTGGCCGCGCTTCTGCGCGAGCAGGCGGAAACCGTGACGCCCGGTGCCGACGGGCTGACCAAGATCCGGCGACGCCTGGCCCACAAGCGCAGGGCTCGCCTCTTCGTCCTGCCTGGTGCCGCACTCGTGACAGCCGCCGCGGTGGCCGCCTTCTTCGTGCTCCCCGGAGGAAGCCAGCCCAGCACCCTCAACGTCGTGCCCGGCGATACGACAGGGCCGAGCAGCTCTCCCGCCGGCATTGTCGAGCCGTCGCCCACCACGGATCCGCTTGCCGGCAGAGATCTGTACGCCAACGCGACGTGGCCGTTCACGTCGCAGGAGCAGGCAGACGCCTGGACGCACGATCACGGATCGATGCCTTGGGCCGGGGACAAGGTGGCGGTAGCTCAGCACTTCGTGGATGACTTCCTCGGCCTCAAGGGCGTCACAGTCGACCCGCAGTGCCCTGAGTGCTTCGAGAAGAGCCTCCTCGGCCCGGGAATGAAATCGCACGAGGGGAGCATCGGCGACCTGGCGCTCGGCGGCGGTAAGGACTCCGGCCCTTACTCGGTCTTCAACGTGACCCTCGACTCGATGATCGTCACGAGCCCTGCCCAGTTCGATCGGGTCAGCTCACCGCTCACCGTGACCGGGAAGGTCGTGGGCGTCGACGAGAACATCGCGTTGCGGCTCATCACCTCGGACGGTCGGACGATCGCTACGGCGTCGGTACCGGCAGGCTCCGGCGCGCCGTGGTCGGCAGTGCTGAACTGGACCCAGTCGGACTGGAGCCACGCTGTCATCGTCGGCGTGACCAGGTCTGCCAAGGACGGCAGCGTGAACCGCGTCATTGCGCAGCCCGTGCAGCAATGGGCGCCGGGGACGCCGTCCCCCACTCCCTCGCCCGGGCCGAGCTTCGCGGGAGTAGCGGGCGGTCATGTGAGCCTCTACGACGGGAACACCGGCCGTCTGGTTCGCCAGCTGACCTACCCGCATGATGGCCTCGTCGACACCGACGCCGCCTACGCCGCGGGATCTCTGCTCTGGGTCAGGGCCCAGCCAACCGGCTGCAACGACGCCCTCTACGAGCTCGTGGACAACAAGGCCAGCACGGTGGTGCCCGGCGGCCGCGTACACCTCGGGACCCCCCGCCTGTCCCAGGACGGCCGGTGGGGTGCGTGGCTGGAGACGTCCTGTGATGCCTCCTCCTCGGACGTGGTCGTGCAAGCAGCAGGAGAGCCTCCCCGCCGCATCGCGGTGCCGAAGGGCGTCACAGCGCGGGTGCTGGACGTCGACACCACGGGGTCTGTCCTGGTGCGCACCGGAGACACCGTCACCGCGTTCGAGGCAGGTGCCACCCAGTTCTCCACGGGGGTGAGCATTTCCGCCGAGAGCGGCTGCACGATGACGGACGCGGTGGTCATCTTCGGAAATCGTCAGTCCAGAACCTTCACCGGTATCAGCCTGTGGGGCTTTGAGCGCTGCGCCACCGGCGTTCGGATGTTCAACAACTCCGATGGGACGGCCCATCCGAACGGCCGGACGTCCGAGGCGGACCAGGTGCTGAGCATGAGCCTCGGCCCTGGCGGCGTCCTCGTCTCCTACCGAGCCGTACCGGGTGGACCTGTCGTCGTCGCGACGTACAACGGGAACGCGCCGCAAGCGGCGGGCTTCGGGCCCGCGCTCGTCTACGACGGCTCGGTCAGATCTCCCAGCTGGTGATCTGCACGTAGGGTCAGATAGTGGCCGGGCTCATCAACGACTTCTTGACCAGCGTTCCGGTCTGGGCGGTCTACCTGGTGGTCTTCCTGCTGCCGTTCCTCGAGGCGTCGATCCTGCTGGGCTTCGTCTTCCCCGGGGAAACGGCGCTGATCTTCGGGGGCGTGCTCGCGAAGCACAACGGTGCGAGCCTCATCACCGTCCTGCTGCTGGCCATCGTCGGGGCCATCACCGGCGACGCGGTCGGTTACGCCGTCGGCCGTCGCTACGGGAAGGGACTGCAGAACAGCCGGCTCGGGCGGAAGGTCGGCGAGCAGCGATGGGAGGTCACGGAGGCCTTCCTGCTGAAGCGAGGCGGCACGGCGGTCTTCTTCGGACGCTGGACCGCCCTGCTCCGGGCGATGGTCCCGGGCGCGGCGGGCATGGCGCGGCTGCCGTACCGGACGTTCCTGCTCTACAACGCCATGGGCGGCACGCTCTGGGCAGCGGCCTGCGTGCTCGGCGGTTACCTGATCGGCGAGGCGATCGACACGTTCATCTCCGGGTTCGGCTACGCCGTGCTCGGGCTCGCTGTGGTGGCCATCACGGCCGGGCTGGTGCATCACCAGCGCCGCAAGCGGTCTACCAGCGACCTGTCCGGGAGCTGACCACCGCGGCCGCGGCGGCCCCCGCGGTCGAGGTCCGCAGGACGGTGTCCCCGAGCCGGACCGCCGTACCGCCCAGGGCTGCCAGCTCGTCCGCACCGATGCCGCCCTCGGGCCCGACGACGAGCACGACGTCGCCGTTCAGCTCCACCGCGGACAGCGGCGTCGACGCCTCCTCGTGGAGCACCAGCAGCTGACCCGGCAGGCCCACGACGTCGGCTGTGGAGGCGACCTCACGGACCTCGGGGAACCAGGCACGCCGGGACTGCTTCGCGGCTTCCTGCGCCGTGGATCTCCAGCGCTGCAAGGACTTGTCGGTCCACTTCGCGATGCACCGGGCCGCCGCCCACGGCACCACGACGTCGACCCCGACCTCTGTCATGAGCTCGACGGCCAGCTCACCTCGATCGCCCCTGGCGAGGGCTTGTACGACGGTGAGCCGAGGTGCCGGGGCGGGCTCGAGCGACCGTGCGCTGACGTCGACGGTGACTGTGTCCTTGGTCGTCGCGACGACGGCGCCCGTCGCTCGGGTGCCCTGCCCGTCGACCAGGTCGATGGGTTCCCCCACCCGCATCCGCCGCACCAGCGCCGCGTGCCGCCCCTCGGGCCCGTCGAGCAGCACCGTGTCACGGGACAGGTCGGGGCAGAGGAAGACGGGGTTGGTCACCGGCCGTCGAAGGCGTCGCGGAGCTTGCCGAACAGGCCGCCGCCGGCCTTGGCGATCAGACCGGGTCGCTCCTCGTCGCGGAGCGCGGCGAGCTTCTTGAGCAGCTCGATCTGGTCGTCGTCGAGCTTCGTCGGCACCTGCACGTCGAGGTGGACGTGCAGGTTGCCGCGACCGGTGCCGCGCAGGTGCGGGACGCCGCGGGCACGCAGGGTGAAGACCTCGTCCGGCTGGGTGCCGGGCGGGATCTCGACCGCCTCCTCGCCGTCGAGGGTCTCGAGCGGAACGGAGGTGCCGAGCGCGGCGGCGGTCATGGGCAGCGTGATGGTGCAGTGCAGGTCGTCGCCGTTGCGCGTGAAGATCGGGTGCGGCTTCTCGTGCACCTCGACGTAGAGGTCTCCGGGGGGCCCGCCGCCGGGGCCGACCTCACCCTCGCCCGCGAGCCGGATGCGCATGCCGTCCTCGACACCGGCCGGGATCTTCACTGTCAGCGTCCGACGCGACCGCACCCGGCCGTCGCCGTGGCACTCGGCGCACGGGTGCTCGATGACCGTGCCGGTGCCGGCGCAGCGCGGGCAGGTGCGGCTGGTCATCACCTGGCCCAGGAAGCTGCGCTGCACCTGCTGGATCTCGCCGCGACCTCGGCAGGTCTCGCAGGTCGTCGGCAGGGTGCCGGACGCCGTGCCCTGCCCGTCGCAGGTGCCGCAGCGGACCGCGGTCTCGATGGTCAGCTCGCGCTGCGCGCCGAAGGCCGTCTCCGACAGGTCGCAGTCGACCCGGATCAGTGCGTCCGAGCCCTGCTGGACCCGGCTGCGAGGACCGCGCTGCCCAGCGCCCCCGAAGAAGGCGTCCATGATGTCGCTGAAGCCGCCGAAGCCCTGACCGAAGCCAGCGGGACCTCCGCCACCACCGGGAGCCAAGGGGTCGCCGCCGAGGTCGACGATCTGCCGCTTCTGGGGGTCGGAGAGCACCTCGTAGGCCTTGGTGACCTCCTTGAAGCGCTCCTGTGCCGTCGGGTCCGGGTTGACGTCCGGGTGCAGCTCGCGGGCCAGCCGGCGGTAGGCCTTCTTGATCTCGTCGTCGCTCGCCCCCTGGGCGACACCCAGGGTGCTGTAGTAGTCCGCCATCCCTATGCCCCGGCCAGCAGCTCGCCGACGTAGCGGGCGACGGCCCGCACGCTGCTCATGTTCCCGCTGTAGTCCATGCGCGTGGGGCCGAGTACGCCCAGCCCGCCCGGTCCGTAGTTCATGGTGACCACGGAGGTGGACCGCAGTCCCTCCACGTTGTTCTCCTCGCCGATCTTCACGTGCACCGTGGTGGGGTCGTTGACCTCACCGATGAGCTTGAGCAGGACGACCTGCTCCTCGAGCGCCTCCAGGACGGGGCGCAGCGTCATGGGGAAGTCGAGCGCATGCCGGGTGAGGTTAGCGGTGCCACCGATGGCGATCCGCTCCTCGGGCCGCTCGACCAGGGTGCTCAGGACCACCGACAGCACGCTGGTCAGCACCGGCCGCAAGGACGGCGGAGCGGCATCCGGCAGGTCGCTGAGCGCGCGGGGGGCGTCGATGAGCCTGGCGCCGTGCAGGCGCGGCCCGAAGACGTTGCGCAGCGCGCTGACGTCGTCGTCGGTGACGACGGCGGGCAGCTCCAGCACCCGCTGCTCGACCCGGCCGCTGTCCGTGA
>JAOPVZ010000149.1 GCA_025965935.1 Frankiales bacterium | reverse complement strand
GGCATGTCAGGCCGCCTTCACGACGCGCGCCAGGCTGTCCGCCGAGAGCTCCTCGAGCCGGTAGCTGCGGGCGTCGAGCTGGACACCGAGCTGCTGGGCCAGCCCGAGCCGCACCCGGCCGCTCTCGCAGTCGACGACGACGGCCGCCGCTGCGAGCCGCTTGAGGTGGGCGGCCGCCAGCTCCGGCGACGGGCCGCTGGTGTGCCGGCCGTCGGTGACGAGGACGACCAGCGCCCGCCTGCTGGGATCGCGCACCTGCTCCACCCTCAGCAGCGCGGCCGCACTGAGCAGCCCTGCGGTCAACGGGGTGCGACCACCGGTGGGCAGGTCGGTGAGGCGGCGGACAGCGGCGTCCACCGACGAGGTCGGGGGCAGCAGCACCTCGGCGGCGTCGCGGCGGAAGCTGATCAGCGCGACCTTGTCGCGGCGCTGGTAGGCGTCGGTGAGCAGGCTGAGCACGGCACCCTTCACCGCGGTCATCCGCTGCCGGGCGGCCATCGACCCGGACGCGTCCACGACGAAGAGCACCAGGTTGCCCTCACGGCCCTCGCGCACCGCCTCGCGCAGGTCACTGCCGCGGACGACGAGGTCGCCGTCGCGGCCGCGCGCGAGCTGGTGCGGCGCCGCGGCCCGCAGGGTGGCGGTCAGGTGGAGGGACTGCACGGGGCCTCCCGGCGTACGCGCCGCTGTGAGTCGGCCGCTGCCGCCCTCAGTGCGTGACCGCCGACCGGCCGCGCCGTGCCGCCGGTTGACGCCGGGCACGTGCAATGCGACCGGTGTGAATGCCTCCCCCGGCGCCTGGGTCTGCTCGGCGGCGGCGTCCGTGCTGGTGGGCGACTCCGGGACCGGCGCAGCGGTCGGCTCGTCGTCCGGGGGCTCGTCGTCGGGGTGTTCGGAAGCCGGAGGCTGTTCGGAAGCCGGGGGCTCGACCGACGACAGTGCGTCGTCGAGCTGCTGCTCGTCCAACCCCGGGGCGTCGAACGGGTTGCGGCGACGGCGGTGCGGCAGCGCGAGCCGGGCAGCCGTGCGGACGTCGTCGGTGGTGACCTGCTCGCGTCCTGCCCACGCTGCGAGGGCGACGGCGGCCTTGGCGGTGACGAGGTCGGCGCGCAGCCCGTCGACGTCGAAGGCGGCGCACACGGTGGTGATCTCGCGCAGCGCATGGTCGCCCAGCACCACGTGCGGCAGGCGTTCCCGCGCGGCCCCGATGTGCTCTGCCAGCTCGGCGTCGTCACCGGCCCAACGCGCAGCGAACCCGGCCGGGTCAGCCTCATAGGCGAGCCGTCGACGGACGACCTCGGCCCGCTCGGCAGGATCGCGGGTGGCCGCCACCTCGACGGTCAGGCCGAAGCGGTCGAGCAGCTGCGGGCGCAGCTCGCCCTCCTCGGGGTTCATGGTGCCGACCAGCAGGAAACGGGCGGCGTGCTGGACCGAGACCCCCTCGCGCTCGACGTAGGACGTCCCCAGTGCCGCCGCGTCCAGCAGCAGGTCGACCAGGTGGTCGTGCAGCAGGTTGACCTCGTCGACGTACAGCACGCCTCGGTGCGCGGCCGCGAGGAGCCCGGGCTCGTAGGCGGACACGCCGGTGGTCAGCGCACGCTCGAGGTCGAGCGATCCGACCAGCCGGTCCTCAGAGGCGCCGACCGGCAGCTCGACGAGCCGGGCGTGGCGGGTGGTGGCCGCGCCGTGGCTCGCCACGTCCGGGCAGTCGGTGTCCCCAGGGGCGCACGAGAAGCGGCAGCCCTCCACGACGTCGACGTCGGGGAGCAGCGCCGCGAGGGCCCGCACGATCGTCGACTTCGCGGTGCCCTTCTCGCCGCGGACGAGGACACCGCCGACCGCCGGCGACACGGCGTTGACGATGAGGGCGAGCCGCAGGTCCTCGAGACCGACGACGGCGCTGAAGGGGTACACCCGACGCTGCCTTCCTGGGGTCCGCGCCCCGGGTAGAGCCACCGACGGGTGGAGTGTCTGGCTCACCCCCTTGCGGGGGCACACAGTGGCGGGACCGCGCCGGCTCTCCGGCTTCCTCCCCGACCGTCGCTTGCCTGCCGAAGCCTAGAGCACCACGGTCCGGGTGCCGTTGCGCAGCACCCGGTGCTCCAGGTGCCACCGGACCGCGCGGGCCAGGCAGACCGTCTCGAGGTCCGCGCCGATCTGCGCCAGCTGCTCCGGTGTGTGCGCGTGCGTGACCCGCGCGACCTCCTGCTCGATGATCGGTCCCTCGTCGAGCTCGGCGGTCACGTAGTGCGCGGTCGCCCCGATCAGCTTGACCCCTCGCTCGTGCGCCTGGTGGTAGGGGCGGGCGCCCTTGAAGCTGGGCAGGAAGGAGTGGTGGATGTTGATGGTGTCGGGCAGCCGCTGCACGAGGTCGTCGGACAGGATCTGCATGTAGCGGGCCAGCACCACGAGGTCGACGCCCGCAGCAAGCTCTGCGATCCGGTCCTCGTCCACCTGGTGGAAGGGGATCCCGTACCCCTGCACGAGCTCACGGAAGTCGTCGTGGTTGGACCCGACGGCCACGATCTCCGCGGGCAGCGCCCCGGTCCGGTGCCGGTAGAGCAGGTCGTGCAAGCAGTGCCCCTGCTTGCTCACCAGCACGAGCACCTTCTGCCGCTCGTCGGTGCCGTGCATCCCCCACCGCATCGAGAACCGCTCGGCCACCTCGTGGAACCCCGAGGCGAGGTCTCGCGTCCCCTGCGTGTGCACCCGCATGAAGAAGCGCCCGGTGTCCGGGTCGCCCCACTCCTGGCTGTCGAGGATGTTGGCCTCGTGCTCGGCCAGGAACCCCGTCACCGCGTGCACCACGCCGACCCGGTCGGGGCAGCTCAGCGTCAGCACCGTGTCCACGCCGCCCAGGCTAGGCGTGAATGGATACTGCGCTGCCGATCGAGGGC
>JAOPVZ010000131.1 GCA_025965935.1 Frankiales bacterium | reverse complement strand
TTCGCCTTCTCGACGAGCGCCTTCTTCGCCATCTCTACTGCTCCTTGAACGGGAAGCCGAGCGCCCGCAGGAGCGCGCGACCCTCGTCGTCGTTGGTGGCCGTGGTCACGACGGTGATGTCCATGCCACGGGTCCGGTCGACCTTGTCGACGTCGATCTCGTGGAACATCGACTGCTCGGTGAGGCCGAACGTGTAGTTGCCGTTGCCGTCGAACTGCGCCGCCGACAGCCCGCGGAAGTCGCGGATGCGGGGCAGCGCCAGCGTGACGAGCCGGTCCAGGAACTCCCACATCCGGTCGCCGCGGAGGGTGACCTTCGCGCCGATCGGCATGCCCTCGCGCAGCTTGAACTGGGCGATGGACTTCGTCGCGCGACGCAGCTGCGGCTTCTGGCCGGTGATGGCCGTGAGGTCGCGCAGCGCGCCGTCGATGAGCTTGGAGTCCTTGGCCGCGTCGCCGACGCCCATGTTGACGACGACCTTGACGACGCCGGGGATCTGCATGGCGTTGCCGTAGGAGAACTGCTCCAGCAGGGCCGGCTTGATCTCCGCGCGGTAGCGCGCCTTGAGCCGTGGGATCGCTGTGTCAGCCGAAGTAGCGGTGGTCGTCATCAAATGTCCTTCTCGCAGCGCTTGCACACGCGCACGCTGTGGGTCTTGCCCTTGTCGTCGGCCTCACTGCGGCGGTGGCCGATGCGGCTCGGCTTGCCGCAGGACGGGCACACGACCTGGACGTTGCTGGCGTGGACCGGCGCCTCCTGCGTGATGATGCCGCCCTGCTGGGAGCCACGCGCCGACTGGGTCACGCGGGTGTGCCGCTTGACGCGGTTGACGCCCTCGACGAGGACGCGGTTGCTGGCGGGGTCGGCCATGATGACCTTGCCCTTCACACCCTTGTCCTTGCCGGCGACGACCTGGACGGTGTCGCCCTTCTTCACGAACAGACCGGCCATGGCTAGAGCACCTCCGGGGCGAGTGAGATGATCTTCATGAACCGCTTGTCGCGAAGCTCGCGACCGACGGGGCCGAAGATGCGGGTGCCGCGGGGGTCCCCGCCGTCCTTGATGAGCACAGCCGCGTTCTCGTCGAAGCGGATGTAGCTGCCGTCCGGACGGCGGCGCTCCTTCACGGTGCGGACGACGACGGCCTTGACCACGTCGCCCTTCTTCACGCCGGCACCGGGGATCGCGTCCTTCACGGTGCAGACGATGATGTCGCCGATGCCGGCGTAGCGACGGCCAGAGCCGCCGAGAACGCGGATGCAGAGGACTTCCTTCGCACCCGTGTTGTCGGCGACGCGCAGTCGCGACTCCTGCTGGATCACTGTCTTCTCCTGGTGTGAACCCCGTATCCCCAGTCACATCGCTGTGGCAGGGACGCGGGTTCGCGGAGCGCTCGGGTCAGCCCGAGCGCTGACTTACTTGGCCTTCTCGAGGATCTCGACGATGCGCCAGCGCTTGCTGGCCGACAGCGGCCTGGTCTCCATGAGGAGCACGCGGTCGCCGACGCCGGCCGAGTTCTGCTCGTCGTGCGCCTTCAGCTTGCTGGTACGGCGCAGCGTCTTCTTGTACAGGGGGTGCTGCACGCGGTCCTCGACGGCGACGACGACGGTCTTGTCCATCTTGTCGCTCACCACGAGGCCCTCACGGGTCTTGCGGAAGCCCCGGCCACTCTCTGCCACGTTCTTACCTTCGGTCATGCGGCACCACCCGTGCGGACGATGCCGAGCTCGCGCTCGCGCATCACGGTGTAGATGCGAGCGATGTCGCGCCGCACGGTCTGCAGCCGACGGTTGTTGTCCAGCTGGCCGGTGGCCACCTGGAAGCGGAGGTTGAACAGCTCCTCCTTGGCGTCGCGCAGCGCGATGACGATGTCTTCGTCAGCGAGCTCGCGAAGCTCGAGGGTTCGGGAGTCAGCCATTACTCGTTCCCCTCCCGGACGACGAAGCGGCACTTCATGGGCAGCTTGTGCATGGCACGGCGCATGGCCTCCTTCGCGAGCGGCTCCGGCGGACCGGCCAGCTCGAACAGGATGCGACCCGGCTTGACGTTGGCGACCCACCACTCCGGCGAGCCCTTGCCGGAGCCCATGCGGGTCTCGGCCGGCTTCTTCGTGAGCGGGCGGTCCGGGTAGATGTTGATCCAGACCTTTCCGCCACGACGGATGTGGCGGGTCATCGCGATACGGGCCGACTCGATCTGGCGGTTGGTCACGTACGCCGGCTCGAGAGCCTGGATGCCGTAGCTGCCGAACGCCAGCTCGTTGCCACCCTTGGACGGGCCGTGGCGGTCCGGGTGGTGCTGCTTGCGGTGCTTGACCCTGCGGGGGATGAGCACGATCAGGCCTCCGTCTCGGGAGCAGGGGTCTCGCTCGGCGTCTCGACGGCCGCCTCGACCGCGGGCGCCTCGACGAGCTCGGCGACGGGCTCGGTCAGGGGCGCCTCGGTCTCGACCACGGGCGCCTCCGGGGCCGCCTCCGGGGCCGCCTCGGGGGACTCGGCGGCGCGGCCGGCCTCGGTGCCGCCGGCGGTGGTGCCGGTGGAGCCCGAGCGCGGG
>JAOPVZ010000127.1 GCA_025965935.1 Frankiales bacterium | reverse complement strand
CCCGGGGGCCGTGCTCACGAGAGGAAGCCGGTGAGCGGGCTGCTCGCCTCGGCCGTCGCCGACACCGCGCCCGGCCCCGCGAGGTACCCGAGCCGGCCGGCCTCGGTCGCCAGCGCGAACGCCCGCGCCATCTGCACCGGGTCGGCGGCGACGGCGATCGCGGTGTTCACCAGTACGGCGGAAGCACCGATCTCCATCGCCTCGGCCGCGTCCGACGGGACCCCGAGCCCGGCGTCGACCACCACCGGCACCGACGCCTGCGACACGATCACCTCGATGGCGTCCCGGGTCCGCAGGCCGCGGTTGGAGCCGATCCAGGCGCCCAGCGGCATGACGGTTGCGCAGCCGGCCTCCTCCAGGTGCCGGCACAGCACCGGGTCGGCGGAGCAGTAGGGCAGCACGACGAAGCCCTCCGACACCAGCTGGGTCGCGGCGCGCAGCGTCTCGATCGGGTCGGGCGCCAGGGTGCGCGGGTCGGGCGTCACCTCGAGCTTCACGAGGTCGGCACCGGTGGCCGCTCGACCGAGCCGCGCGAGCCGCACCGCCTCGTCGGCGTCGACGGCGCCGGAGGTGTTCGGCAGCAGTGTCATGCCCGGCGGTACGAAGGCCAGGATGTCGTCGTCGGGCCGGTCGAGGTCCACCCGGCGCAGCGCCACGGTGACGATCTCGGCCCCCGACGCGATCAGCGCATCGCGCATGACCTGGTGCGAGCGGAACTTCCCGGTGCCCACCAGCAGCCGGCTGCGAAACGAGCGGCCCGCGATCTCCAACACCTGTGACTCCCCACGCCGGCATGACCCGGATCGGGTTCGACGGGTCGCCCTCTCGACTGCGCACGAGGGCCTCTCAGCTCGCCTCCACGAGCTCCCCGGTCTGACCCCTCAAACACTAGTCCCGAGGCACAAGTCCCACTGGTCACTCTTGCCACACCAGTCACATACCCCGTAATGTCGATTTTCCGGGGAACTGAACAAAGGCTTTGCCATGCAACGCAGCGTCCGGACCATCGGCCTGCTCGTGCTGCTCGCTGCCGTGCTCACCGCGGCGGCGCCGTCGGTGATCCGCATCCACCGCGGCGACACGCTCAGCGGCCTAGCCGCGAAGTACGGCACCTCGGTGTCAGCGCTGCAGCGGGCCAACCACCTGAGCGGCACGACGATCTACGCCGGCGACCTGCTGGCGATCCCAGGCCAGAACGTCCAAGCCACCAGCACCCGCACGGTCAGCGCCGTCTACGTGGTGCGCGCCGGCGACAACCTCACCAAGCTGGGCCGCAAGCTCGGGCACAGCGTCGCCTGGCTGAAGGCCCGCAACCACCTGCGCAGCAGCACCATCGTCATCGGCCAGCACCTGGTGTACGGCGTGCGGGTGGCCGCGGCGGCCAGCGTCGCGCCGACCGTGATCGGTGGCGTGACGCAGTCCGCCGCCTACCACCGTCAGGTGCTGCGCTCCCGGACCATGCCGTCCCGGTCGCACGTCCGCGACCTGATCCGGGCCAGCGCCCGCCGGCACGGCGTGCCCACCTCGCTCGCGCTCGCGCTGTCGTACCAGGAGAGCGGCTTCCAGCAGCGGGTCGTCTCCCCCGTCGACGCGATCGGGGTCATGCAGGTGCTGCCCAGCACCGGGCGCTCGTTGGGCCGCATGCACGGCCGCAGCTACGACCTGCTGAAGGCCGAGGACAACGTCGAGGCGGGCGTGACGCTCATCAGCGACCTGCTCCGGGCGACGGGCAGCGTGCAGAAGGCGCTGGCCGGCTACTACCAGGGTCTGGGCTCCCTGAGCCGGGTCGGTTACCTGCCCCAGACCAAGGCCTACATCAACAACATCCTGCTGCTGCGCACGCAGTTCGCCTGACCGCCGGGCCGACCCCACTACCCTGAGATGGTCATGGAGACCACTGTCAGCCCGAGCCCGGGCGATCCCGGGCCCTCGCTGGTCGGTCGGCTCCTCGACGGCAGGTACCGCCTCGACAGCGTGATCGCCCGCGGTGGCATGGCGACCGTCTACCTCGCGATCGACACCCGGCTCGACCGGATCGTGGCCGTCAAGGTCATGCACCGGAACCTGGCCGACGACCCGCAGTTCGTCGAGCGGTTCACCCGCGAGGCGAAGGCCGCCGCCAAGGTCGCCGGCCCGGAGGTCGTCAGCGTCCACGACACCGGCACCGATCCCGACACCGGCCTGGCCTACCTGGTCATGGAGCACATCCGCGGTCAGAACCTGCGCCAGCTGCTGCTCAGCATCGGGCCGCTCACCCCCAGCCGCGCGGTCGCGGTCATGGAGCCGGTCCTGCGGGCGCTGGCCTCCGCCCACGCGGTCGGCATGGTGCACCGCGACGTCAAGCCGGAGAACGTGCTGCTCGGCGACGACGGCCGGGTCAAGGTCGCCGACTTCGGCTTGGCCCGCGCCGTCGAGTCGACCAGCATCACGCAGACGACCAATCACATGATGGGCTCGGTCGCCTACCTCGCTCCCGAGCAGGTCGAGACGGGTACGGCGGATGCGCGCTCCGACGTGTACGCCGCCGGCGTGCTGCTGTGGGAGCTGCTCATCGGGGCGCCGCCGCACTCCGGGGACACCCCGATCTCGGTCGCCCACAAGCACGTCTACGAGGACGTCCCGCCGCCCTCGACCGCCGTCGACGGGATCCCTGCGAACCTCGATGCCCTCGTCGTCCGCGCCACCCGCCGCGACCCGTCGCTGCGCCCGGCAGACGCCGGTGAGTTCCTCCGCGACCTGCTGGCCGTCAAGGCGACGCTGCCGGCGTCCGCGCCGGTCACCGCGACCCACGACACCCGGACCCTCGTCGTCCCGCGGGTCGTCGACAAGACGACTGCCGCAGGGCCGCCTCAGGGCGCCGACAAGCCCGCCAGACCCCGCAAGAGCCGGCGCGGCCTGGTGGCCGTCGCCGTCGTGACGGTCCTGGCCCTGCTGGCGCTGCTCGGCGGCTACTACCTCGGCTCCGCCCGCTACACCCACGTCCCCGACCTCCACGGGGTGCCCGCCGCGCAGGCTGAGGCGAAGGTCAAGGCCGCGGGCCTGAGCTTCAAGAAGGTCGAGGTGTTCAGCGAGAGCGTGGCCGCCGGAGGCGAGCTCAAGCAGAGCCCCACGGCAGGCAAGCGGATCAAGAAGAACGGGACCGTCACGGTCACCTACTCCAAGGGCTTGGACCGCCGTACGGTGCCCCCACTGCGCGGCAAGGACCCGAGCGAGGCGAGCGCGCTGCTGACGGCGCAGGGCCTCACTGTCTCCGCGCAGACGCTCGAGTACAGCGCGTCGGTCCCTGACGGGAAGGTCATCCGCACCGACCCGGCCGCCGGCGCGAAGCTCAAGCCGCGCACCGCCGTGAAGCTGTACGTCTCCAAGGGACCCCAGCCGATCGGCGTACCCGACCTCCAGGGCAAGACGCAGGCCGAGGCCACCTCCACCCTGGAGGGGCTGGGCTTCCGGGTCGCGTTCACCTCGTCGTTCAGCGACAAGGTGCCCCAGGGGACGGTCATCTCCAACCAGCCCAACAGCGGCACCGCCGCCAAGGGCGCGACCGTCACGCTGAACGTCAGCAAGGGCCCCGACGTCGTCACGGTGCCGGACGTCACGAACCAGTCGCCGGCCTCGGCGACGGCCGCCCTGCAGGCCGCGGGCTTCCGCGTGAAGCGTCGCGACGCGTTCTTCAGCTCCGGCAAGACCGTCTACGCGACCGACCCACGTGCGGGCACCAAAGCCAAGCGCGGCAGCACCGTGACGATCTACGTCGTCTGACCTGCCCCAGCAGCGGTCACTCGGGTCTGACAGGCTTCCCCCGTGCCTCCCCGCAAGCCCTCCCCTGTGGGCGCCCACGTCCCGGTGGCGGGCGGATGGCTCAAGGCACTGGCCTATGCGGACGAGATCGGCGCCGCCGCCGTGCAGGTCTTCGTCTCCAACCCGCGCGGTTGGGCGCTGTCTCCGGGTGACCCGGCGAAGGACGAGGAGTTCCGCGGCCGCTGCGAGGACGCCGGCATCCCGGTGTTCGTGCACGCGCCCTACCTCGTCAACTTCGGCTCTCCCACCGAGGCAACGCTGCGCAAGTCCGTCGACGCGGTCGCGCACACCCTCACCCGCGCCGCGGCCATCGGCGCCCGTGGCGTGGTCGTGCACGCCGGCTCGTGCGTCGCGGGCGCGCACCGGGAGGATGCCGTGAAGCAGCTGCGCGAGCACGTGCTGCCGCTGCTCGAGGGCGAGGGGCCGGCGCTGCTCATCGAGCCGACCGCCGGCGGCGGCCAGGCGCTCGCCTCCACGGTGCAGGACCTGGGGCCCTACTTCGCCCACCTCGACGACCACGAGCGCCTTGGCGTCTGCAACGACACCTGCCACGCCTTCGCGGCCGGCCACGACCTCACCGCACCCGGCGGCATGAAGAAGACCCTCGACGCGCTCGTCCGCACCGTCGGTCGGGGCCGGTTGCAGCTGGTGCACGCCAACGACTCGAAGGACCCGCTCGGCTCGCTCCGCGACCGGCACGAGTCGATCGGCGCCGGCCGGATCGGCAAGGACCCCTTCGTCGAGCTCTTCCGGCACCCGGCGACCCGCAACGTCCCGGTCGTCGTCGAGACGCCGGGCGACGCGAGCGGGCACCGCAGCGACATCGAGCTGCTGCGCTCGCTGCGCGACGGATGAGCCAGCTCCTCGGGTTCCTGCAGCTCAGCGGTCGCGGCGGCAACGAGCTCTTCGTGTACGACGACTGCCTCGTGCGTGCGAGCACCGGACTGCTCGCGGCGGTGACCGCCGACAAGCCGCTGAATCTGGCCGCGCTGAGCGGCGACCTCGAGGAGTACCGGACCATGCCGCCCGCGCAGCTGGTCATGCAGCACCCGGACAACCGGATGGTCCGTCGTCTCGACGTACGGGAGGCCACCCTGGCGCGCGGGCGCTGGCCGGCGACCGGGCTGCGTCGGCTCACGCCCGCCACGCTAGGGGACCGGGTAGTGGGTTCGGGCGCCTACAACAATTGCTGCCGGCAGGGGCAGCAATTGTTGTAGGCGCCGGTGATGCCTTGTCACCCCGGGGAGGGGACAGGCCGGAGGGCGGAGGGGCCAGGCCGGCGGGGCAGGGGCCAGGCCGGCGGGGCACGGGCCAGGCCGGAGGGGAGGGGCCAGGCCGGAGGGGAGGGGCCAGGCCGGAGGGTCTACGCGGCGGGGCTCCTCGAGTGCCGAGGGTCACAGCTGGGACGTGAGCAGGGTGTCGAAGGCCGAGGCGAGCAGCGCGCTCGCGTACTCGTCGTGGTTCTGCGGGCGGGTGGCGCTGTCGCCCGCCCACTCGTAGCGCACCACGGTGCCGCTGTG
>JAOPVZ010000121.1 GCA_025965935.1 Frankiales bacterium | reverse complement strand
GTGTCGGCCCGCCGATGGCCTGTTGATCACCCAAGGCGGGCGCGGCACCCACGGCGGGCGCGGGCACCCACGGAGGGCGGGGTCAGTGGGAGGAGGCTAGGCGGGCGTTGTCGATGACGATGGCGGCCGGGCCCTCGATGAGCTTCAGGGTCGACAGCGCGGTCTCCCCGAAGGCCTGCTTGACCGCCGAGGACAGCGCGAGCACGCCGACGACGGTGCCGCCGTGGCCGCGCAGCGGCATCGACAGGAAGGTCGCCATCTCGACGCCACCGGTCAGCTCGTCGGGGTCGTCGACCAGCTCACCGCCGGCCTGCGCGACGCGGACGTCGAGCCCGGTCACGTCGAGCTGCTGCCCGCCGTACGAGGACAGCCCGTCGACCGCGGCCGTCAGGAACTCGTCGTAGTGGGAGCGGGCCGTGGGCTGACCGACGGCGAGGTACGCGGACTTCTCGGCGCCGAGCATGACCGCGGCCAGGTCGTAGCCGACGAACCGCTGCAGCACCCCGAGAAGCGCCGCGACCGAAGCCTCGAGGCCGCTGGCGGTGGCCGCGATCGCCATGACCGACTGCGCGACCGAGGACTCGAACAGCTTGCGGTCCAGCAGGTCGCAGACCCGCGAGAGCACGTCCTCCTCGGACAGGTCGAGGGTGTCGGGGGTGATCCGGGCCCGGCCGCCGCGCGACGCGGACGAGGCGAGCAGCACCTCCTCGATGGTGCCGGCGAGCTCCGGCGCCTCGAAGTCCTTGGTCAGGTAGCGGTCGACGCCGGCCTGGCCGGCCCAGTAGCGGTCGGAGGCGGCGTCGAGCGAGGTCAGCATGATCACGGGGATGTCCGCGGTCTGCCAGTCGTCCTTGAGCAGCCGCGCGGCGATGAAGCCGGACACCCGCGGCATCTGCACGTCGAGCACGACCGCGTCGGGCTGCTCCTTGAAGGCGGCCTGGACGGCACCGATGCCGTCCTCGACGGCAACGACCTCGTGCCCCTCCTTGGTCAGCACCGACGTGACGATCCGCCGCAGCGTCGGAGAGTCGTCCGCGATCACGATCCGCGCCATCAGCGCCCCACCAGCCTTCGTACCGTCGAGACCAGCTGCTCCTGGTCGAACTCGTTCTTCAGCAAGTACGCGGAGCAACCAGCGTCGAGGCCGGCCTGCCGCGCATGGTCCTCACCACGGCTCGTCATGATCACGACAGGGACGTTCTCCCAGCCCTTGGTACGACGGATCGTACGCGTGAGGTCGAAGCCGTCCATGCCTGGCATCTCGACGTCGGAGAGCACCAGGTCGGCCGGGTCGTCACGGAGCCGGGACGCGCCGTCCAACCCGTCCACCGCCGTCTCGACGAGGTAGCCCGCGCCCTCGAGGATCACGCGCTCGAGCTCGCGGACGCCGACGGAGTCCTCCACGACGAGGATGCGGGCTCGCTTGCCGACGGGCGCAGCCGCCGCGGCCCTCTTCGACACCGGCGCGGCGGAGACGGCGAAGGAGCTCGTCCCGACGGCCTGGTCCGCCAGCTCACGCAGGTCGAGCAGGCACACGACGGAGCCGTCGCCGTCGATGGTGGCACCGGCGATGCACGGGACCCGGCCGAGAAACGGGCCGAGGTCCTTCACGACCAGCTCGGACTCGCCCTCGAGGCGGTCGACTGCCCAGGCGAGCTGCTGACCGGAGGCGTGCCGGACGACGAGGGCCGCGCGCGGCACGTCGGCGCTGTCGCGGACCAGGCCGAGGGCGGCGCCGAGGTCCAGCAGCGGGACGGACACGCCGTGCCGCAGCACGACAGGAGCACCGGCCAACGTGTGCACCTCGGCATCGCGCAGGGACAGCGACTCGACGACGCCGGGCACCGGGACGGCGTACCGCTCCTCGCCGACCCGCGCGACGAGACAGCGCAGCACGCCGAGGGTGACGGGCAGGGTGAGGACGAAGGCGGTGCCGCTGCCGCGCTCGGACCGGACCTCGACGGAGCCGCCGAGCTCCTCGACCGCGTTGCGCACGACGTCGAGCCCGACCCCCCGGCCGCTGGTCTCCGTCACCGTCTCGGAGGTGCTGAAGGCCGGCGTGAACAGCAGCGCCAGCAGGGCGCTGCTGACGAGCGTGCTGTCGGCCGGGATCATCCCGAGCCGCACGGCCTTGTCGCGGACGGTGTCCTCGTCGACACCGGCGCCGTCGTCGGCGACCTCGATGACGACGGTGCCCCCGACGGAGCGCGCAGTGACGTGCACCACGGCGCGCTCGGGCTTGCCGGCGGCGCGCCGCCCGGCGGGCGCCTCGCAGCCGTGGTCGACGGCGTTGATGACCAGGTGCTTCAGCGCGTCGGCGACGCCGTCGAGGACCTGCTTGTCGAGCTCGACGTCCTCGCCGGAGGTGATGAGCTCGACGTCCTTGCCGGTCGTCTGGGCGACGTCGCGCAGGATCCGCGGCAGCGCAGCGAACACCCGGCGCACCGGCACCATCGCCAGCCCCATCGCGCCGTCGCGGACCAGCGCCATGCCACCGCGATGGCCCTCGACGAGCTCGCGCAGCCCGCGGACGGTGCCCGCCAGGTCGTCGGAGGCGCCCACCAGGCGATGCAGCGCGAGGGCGACGTCGGGCGGGAGCGTCGCGGCGTGCTTCTGCGTCGCCTGCCGCAGGACGCCGGCCCAGCGGGCCTGGTCGGCGGCGAGGGTCAGCAGCGTGCCGGTGGTCTGCTCGACCCGTCGGGCGCCGAGATCGGCCTCGCCGACGACGTCGAGCAGGTCATAGACCTTGGAGGCCGCGACGCGCACCGAGTCGGAGCCCGGCCGCGGCGTCGCGTGGTCCTCGACGGCGACGGCCTGCTCGGGCACCTGCACCGGGGCGAGTGTTGGCACGTCGCACGGCTCGGCGCCGCCGACCGCCGCGACGAGCGCGTCGACGAGCGGCTGCAGCGCGGCGTCGTCGACGGCGTCCTCACCCGGTAGTGCGCGGGAGATGCCGTCGCACGCGGCGAGCAGCAGGTCCACGTGGTCCTTGCGCACCGCGAAGCGGGCGTCGCGCAGCGCGCCGAGCAGGTCCTCCATGTTGTGCGCGACGTGCAGCACGCCTTCGAGGCCGAGCATCCGGGCCGAGCCCTTGACGGTGTGGGCGTCGCGGAACAGCAGCGTGACGACCTGGCGCGGCGACTGGTGGGACTCGAGCTGCAGCAGGCCGGCCTGCAACGACGCGAGCCGCTCCTCGACCTCCGCCCGGAAGGTCGCCAGGAGCTCAGGGTCGTCCCCCCATGCCGGCATGCATGAAGGTTCGGCCGTTCCGAGGCCCTCCTGTAGGACCCGGTACGGCGGAAGGACCGTCAGACGGTGAACCGCGCGATGCTCGCCCGGAGCTCCGCCGCGAGCTGGTTGAGCTGGGCCGCGGCTGCGGCCGACTGCCGCGAGCCCACCGCGTACTGCCGTGACACGTCGCTGACCTGCGTCATCGCGGAGACGACCTGGTCCGACGCCGACCGCTGCTGCTGCGTGGCGATGGAGATCTCCTTGGCGGCGGTGGTGGTCTCGTCGACCATGCCGCTGATGCGCTCGAGCGCGTCGACGACGCCGCGAGCGAGCTGGGTCCCCTGCCTGACCTCCTTCGCGCCCTCCTCGGACGCGATGATGGTCGAGTTCGTCTCGGCCTGGATCTCGCCGACGATCGCCTGGATCTGACCGGTGGACTCCTGTGCCCGTTCGGCGAGCTTGCGGACCTCGGAGGCGACGACCGCGAAGCCACGCCCGTGCTCGCCGGCACGGGCGGCTTCGATGGCGGCGTTAAGAGCGAGCAGGTTCGTCTGGTCCGCGAGGTCGTCGATGACGTCGAGGATGCGGCCGATCTCCTGGCTCTTCTCCCCTAGCGACAGGGCGCGGGTGGCGATCGAGTCGACGCGCTCGGCGATGGTGTCCATCGACTCCACCGAGGCGGAGACGGCGGACCGGCCCTGCTCGGCGTAGCGGAGCGTCTCGGCGGCGTAGCGCGCGACGGCCTCGGAGGTCTCGGCGATCTGCGCCGCGGTCGCGGCCAGCTCCTCGATGGTGGAGGTGGTCTCGGAGACCGCGCTCGACTGCTGCGTCGCGGACGCTGCGTGCTCCTCCGCCGTCGCCAGCAGCTCACCGGCGGACGCGGCGATCTGCTCGCCACCACCGCGGATGCTGTCGACCAGGTGGCGCAGGTTCGTGAGGGTGTCGTTGAAGGACCCGGAGAGCTTGCCGAGGTGGCCGTCGGCGTCGGAGACCTCCGCCGAGACGGCCAGGTCGCCCTCGGCGGCCCGCTCGAGCACCGCGGACAGCTCGCTCACGCGGGCCTCGAGGGCCTTGCGGTCGTCACGGGCCCGGGTCCGCAGCGACCAGACCGCCGCCGCGAGGGAGGAGTTGAACCAGGCGACGATCGGGAACACGGCGCCGACCAGGATCAGGGAGCCGATCGTGCTCTTGTTCATGGTGTGCGCGATCGCGGACGACAGGACCACCCCGCCGGTGGCCGCGAGGCCGAACAGCGCGGCCTGCCAGCCCTTCATGGAGACTGCGGCGAACAGCACGACGCCGATGAAGCAGAACCAGAACGGGCCGGCGATGCCGCCGACGACCGACGTGGAACCGGTGCACCACACGGTGTCGGAGACGAGCAGCAGCACCCGGATGACGGTGATGTTCTTGAGCACGAAGTGGGAGCGCATGGCGAGCGCCGGCAGGAACGTGAGGAAGGCCGTCACCACCACACCGAAGGCCTGCCAGCCGTAGTAGGCGTACTCGTGGATCACGACGCCCTGTGGCGCGGCGACGTGCGCCATCACCGCGACGGCTGCCGTGGCCACGACCAGGCACAGCCAGGTCATCACGGCGGCTGCGCGCGCGAGCCTGATCGAGTAGTCCACGGTCGTTCTCCTTCGGTGCGGTCGGCTAGCTCGCGCGGCGGGCTCGGGGAAGGGCCTCGGCGAGGCGGTACAGCGCGTCGAGGTCGACCACGCCGCAGGGGCCGCCTGCGTCGGTGGTGTGCCCGAGCAGCAGGTCGGAGGCGGTGCCGGGCAGGTGCGCGAGCGCGGACTCGAGCTGCTCGGCAGCGACGAGGTGGGTGCCTTCGACGCCGTCAGTCAGGAGCCCGACGGCCACGCCGGCGCGGTGCAGCACCACCAGGCGGGCCCGGCGGTCGAAGGCAGTGACAGGGGCGGCGAGCAGCGGACGCAGGTCGAGCACGGCGAGCACCCGACCTCGCCAGTTGGCGATGCCGGCGAGCCAGCCGGGCAGGCCGGGGACACGCGTCAGACCGGGCGGGCGTCCCACTTCGGCCACGGCGTGCATGGGCAGCGCGTACCGCGACCCGCCGAGGCGCACGACGACCACCTCGGTGACCTCAGACTGCTCCTCCACGGGAGCGTCATCGGCTGGTCCGGGCCCGAGGTGTAGCCCCGAGGACCCCTCCGATCACCGCCGCGACGGCGCCGACGGCGATGAGCGTCCATCCGCGGGCGGTCGCCGGCACGATGACGTCCCCCTCGGGCCGCTGCGCGCCGAGCAGCGTGACGAGCGCCAGCCACACCAGCCCGGGGAGGACGGCACCGGCGCCGTGCCGCAGCACGCGCCCACCGACGTACCCGAGAAGGGGGTTCGCCACAGCAGCCAGCGCTGCTGCGAGCGGCAACGGGTGTCCCCAGGGACGTGCGCCAGTGAGGAAGCACTCCCCGATCCCCAGCTCGACGCTGACGAGGAGGACGAGCAGGTAGGTCAAGCCCGTCTTCACAGATCGAGACTAGGAGAGACTAGGAGGAGACCTGGTCCTGGGCGCGCAGGTCGATGGTGCGCGGGGTCGCCCGGGCGGTGTCGAGCACCTCGGTGATCTCGCGGCCGAGCAGCTCGTGCCGTGCCAGCAGCGCGTCGCGGAGCGCCTCGACGAGGTGCCGGTTCTCGGTCAGCAGCTCGCGGGCGCGCTGCTTGTGCTTCTGCAGCACCTCCTCGACGGCCTGCCGGCCCTCGGGGTCGGCGAGGACGCGACCGACGATGTTGGTGTCGCTGAAGGCGCTGTTCTGCACGGCCAGGTAGGACACCAACGACTTCTCCATGCCGTGCGCGCCCACCATCTCGGCCGCGCAGTTGGTGGCGTACAGCAGGTCGCCGCCGGGGCCGGTGGAGACGTCGCCGAAGAAGATCTCCTCGGCGCACTGCCCACCCATGGCGATCTGGATGAGCGCCTCCATCTCGGAGCGCGAGCGGGTGTAGACATCGTGCTTGTCGCCGTGGGCCAGCAGACCCAGGCTGCCCTTGCGCTTGATGATCGTGAGGATCTCCAGGCGGCGGTCCGGCGCGGTGAGGTAGGCCATCGTGGCGTGGCCCGCCTCGTGCGTCGCGATGAGGCGACGCTCGTGGTCGGTGTACTCGACCGGCTGGCCGACGCCGACCTCGATCGTCATGCGGGCGTGCTCGACGTCGGCCCAGGTCATCGCCTTGTCGCCGCGCCGCACCGCGAAGACGAGGGCCTCGTCCAGCAGGTTCTCGAGCATGGCCGGCGAGTAGCCGATCGTGGTGGCTGCCAGCGCGTCGCGGCGCTCGTCGTCGAGCTCCTCCTTGTGCGCCTTGGTCGACAGGAAGTAGTCGAGGAGCTCGCGCCGGGCGGACTTTGCCGGCAGCTCGAAGCCGATCTTGCGGTCGAAGCGGCCTGGGCGGAGCAGCGCCGGGTCCAGCGACGAGGCGCGGTTCGTCGCTGCGATGATCAGGATGTTCGGTACGACGGCCTGCGGGCTGCGCAACTGGCGTCCCAACGGCAGCATCAGGTTGATCTTGTCGATCAGCTTGCCCAGCAGCTTCTGGCCGCCGGTGAGCCGGTCGAAGGACTGCATCTGCACGAGCAGCTCGTTGACGATGCTGGAGGTGTCCGAGCCACCGGTGAAGCCGTTCGTCACCAGGCCCGGGGCAGCCTGGCCGTAGGCGGCGGGCAGGCTCAGCGTGCCCGAGCAGCTTGCCGCGACGGTGCTGCTCATCGGAGTCATCGGAGTCATCGCGGTGGAGACGCCGGACCGGGCGGCGGCGATGACGTCGATCTCCTCGATGAACGCGATCGCACCACCCTCCTTCAGAGCGACCTTCGACAGCGCCTTGAAGAAGCTGCGGACCTTGCGTGAGCTCGCGCCCTGGAAGGACGAGACGAACTGCGTCCCGGAGGCGAAGAGGAACGGCACGCCGGCCTCACGGGCCATCGCCCGGGCCAGGTGCGTCTTGCCGGTGCCGGGAGGCCCCTCGAAGAGCACGCCGCGGCGGGGCTTGCCGCCCATCGCGTCGGCGAAGGTGCGGTGCGCGAGGAACAGGTTGAGGGTCTTGATCGCCTCGTCCTTGACCCCGTCGATGCCGACGACGTCGTCGAGGCGCGTCGACAGCTGGTCGGGCCGGTAGATGACGTGCGGCGACTTCCCGGTCATGACGAACTGCAGCACCACCACGAGGATCATGACGCCGAAGAACAGCCCGATCATGACGTAGGCCGGGTCGAGGTGCGGCACCGGCAGCAGTGAGGAGGACGGGCTCATCGTCGCCGCCCGCGCGAGCAGCACGGTCACGACCGCCCAGACGGCGAAGGTGAGCTTGACCCAGCGCCGGGTCCGGGCCTTCTCGCGTGAGCGGCCGACGTCGGCGGTGGCCATCGAGACCAGCCCCCCGCCGAGGCTGTCCAGAAGGGTGGCGGGGCTCTGGTCGGACATCGGGGTGCGCTCCTTGAGAAAGGCCGGGCGGACGGGGTGTGGACCCGTCCGCTTGTTGTCTCCGATCCTCTGCTGTCCCTACCGTCCGTGACCAGGGTTCCGCTCAGAACCACCCGATTGGCCTATCAAGCGACTACTCAGCGCCACCGAAGACATCTGGTTCACGTCCGCTTGCGACTCCCCTGACCCCTTTTGCGAGAACGTAGAACTCCCTGCCCATCGCCTGCTGGCCGACGTTGTCGGACAGCGCGAAGAAGGGGCCGTCCACCGAGATCTGGCTGGCGTGTGCCCGCATCGCGGCCACCTTGGCGTCCAGGTGCGCCCGCGCGTCGATCTCGGTGGTCACCTGCTCGTCCGGGATGCCGAACGGCAGGTCGTCGGCCGAGTCGGCACCGAAGAAGTTGGTCTGCCCCGACGCCTTGAGGTGGTCGATGCCGGCTTGCAGGACGCTCTTCGGGAACGCGGTCCAGTACAGCTTCGCCACCGTCCACGGCTCACCGGTCTCGGGTGCGTACGCCGGGTCCGCGGCCTGCTCGACGGCCGCGACCGTGACCCGGTGGGCCTGGATGTGGTCCGGGTGCCCGTACCCGCCGTTGTCGTCGTAGGTGACGACGACCTGCGGCCGGACCTCCCGGATCACCGCGACCAGGGCACGGGATGCCTCGTCGAGGTCCGCGCGCCAGAAGCAGCCCGGCCGGTCGTTCTGCGGGGTGCCCATCATCCCGCTGTCCCGCCACCTGCCCGGGCCGCCGAGGAAGCGGTGGTCGGTCACCCCGAGCGCGGCGCACGCGGCAGCAAGCTCCCCGATCCGGTGCTGCCCGAGCCCGTCCTGCTGGTCGCTGGCCAGGTGCGCGAGCGACGGGACGAGGATCTCCCCCTCCTCGCCGAGGGTGCAGGTCACGAGCGTGACGTGGGCGCCCTCGGCCGCGTACTTCGCCATCGTGGCGCCAGTCCCGATCGTCTCGTCGTCGGGGTGGGCGTGCACCAGGAGCAGGCGGCGGTCGGTCATCGGGCGAGCGTACGGCGGCGTGAGAGGGTGCCCTCGTGAGCGTGGACCCGGCGGTGCTCGAGTCGCTCGTGGCGCGGTTGGGCGATCGGGGGCCCGCGTTCCGCGCCAGCCTGGTCCGGACGTGGCGGGACGAGACCGCGGCCCGGCTGGTCGAGCTCGACACAGCTGTCGCGGCCGGCGACGGCGACCGGGTCAGCAGGGTGGCTCACACCTTGAGGTCCGGCTCCGGGGCGCTGGGCGCGCTGGCGCTGTCGGCGCTGTGCGGGCGGATCGAGGCGTCGCTGCGCGCCGGCGAGCCCCGCGACCTGGCCGCCGACGCGGCTGCGCTTCACGCCGCGGTCTCCGCGGCCGACGCCGCGTTCACCACCCTCTGGCCCGTCCCGCGATGAATGGATACCGCGCTGCTGTTTTGAGCCTCGAGAGGGCAGCGCAGTATCCATTCACGGCGCGTCAGTTGAGGGCGGTGTCGGGGGGATAGGTGGCCGCCAGCGCGAGCGGCGGGCCCTGCCGGCGGAGGACGTCGCGCCACAGCGCCAGCGGGTCAGCGGCGAAGCAGTCCGCCGGCAGCCCG
>JAOPVZ010000108.1 GCA_025965935.1 Frankiales bacterium | reverse complement strand
CTGGCGCCGGTGTCGGCAGCGGTGGCGGTCATGCGCGGGGCTCCTGGCTCGATGGGGTCTTCACGGTCGACTTCACGTGACGGTCACAGCGTGGGCTTGACCTGCTTGGTGAAGATGTCCTGCCGCTCCTTCGCGGAGAGGTGGCACCGCACCAGGTGGCCCTTGCCGGCGTCGACGAGCTCAGGCACGACCGTCGAGCCCTTGCCACCGGTCTGCGGCTCGTACGGGCAGCGCGGGTGGAAGGCGCAGCCGTCCGGGATGTTGATGAGGCTCGGCGGAGACCCGGAGATCGGCTTGAGCCGCTCCTGCCGGACTCGGTCGAGTCGGGTCACCGACGAGAGCAGTCCCCAGGTGTAGGGGTGCTGCGGTTCGTAGAAGACCTCGTTGACCGCGCCGTACTCGACGCACTTCCCGCCGTACATCACGAGGATGTCGTCGACGAACTCGGCGACGACGCCGAGGTCGTGGGTGATCATGATGATCGCCGAACCGAACTCCTTCTGGAGGTCGCGCAGCAGGTCGAGGATCTGCGCCTGGACCGTCACGTCGAGGGCGGTGGTCGGCTCGTCGGCGATGAGCAGTGCCGGGTTGCACGACAGCGCCATCGCGATCATCGCGCGCTGCCGCATGCCGCCGGAGAACTGGTGGGGGTAGTCGTCGACCCGCTTGTCCGGCGTCGGGATCCCGACCAGCTCGAGCATCTCGATGGCCCGTGCGCGGCCGGCCTTCTTCGAGACGTTGTTGTGAATGCGGTACGCCTCTGAGATCTGTGCCCCGACCGTGAAGTACGGGTGCAGCGCCGACAGCGGGTCCTGGAAGATCATGGCCATCTTCTTGCCCCGCAGCTTGCGCACCTCCTCCTTGGAGGCCGACACCAGCTCCTCACCGTCGAGCCACACCTCGCCGCCGAGCTGCGCCCGGGTGCCCTTGTGCAGGCCGAGGATGCCGAGGCTGGTCACCGACTTGCCGGAGCCGGACTCCCCGACGATGCCCAGGGTCTGGCCCTTCTCGAGCTGGAACGACAGCCCGTCGACGGCCTTCACGAGACCGTCGTCGGTCGGGAAGTGGATCTTGAGATCGCGGACCTCGAGGAAGGTCGACGGGGCCGGTCGGGGCGCCCTCGTGCCTTCAACGGTCTCTTGCGTCACGGTGTCCTCAGTTCGTTCGGGGTCTCGGGCGAGCCTAGATCAGCCTGAGCGATCAGCCGTAGCGAACGCGTGGGTCGACGTAGGCATAGGCCACATCGACGATGAGGTTCGCCATGATGATGAAGAACGCGGCGAACACCGTGACGCCGAGGACGACCGGCAGGTCCTGGGTAGCGATGGCGTCGTAGGCGAGCTTGCCGACACCCGGGAAGCCGAACACCGTCTCGGTGAGGATCGCACCGCCGAGCAGGCCACCGAGGTCGAGCCCGAAGATGGTCACGATGGGAGTGAGCGCGGCCCGGAACCCGTGCCGGCGGATCACGACGCTCTCAGGGAGTCCCTTGGCACGCGCCGTGCGGATGTAGTCCTCGCCCATCGTCTCGAGCATGTTCGCGCGCGTGAGCCGCGCATACGTCGCGGCGTACAGGAAGGCGAGGCAGATCCACGGCAGCAGCAGGTTCTTCGCCCACAGCGCCGGGTTGCTCGTGAACCCGACGTAGTGGACGTTGACGAACCACTTGAGCTTGTAGCTGAAGATGGACAGCGCAACCAGCCCGGTGAAGTAGACGGGCAGCGAGACGCCGGCAAGTGCCACGGACATGGCCGCTCGGTCGAAGAAGGAACCTCTGCGTAGTGCGGAGAGGATCCCCACGGCAACGCCGCTCACCAGCCACATCAGCGCGGCGCCGATAGCCAACGAGAAGGTGATCGGCAGCCGGTCCTTCATGAGGAACCACACCGACTGGTCCGTCTTGAAGGAGTACCCGAGGCACGGCGCGCTGCAGTGCGTCGTGTCCGTGCCGGTCACGAAGTCGCGACCGGCCACCACGCCCTTCACGTAGGCGCCGTACTGCTCGTAGATCGGCTTGTCGAGGCCGAGCTTCGCCTTCACCTCCACCAGGGACTGCTGGTTGCAGACCCGGCCGCAGAAGTTGCGGGCGACGTCCGCGCCCACGAACTTCGGCCCGAGGAAGAAGACCGCAAAGGTTGCTGCGCTGACGATGATCAGCAGCAGCACGACGCCGATCAGGCGCCGGACGATGAAACGACCCATGAGGATTGGCCGCTGCGGCCGGGGCGGAGAGCCCCGGCCGCAGCGACCGTCACCTGCCCTTCAGGTTCGGTGCTGGAAGTGCTGGACAGGCAGTACGGCTAGCCCGACACACCCATGTTGACGAAGTCGTAGATCCCGAACGAGTCGTTGATGTAGACGTTCGTCAGACGCGGGCTGCGGTAGGTCAGTGCCTTGTCCGCCACGAACGGCAGGTACACGGCACTGTCCATGACCTTCTGGTCCACCTGGGCCCAGATGTCGTTGCGCTTGGTTGCGTCCGTCTCGCCCTGCGCCTGGTCGATCAGGCCGTTGATGGCCGGGTCGTTGAGCTCGGCGTAGTTGGAGTTGCCGCCCTCAGGCTTGATGGCCCGACCGTCGACGATGGACTCGAAGAAGCCGTACGGGGTCGGGAAGTCCGGACCCCACCCTGCGACGGCCAGGCCGAGACCCTGCTTCTTGACGTTGCTCGGCAGACCGATGACGCCGCTGTAGTAGGTGGACGGGTCCACCGCGATGATCTGGGTCTTGATGCCGACGCGCGCGAGACCCTGCTGAAGCGCCTCCCCGACCGCGGGGCCCTTGCCCTTGTTCGTCGTGGCGATCTTGGTCGAGAAGCCGGTGGGCTTGCCGCAGAGCTTGAGCTCCTCCTTGGCCTTGACCAGGTCGCCCTTGTTGTCCGAACCACTCGGGTACGGGTTGATCTTCTTGTAGGACGGCAGGGTCGGCGGCGTCATCTGACCCGCGATGTCCCCGCCGGCAACCGGTCCACCACGCGCGAACTGCAGCGCCACCTTGTCGGCGGCGTACTGCACGGCCCGGCGGCAGTGCACGTTGTTCAACGGTGCGACCGTCTGCTGGATGGAGATGTAGCGGGTGAAGCCGGTCGAGGGGTTGTCGGCGTTCGCCTTGAGGGTGGCCCCCGTGAGGATCTTGGACTGCGCGTCCTGCTGGACGCCGGTGCCCTCGATCTCCATGTCGGCCGAGCCGGCGAGCACGCGCTGGTCCTCGTCGGTGGAGTCAAGACCCTCGGTGAGGTTGATCTTGTCGGGCAGCGCCAGCCGGTTCGGGTCCGAGGACTTCTTCCAGTTGGGGTTGCGGACGAGGGTCAGGTTCTTGCCGGGGCTGTAGCCGCCGGGCGGGATCATGTACGGGCCGCTGGACACGACGTGGAACTGGTAGTTCGCGCCGCCGTTCTTGCCGGTGTCAGCAGCCTTCGGGACCGGGGTGCTGATCGGCAGGGCCATCAGGTAGTCGAAGTCCGCGAAGGGCTTCGTCAGGTGGAACGTGATCTTCTTCGGGTCGCTGACGTCGATCGACGACAGGCCCGCCGGCTGCTTGTAGGGGCCCTTGTAGGTGGCGCCCCCGACGAGGATCGGCGAGAGGTAGGTCGCACCCGGACCGCCGTTGATGACGTCCTGGGCGAAGGAGCGCTCGAGGGCGTACTTGATGTCGGCCGAGGTGATGGCCTTGCCGTCCTGGAAGCTGATGCCGTCGCGCAGCGTGTACGAGACGGTCTTGCCGCCGTCCGAGAGCTTGCCCGGGCCGTCGGCGAGGTCACCTGTCACCGAGGCGCCGGCCTTGCCGGGAACCGGCTTGAACATCATCAGCGTGCGCTGGTAGATGCGCTGGTAGTCCCAGGAGTAGGCGTAGTAGGTGCGCGCTGGGTCCAGCGAGTCGAAGTCGGAGCTCGCGACGAAGTTGATCGTGCCGCCGGTCTTCGTGGACTGGTTGACGACCCCTCCGATCGCGGCGTTGTAGGCAGCGCTGACGCCCGGGTTGTTCGGGGGCTTGCTACCGGACGAGCCGCCGCAGGCGGCCGCTCCAAGAGCGAGGACGGCAGCGAGGCTGCCAGCCCTGACGAGCTGAATGCGGGACATCGTGAGCGGTGCTCCCTTCGAGTTCTGCGGTGGTAGTCGGCGACGTCCACCGTTCGTGCGCGTCGCCGGGGTCCTTCAGGACCGCAGCGACGGGTCTGTGGGGTCTCCTAGCGACCGGCCCGGGGGTCGAGCGCGTCGCGGAGTCCGTCTCCGAGCAGGTTGAAGGCCATGACGGTGATGAGCAGTGCGACCCCGGGGACGATCATGAACACCGGGTCGATCTGGTAGGTCTCGACCGCGTCGCTGAGCATGCTGCCCCAGCTCGCTGTCGGACGCCGCACACCGACGCCGAGGAACGACAGGGCTGCCTCGAAGAGGATGTTCGTCGGGATGATGAGGGTCGAGTAGACGAGCACCGGCGCGGCGAGGTTCGGAAGCAGCTGCTTGAAGATGATGTGCCGGTTCGTCGCGCCGAGGCTCCGCGCCGCGTCGATGAACTCCTTCTCCCGCAGGGAGAGCGTCTGGCCGCGGACGATGCGGCCGATGTAGGGCCAGTTGAAGAAGCCGATGATGAAGATCAGCGTCGCGACGCTGAGCGACGTGCCGGACAACCCGAAGACCGAGCCGTTGGCCGTCTGGATCACGGTGCCGATGCTGATCGCGAAGACGAGCAGCGGGAAGGCCAGCAGGATGTCCATGAGCCGGCTGATGAGCCCGTCCACCCAGCCACCGAAGAAGCCGGCGGTGATCCCGACCACCGTCCCGATGGACACCGACAGCAAGGTCGCCAGGAACGCCGTGAGCAGCGAGATCCTGGCGCCGTAGACGATCCGGCTGAAGACGTCCCGGCCGTTGACCGGCTCGACGCCGAGCAGGAACTGCGAGCTGATGCCGCCGAAGCTGCCCTTCGGCGTGAGAAGGGTCGGGTCGAGCAGCTCCTGGTGGAAGTCGTTCGGCGGATGGCCGAGCAGCTTCACGATGAGCGGCGCGAACACGGCGATGAGGATCAGCAGCAGGATGACGATGCCACCGCCGAGCGCGACCTTGTCGCGCTTGAGGCGCATCCACGCGATCTGCCGCAGCGAGCGGCCCTCGACCGCCTTTGCTGACAAGCCAGAGACGGCTGCGTCCGGGTCGGCCTGGAGGGCTGACTTTTCGACGTCGAGCGGGGCAGTCACGCGGTCGAGTCTCCGTCCCTCGGGGCTGGTGGACCGCTCGCCCTTCGTGGGGGTGAGCGGGTCGTGCTGCATGCGGGCAGGCGGCGGGTAGCCGTCGGCGGCAATCTAGGACGAGAAAAGTGCTCGACAAAAGGCCGGACGCCGTGTTGTCGCGACATCGTGACCAACCGGTGACCTTGGGAGCCGACGTAGGTGACGCCCGTATTTCGCAGCCGGACAGAAGGTCCTACTGCGTCACCGGGGGCGTCACGGGAGAACCTCCAGTGCCGGGAAGCGGACGATCTTGGCGAACTCGTCGGCCTCGAGCGAGGCTCCGCCCACGAGCGCGCCGTCCACATCCGGCTGCGCCATGATCGCCGCCACGTTCGAGGACTTCACCGAACCGCCGTAGAGGATCCGCACGCCGTCAGCGAGGTTGGTCCCGGCTCCGCCGCCCGCGACCTCGGCGAGCAGCCCGCGCAGCGCTGCGCAGACCTCCTGCGCGTCTTCCGGCGTGGCGACCTCTCCGGTGCCGATGGCCCAGACCGGCTCGTAGGCGACGACGAGCGTGCGTAGCACGGCCTCCGGGACGCCATCCAGGGCCGCGCGCAGCTGCTCGACGCAGTGCTGGACGTGCCCGCCCGCTTGGCGCACCTCCAGTCCCTCCCCGACGCACAGGATGGGCACCAGGCCGTGCCGACCGGCCGCGAGGACCTTCGCGCGCACCAGCTCATCCGACTCTGAGTGCTCGGTGCGTCGCTCAGAGTGCCCGACCACGACGTACTGGCAGCCCAGCTTCGCGAGCATGCCGCCGCTGATGTCGCCGGTGTGCGCGCCGGCGTCGTGCGGCGACAGGTCCTGCGCGCCGTACCCGATCCGCAGCCTGTCGCCGTCTATCAGCGTCTGGACGCTCCGGAGGTCCACGAACGGCGGCAGCACCACGCACTCGACGGCGTCGTGGTCCTTGTCGGAGAGGCTGAAGGCGAGCTTCTGGACCAGGGCGATGGCCTCGAGGTGGTTGAGGTTCATCTTCCAGTTGCCGGCCATGAGCGGCTTGCGGTCGCTCCCCCGGCTAGTCATCGAGGACCGGCTAGTCATCCAGGACCGCCAAGCCCGGGAGGACCTTGCCCTCGAGGTGCTCCAGGGAGGCGCCTCCCCCGGTGCTGATGTGCGTGAAGCGCGACTCGTCGATGCCCAGGGCCCGTACGGCGGCAGCGCTGTCTCCCCCACCGACCACCGTCAGCGCGTCCAGGGCTGCCACCGCCTCGGCGACGCCGCGGGTGCCGGCGGCGAAGGGCGCCATCTCGAACACCCCCATCGGCCCGTTCCAGAACACCGTCTTCGCCCCCTCGAGCCGGGCGGCGAACAGCCGCACCGACACCGGCCCGATGTCGAGCCCCATCCGGTCGTCGGGGATGGCGTCGGCCGGGACCACCTCGTGGTCGGCGTCGGCGCTGAAGGAGGTCGCGGCCACGACGTCGACCGGCAGCACGACCTTGCCGCTGTCGAGCAGGCTCCGGCACTGGTCGAGCAGCTCGTCCTCGAGCAGCGACGAGCCGATCCCGTGGCCCTGCGCCTTGAGGAAGGTGAAGCACATGCCGCCGCCGACGAGCAGGGCGTCGACCTGCGGCAGCAGCGCCTCGATCACCTTGATCTTGTCGCTCACCTTGGAGCCGCCCAGCACCACGACGTAGGGCCGGTCCGGGTCCTTCTCGAGCCGCTCGAGCACCTCGACCTCCGCCGTCACCAACGGGCCGGCGGCGTGCGGCAGGCGCTGGGCGACGTCGTAGACGCTGGCGTGCTTGCGGTGCACAGCGCCGAAGGCGTCATCGACGTAGAGGTCCGCGAACGCGGCGAGCTGGTCGGCGAAGGCACCGCGCTCCGCATCGTCCTTCGACGTCTCGGCGGCCTCGAAGCGGACGTTCTCCAGCAGGACGACGCCCCCCTCACGCAGGTCCTCGACCGACGACTGGGCATCCGGGCCGACCACGTCGCGAGCCAGCCGCACCGGCCGGCCCAGCAGCTCCTCCAGCCGTCTCGCGACGGGCGCGAGGCTGTAGGCGGGGTCGGGCGTGCCCTTCGGGCGGCCCAGGTGGGCGGTCACGACGACCCGGCCGCCCTGCTCGACGAGCGAGCGCAGGAGCGGGAGCGAGGCCCGGATTCGGCCGTCGTCGGTGATGACGCCGTTCTCGAGCGGGACGTTCAGGTCGGAGCGGACGAGGACCCGCTTTCCCTTGACCTGCAGGTCTTCTGCGCTTCTCAAAGCGAGGAGCCCACCAGGCCGACGAGGTCCACGAGCCGGTTGGAGTAGCCCCACTCGTTGTCGTACCAGCCGACGACCTTGACCTGGTTGCCGATCACCTTCGTCAGGCCCGAGTCGAAGACGCAGGAGGAGGGGTCCGTGACGATGTCGGTCGACACGATCTCGTCCTCGGTGTACTTCAGGTAGCCCTTCAGCAGACCCTCCGCGGCGGCCTTGACCGCGGCGTTGACCTCTTCGACCGACGTCTCGCGACCCACCTCGACCGTGAGGTCGGTGGCCGAGCCGGTCGGGACCGGGACGCGCAGGGCGTAGCCGTCGAGCTTGCCCTTCAGCTGCGGGAGCACCAGCCCGATGGCCTTCGCGGCGCCGGTGCTCGTGGGGACGATGTTGATGGCGGCTGCACGGGCCCGACGCAGGTCCTTGTGCGGTCCGTCCTGCAGGTTCTGGTCCTGCGTGTAGGCGTGGATCGTCGTCATGAGCCCCTTGACGATGCCGAACTCGTCGTCGAGGGCCTTCGCCATCGGCGCCAGGCAGTTCGTCGTGCAGGACGCGTTGGAGATGACGTGGTGGGTGGCCGGGTCGTACTGGTCGTCGTTGACGCCCATGACGACGGTCAGGTCCTCGTTGGAGGCCGGCGCGCTGATGATGACCTTCTTCGCGCCACCGTCCAGGTGGGCCTTCGCCTTCGTCCCGTCGGTGAAGAAGCCGGTCGACTCGATGACGACGTCGGCGCCGACTTCGCCCCACGGCAGGTTGGCGGGGTCGCGCTCCTCGAAAGCGCGGAAGGACTTGCCGCCGACCGAGATCGCGTCCCCGGTGTAGGTGACGTCGCCGAGACGGCCGAGGATCGAGTCGTACTTGAGCAGGTGGGCCAGCGTCTTGTTGTCCGTCAGGTCGTTGACGGCCACGATCTCGACATCGACGCCACTGGCCTGCACAGCCCGGAAGAAGTTGCGGCCGATGCGGCCGAAGCCGTTGATGCCTACGCGGACGGTCACGGGGATCTCCTCGGTTACAGGTGCGGCACAGGTGTGTCGAGGCTACCCAGCGCGGAGCAGCCGGCTGTCCCCCGGGTCTGTGGTGCGCGTCACGATCCGGGCCGAGCGCAGCGGCTCCCTCAGAGCTCGACGGGAAGCTCACGACGGGCCGACTCGCGCAGCGCGCTGAGCGCCCGCTCCACCGCCTGCAGATCACCCAGACCCGCGGGTGCCGGGCCGGCTGCCGGGGCGGGGCCGGGCTCTGCCTCGACCGCCTCGCGCAGCCAGGTCGCGCAGGCCAGCAGTCCCGCGGGTGTCCCGGGCGGCACGGTGCCGGGCATCCGTGCTGACGGCAGTGGCACCTCGGCGCCGCCGACCCAACGGGCACCGAGTGGACCAGCTTCCCAGCGCGCGGTCGCGAACGAGAGCCGCACGACCGGGGGTGCGTCCTCATGGCTCACCAGCGTCGTGGCGCCGCTCTCGTGCAGCAGCGACCAGGCCACCGGCACACCCGGCGCCAGCTCGGCAGCCGGCAGCCGGGCCGGCGCGGCGGTCACCCCGACCACGTCGCCGCACCACTGCCGCGTCAGGTCGACCAGCTCCGCGGCAGCGACCTGGCCGCGCGGCCAGCCTCGGACGGTGCACTGGAGCAGCGGTCCCCCGGCGAGCGGCAGTGCCGCTCCCGTCGTACCGACCCAGGGCTCCCACCGCTGGACCAGACCGACCGCCGTGAGCGCCTCCGGTGCGGCCTCCCTCGCGACGCGGAGCAGCTCCGGATCGAGCGGCGCGGGCGTCGGGAGCAGCACCGCGAGCCCGGCGGCGAGGAGGTCGGGCAGGTGCCCGGCGAGGTGCGGGTCGGACCCGCTCAGCGCGACCCCTTGCAGTCCGTCCTCGAGGAGCTCGTCCAACGAGGCGTACGACGGGACATCACCGGGATCGTCGTAGGGCAGCAGCTGGAGGGCGCCGCTGACCCGCCACCCAGCGGCCCGCAGCACCTGGCCGTCGAGGGCGTCACCGATGAGGGCGGCCCGGGGGCTGTCAGGGCGCAAGCATCTCGGCCGTGACCGCCGCCTCCGTGTCGGGGATGCCCAGGTCACCGGCGTGCTTGTCCGCCATCGCCAGCAGCCGCCGGATGCGGCCCGCCACGGCGTCCTTGGTCATAGGCGGCTCGGCGAGCGCCCCGAGCTCCTCGAGGGAGGCGTTGGAGTGCTCGATCCGCAACCGCCCTGCCGCGAGCAGGTGCTCGGGCGCGTCCTCGCCCAGGATCTCCAGCGCGCGGGCGACCCGGGCACCGGCGGCGACCGCGGCCCGGGCGGACCGGCGCAGGTTGGCGTCGTCGAAGTTCGCGAGCCGGTTGGCGGTGGCCCGGACCTCGCGGCGCATCCGCCGGTCCTCCCAGGCGATGAGCGCTTCGTGGGCGCCGAGCCGGGTGAGCAGGACCGCGATGGCGTCGCCGTCGCGAACCACCACCCGGTCGACACCACGCACCTCACGGGCCTTGGCCTGCACGCCCAGGCGGCGGGCGGCACCGACCAGGGCCAGGGCCGCTTCCGGGCCGGGGCAGGAGATCTCGAGCGAGCTCGACCGGCCGGGCTCGGTGAGCGAGCCGTGCGCGAGGAAGGCGCCGCGCCAGGCCGCCGCCGCATCGCAGAGCCCGCCGCTCACGACCGCCGGCGGCAGACCACGGACCGGTCTGCCGTAGGTGTCGACGAGGCCGACCTGACGGGCCAGCCCGTCGCCGTCCTTGGACACCCGCACGATCCACCGATTGCCCTTGCGCAGGCCGCCCGGAGCCACGACGTGCACGTCGCTGGCGTGCCCGTACACCTCGGCGATCTCCTTGCGGAGGCGCCGCGCGATGCTGCCCGCGTCGAGGTCGGCCTCGATGACGATCTTACCGGAGACCAGGTGCAACCCCCCGGCGAAGCGCAGCAGCGCCGCCATCTCGGCCTTGCGGCAACAGGGCTTTGTCACGGACAGCCGGGAGAGCTCGTCCTTGACGGCAGCCGTCATCGCCATCTACCCGTCACCTCTCATGAGTTCGCCACGATCTCGCTGTAGACCGCAGCCAGCAGCTGCGGGTCGTGCCGTGGTGTGCCGTCGCCGAGGGCGACGGGGGCCAGGACCAGCCGGCCCCCCGCCGACTCGACGGCACTCATCAGACCATGCCTGTCCAGCACCCGGTCCTCGTCGGCCACCACGACGTCCACCAACAGCTCCGGCGCGTGGGCGCAGAGGACCTCCAGGTGGGTCTCCGGCGAGTACCCCTCGGTCTCGCCCGGCTGCGGCGCGAGGTTGAGCGCCACCACCCGGGTGGCCGCTGTCTTCGCCAGCGCCTCGCGGAGCTCAGGGATCAGCAGGTGGGTGATGACACTGGTCAGCCAGGAGCCCGGGCCGAGCACCACGAAGTCGGCGTCGAGGACAGCTTGCACCGCCTCCGGGCAGGCCGGCGGGTCCTCCGGCAGCAGCCGGACCGCGCACACGTCGCCCGTGGTCGTCGCGACCGCGACCTGGCCGATCACCTCGGTGATCGCCGAGCGGTCCGTCGGGTCGAGCCCGACGACCTCGGCCACGATCTGCAGCGGCGTCGTCGACGCCGGCAGCACCCGGCCGCGGGCACCCACCAGGCGACCGACCAGGTCGAGCGCCTCGACCATGCCGGTCGTCTCGGCCAGCCCGGCGAGCATCAGGTTGCCGACGGCATGGCCGGCCAGCGGACCGTCGCCCCCGAAGCGGTGCTGCAGCAGCCGGCTCCAGGTCTGCGACCAGTCGTCCTCACCCGACAGCGCGGCCAACGCCATCCGCAGGTCGCCCGGCGGCAGCATCGCGAGCTCGTCGCGCAGCCGACCGCTGGAGCCGCCGTCGTCTGCGACCGTGACGATCGCGGTGAGGTCGTCGGTCACCTGCCGCAGCGCCTGCAGGGACGCGGCGAGACCGTGGCCGCCGCCGAGGGCGACCACCTTCGCCGCCCCTGATCGCCGGTTCACTCGCGCCCCAGGTCTCGGTGCTGGACGACGACCTCGAGGCCGTCGTCGCCGAGCCGACGGGCCAGCTCCTCGGCCATCGCGACACTGCGGTGCTTGCCGCCCGTGCAGCCGACGGCGAGCAGGGCGTAGCGCTTCCCCTCGCGCAGGTAGCCGTGGGCGAGCAGCTGCACGAGACCCTCGTAGCGGTCGAGGAACTCGGCTGCGCCGTCGCGTGAGAGGACGTAGTCGCGCACCGCGGCGTCCTGCCCGGTCTGCGGCCGCAGCTCCGGCACCCAGTGCGGGTTGGGCAGGAAGCGGCAGTCGACGACGAGGTCGGCGTCGACGGGCAGGCCGTACTTGTAGCCGAAGGACATCAGGGTGAGCTGCAGCGGCGCAGCCGACGCGCGGGCGTCGAACGCGGCACCGACCCGGTCGCGCAGCTCGTAGACGTTGAGCACGCTGGTGTCGAGCACCAGGTCAGCCTTGGCCCTGGTGTCGCGCAGCAGGTCGCGCTCCCGGGCGATCCCGTCGACCAACCCGCCGTCCCCCTGGAGCGGGTGCGGACGTCGTACCGAGTCGAAGCGGCGCACGAGCGCCTCGTCGTTGGCCTCGAGGAACAGCACGCGGGCCCGGGTGCCCCGGTCGGCGAGCTGCTCGAGGGCGGTGTCCAGATCGCCCGCGAAGGGCCGCGACCTGGTGTCGGTCACCACCACGATCTTCTCGACCGCGCCCTCCGACCCCAGCGCCAGGTCGACCATGGTGCCGATCAGCGAGGGCGGGAGGTTGTCCACCACGAACCAGCCGAGGTCCTCGAGGTGGTGGGCAGCGGTGGAGCGACCGGCGCCTGACAGCCCGGTGACGACCACCAGCTCGAGGGTCATCCCAGCACCTCACCGGTGGCGGCGTTGAAGGCGGGCGCCGCGGGGGCCTCCGAGGCGAGCGCGGTCACGACCGCCTCCGCCGTCGCACGGCCCACGCCCTGCACCTCCATGACCTCCTCGACCGTCGCGGCCCGCAACCGCTTCAGCGACCCGAAGTGTCGCAGCACAGCCTTGCGGCGCGCTTCCCCGAGGCCCGCGATCCCGTCGAGCGCGCTCGTGGTCATCGCCTTGGACCGCTTCTGCCGGTGGAAGGCGATGGCGAAGCGGTGCGCCTCGTCACGGACGCGCTGCAGGAGGTACAGCCCCTCACTGGTCCTCGGCATGATGACCGGGTCGTCGTGCCCAGGGAGCCAGACCTCCTCGAGCCGCTTCGCGAGCCCGCACAGCGCGACGTCGCTGATGCCGAGCTCGTCGAGGGCGCGCTGCGCTGCCGCCACCTGAGGCGGCCCACCGTCGACGACCACGAGGTTCGGCGGGTAGGCGAACTTCTTGGGCCGGCCGGTCTCGCCGTCGAAGTCGGGATGCTCCTGGCTCTCCTCCAGGTAGCGCGCGAAGCGGCGGCTGATGATCTCGTGCATGGACGCGACGTCGTCCTGGCCCTCGACGTGCTTGACGGAGAAGCGGCGGTACTCCGACTTGCGGGCGAGGCCGTCTTCGAAGACGACCATGCTCGCCACGACACTCGTCCCCTGCAAATTGGAGACGTCGAAGCACTCGATCCGCAACGGCGCCTCGTCCAGGTCGAGGGACTCCTGGATCTCGGCGAGCGCCTTCGAACGCGCAGTGAGGTCGCTGGCGCGCTTGGTCTTGTGCAGGGCGAAGGCCTGGGTGGCGTTGCGCTCGACGGTCTCCATGAGCGACCTCTTGTCACCGCGCTGCGGGACCCGGACGCTGACGTTCGTGCCGCGAAGCTGCTTGAGCCAGCGCTCGATCGCTTGTGTGTCAGGCGGAAGCGCCGGGACCAGCACCTCGCGGGGTACGTCGGCCGCCGCCTGCCCCAGCTCGTACTCGTCCTCGTCCTCGCCGTAGACCTGCGCGAGGAACTGCCCGACGAGCTCACCAGTGCTGACCTCCTCGACCTTGTCGACGACGTAGCCGTGCTGCCCGCGCACGCGACCGCCGCGCACGTGGAAGACCTGGAGCGCCGCCTCCAGTCCGTCCTGGGCGATCGCGATGACGTCGGCGTCGGTGCCGTCGGCGAGCACCACGGTCTGCTTCTCGAGCGCCCGGGTCATGGCGCCGATGTCGTCGCGCAGCCGAGCCGCGCGCTCGTAGTCGAGCTGCTCCGCCGCCTCCTTCATCTGCTGCTCGAGACGCCGCACGAACTTCGTCGACGAACCGGCCATGAAGTCGCAGAAGTCGTCGACGATGGCCCGGTGCTCAGCTGCGGAGACCCGGCCGACGCAGGGTGCGGAGCACTTGCCGATGTACCCGAGTAGGCACGGCCGACCGACCTGACCAGCCCGCTTGAACACACCCGCGCTGCAGGTGCGGGCCGGGAACACCCGCAGCAGCAGGTCGAGGGTCTCGCGGATCGCCCAGGCATGGGAGTAGGGACCGAAGTAGCGCACGCCCTTCTTCTTCGGGCCCCGCATCACCTGCAGCCGCGGGTACTCCTCGTGCAGCGTGACCGCCAGCGACGGATAGCTCTTGTCGTCGCGGTACTTCACGTTGAAGCGCGGGTCGAACTCCTTGATCCAGGAGTACTCGAGCTGCAGCGCCTCGACCTCGTTGGCCACGACCGTCCACTCCACCGACGCTGCGGTGGTGACCATCTGACGGGTCCTGGGGTGCAGGTTGCGGACGTCCTGGAAGTAGGACGTCAGCCGGCTGCGGAGGCTCTTGGCCTTGCCGACGTAGACGACCTTGCCCTTGTCGTCACGGAATCGGTAGACCCCCGGCTCGACCGGGATCGTGCCGGCGGCCGGCCGGTACGAAACGGGGTCTGCCACGCGCTCCAGACTAGGCGCGCGCAGTGACGAGCCTTGCGTCGAACTACTCGTCGAAGACGTGGACCGGGGTGCCGACAGTGAGCTTCGAGTAGAGCAGGTCGGTGTTGTAGTCGGTCATGCGCACGCAGCCGTGGCTGGCCGGGTGGGTCGGCACGTCGTACCCCTCGCCGTGCAGGGCGAAGCCGCCGATGAAGTTTGAGGGCCGGTAGAGGTCGCCGAGCTTGCTCGTCCGCACCCCGTCGATTTTTCGCTGGACCTGGAAGGAGCCCCGGGGGGTGTGCGCGATGTCGGAGCCGCCCTCGTAGTAGTAGCGGTACTCGCCACCGGTGGAGGTATCCACGATCATCTTGATGACGCCGGCCTCGGAGTAGACGACGACCTGGCGGGTGATGTCGACCTCGACGGCGTGGCCGGAGGACGGGTAGCGCAGCGCGTAGCCGCGCGGCTTGGCCATGCGGGTGCGCTCGGTCTTGGTCCAGGTGCCG
>JAOPVZ010000070.1 GCA_025965935.1 Frankiales bacterium | reverse complement strand
AAGCACCACCACCTGGCCAGGTAGCTCAGCTGGTAGAGCATGCGACTGAAAATCGCAGGGTCGGCGGTTCGACTCCGTCCCTGGCCACCACGACACCGCCCCGGAGGGGCAGCGTCATCCGCCAGTCAGCCGAACATGCGACAGCGCCGCACCTCCGCCAGGTGCGGCGCTATCGAACTGCTGGAAGGGCCTCGGCTCTGGGCATGCCAGGAGCGCTGCCGGCACGGTCAGGTGCTGGGTCGGCGGCACCCGAGGGCGCCGCAGGGTTGAACTGGGTCAGCTCGAGCGCGGCTGCGGGATGCCCGCGAGCAGGGCGCGGACCTCCGCCTCGCGGTAGCGACGGTGGCCACCGAGCGTGCGGATCGAGGTCAGCTTGCCGCTCTTGGCCCACCGGGTGACCGTCTTCGGGTCGACGCGGAACATGGAGGCGACCTCAGCGGGAGTCAGCAGGGCCTCAGCCTCAGGGGTACGGGTACTCATCGATCTGTCCTCTCGGCGGAGCGCTGTGAGCGGGCTTGCTCGCCGCTCGCCCTTGACGTTGCCCGATGCCCTCCTTGTCCGGTATGGCCCGGGCGGGCCATCTTGGGACTAGTCACGGAAGGTCAGGGGATGTCCGGGTTCGGCCCCTTAGTTGGCGCTCTCGACCGCCTGGAGGGCCTTCATCCGGGTCGTCATCAGAGCGTACGCAGCTCCCGCTTCCGCCCCGTCGCCGTCCGCCAACCGCTGCAGGGCGTGCTGCATGTCCCGGGCGGACTCGTCCTGGGTGAGCTCAGCATCGTCGAGCAGGTGCACGAGATCCCCGTAGTCCAGCTCCACCAGCGAGCGCGGGTGGAACTCCTCGAGCCAGCGACCGAGGTCCTCGATCCCCTCGGACACAGCGGGGTCGCCGACGGCGGTTCGTACGACGGCCAGCGCGCGGGCCACCCGTCGGCGGGCCCGGCTCATCGGCGTTCGGTAGACCAGCTGCCGTCCGGTGCGGCGCAGCGTCCCGGGACCCGAGGGTCCGGTCCCCTGCTCGCCCAGCGACACCTCGCGCTCCTCCGGGTCGACCAGCACGAACCAGCGCAGCGGGACCTGCCAGGTGCAGGTGCGGATGTGGCTCGTCGTGCTGCCGTTCTCGGCTCGCCAGCGGTCCAGCTCGACCTCGGCCCGCTCCAGCAGCGCGGTCGGCGCGAAGGCCTCCGACAGCACGTCGGGGAGCTCGGCGCAGAAGTCCAGCAGGGCCTCCTGCGCGCGCAGTCCGGTGCGCCACGGGCAGACGAGCGTCACGCCGTCGACCTCCGTGACGTAGGCGTGGTCACCGGTCACCGGCAGGGTCCTGCCGGCCACCGCCGCGAGGGCGGCCGCCCGCTCGAGAGCGGTACCTGCCGACGTACCGAAGTGCGCTCCTTCGGCGGCGTACCGCTCCCAGTGCTCACGCTCGGCACCGTCGAAACCTGCCAGCGGCTCGTACACACGCAGGCTCGCCACGAACGTCACGTCATTCATCCTGACACGCCAGCTGCCGATAGCCTTGCCATAACGTGGCACCGCGGGGCACACCTCCTCCGCAACCACCGCCACCGCCTCACGAGGGCCGGCGCCGAGCAAGGAGATCTCTGTCGTGGGCGTCTTCGACCGCACCGACCACCTCAAGGACGCAGGGCACGAGCAGGTCGTGTTCTGCCAGGACCCGGCCTCGGGCCTGAGGGCGATCATCGCGATCTACTCCACGGCGCTCGGGCCGGCGCTGGGCGGCACCCGCTTCTACCCGTACGCCGACGAGGCTGCCGCGCTCTCGGACGTGCTCGCCCTGTCGAAGGCGATGGCCTACAAGGCGGCGTGCGCGGGCCTCGACCTCGGCGGCGGCAAGGCGGTCATCCTCGGTGACCCGGCGACGATGAAGACCGAGGGGTTGCTGCGCGCGTACGGCCGCATGGTCGAGTCGCTCGGCGGCCGCTACTACACGGCGTGCGACGTCGGCACCTTCGTCGCCGACATGGACGTCATCGCCCGCGAGACGCGCTTCGTGACCGGCCGCTCACCCGAGCACGGCGGCGCCGGGGACAGCGCGGTGCTCACCGCGTTCGGGGTGTTCCAGGCGATGCGCGCCGCCGCCCAGGTGACGTTCGGGGCCGCGACGCTGCAGGGCCGTACGGTCGCGGTCGAGGGAGTCGGCAAGGTCGGCTTCCACCTCGTCGAGCACCTGGTCGAGGACGGTGCGACCGTCGTGGTCGCCGACGTCAACCCGGTCGCCGTGGAGCGTGCCGTCGCGCTCGGGGCCGCCGCCGTCTCCGTCGCGGAGCTGCCGGCGCTCGACGTCGACGTCTACGCCCCTTGCGCCCTCGGCGGGTCGCTGTCGGACGAGCTGATGCCGAGGCTGCGGGCCCGTGTGGTCTGCGGCGCGGCCAACAACCAGCTGGCACACCCTGGCATCGAGAAGGTCCTCGCCGACAACGGTGTGCTCTTCACGCCCGACTACGTCGCCAACGCCGGCGGTCTCATCCAGGTGGCCGACGAGATCGAGGGCTTCTCCTTCGAGCGCGCGCGGGCCAAGGCCGCCAGCATCTTCGACACCACCCTCGAGGTGTTCCGCCTGGCCGAGGCCGAGGGCGTGCCCCCGGCTGTCGCGGCCGACCGGCTCGCTGAGCGCCGGATGACCGATGTCGGCCGGCTCCGGACGATCCTGCTGCCCTGAGCGGCTACTTGTAGGTGAACGTGTAGGTCACCGTGATCGAGGGCTCGCCCGAGAAGTTGCACACCCCGATCACGACCGGCGTCCGCCGCTTGAAGGACACGTCCATCACCTCCGGCGTGGTCGGCTCGGA
>JAOPVZ010000067.1 GCA_025965935.1 Frankiales bacterium | reverse complement strand
GCCGCCCTGCGCGGGGTGCTCAGCAACGTCAGCCTCGCCGACATCGCGACCGGGAAGCTGCCCAAGCACATCTCCAAGCTCACCGGCGACCCCGACGCCTGGGTCGCCCCCTGGTTCGACTGACCTCCGGGGCCGCCCCCCCCGCCCCCTCCTGGGTGATCAACAGGGGATCCCCCGAGCCTGGTGATCAACAGGGGATAACCCGTACGACACGCCGGCGTGTCGGCCACGCAAGTGCCTGTTGATCACCGAGGGGTCGATCACCGAGGGGTCGGTCACCGAGCGGCGGTCACCAAGGGGCGGTCGGGGAGGTCAGCGGAAGAAGGTCAGGTGGGCGCCGTCCAGGGACCAGTCGGCCACCTCGAAGACGGCCACCCCGCAGGTGCGCATGCCGCGGCTGGTGTCGTCGTTCGCCTCGAGCTCGAAGGCCAGCCCCTCGACCGACGGGTTGTGACCCACCAGCACGGCGCTCTCGACCACCAGCTCGGAGAGCACCTCCCGGAGATCGGCCGTCGAGGCCTCGTAGACCCGGTCGTCGAACACTGCCGGCACCCCGCCCGGATCGGCCAGCGCCCACGTCTCGCGGCTGCGGGTACTGGTGGACACCACCGCGAGCTGCGGGGCCAGCTCGACCATCAGCGGGCGCAGCGCGGCGGCGTCCGTTCGGCCGCGTGGCGCCAGCACCCGGGCGTGGTCGTCCGTGCGGTGCGGCTCCGCCTTCGCGTGCCGGAGCAGGATCAGTCGGGGCATGGCTCTACCGTGCCATGGGTGGAGGGGGCCGCATGACTGGACTGCAGATCGCCATCGACTGCCACGACCCTGCGGCGCAGGTGCGGTTCTGGTGCCTGGCGCTCGACTACGAGCCGGTGCCGCCGCCGGAGGGGCACGCCACCTGGCGTGACTGGTACCGCAGCATCGGCGTCCCCGAGGACGAGCTCGGCGAGGACGACTGCCAGGACCGCATCCAGCACCCCGAGGGCACCCTCCCGGCGATCTGGTTCCAGCAGGTGCCCGAGGGCAAGACCGCCAAGAACCGCGTGCACCTCGACGTGCTGGTCGGCCGGGGCCTGCCCAAGCCCGAGCGAGTGCGTGTGGTCGAGGAGCGCGCGGCGCGTCTGGAGGCGGCGGGCGCGACACGCACCAGGGTGCTCGACGAGTACCAGGACCACTACGGCGTCGTCATGCAGGACCCCGAAGGGAACGAGTTCTGCGTGACCTAGGGTCGACCCATGGACGTCCTCGTACTTGGTGGCACCTCCTTCGTCGGTCGCTGGATCGTGCAGGACCTGCTGGACCGTGGCCACACACCGACCCTGTTCAGCCGGGGCAAGACAGGCACCGACCTCTTCCCCGGTACGGCGAGAGCGACCGGAGACAGGGACGCCGGCGACTACGAGAGCATCGCCGGCGCCAGCTGGGACGCCGTCGTCGACGTGTCGGGGTACGTGCCGCGGCACGTCCAGGAGGCGGCCGCGGCGGTGACGACCGGCCGGTACCTGTTCATCAGCACCGGGTCGGTCTACGACCCCGCCGCAGGGACCGACGGCATGAACGAGGACAGCCCGCGGCTCCCGCCGTACCGCGACTCGGAGGTGGTGGACGGCGACACCTATGGCCCCCTCAAGGTCGCCTGCGAGGACGACCTGCGCAGCCTGCACGGGGACCGCGCGACCATCGTGCGACCGGGGATCGTCGCCGGGCCCTACGACCCGACCGAGCGCTTCACCTACTGGACCCGGGCCCGCGGGACCGTCGAGGTCCCCGGTCGGCTCGACCAGCCGGTGCAGGTCGTCGACGCCCGCGACCTCGCGCGGCTCGTCGTGCTGCTGCTCGAGACGGACAAGCCCGGCACCTTCAACGCCGTCGGCCCACAGCCCGCGGTAACCCTCGGTGAGCTGGTCACGGTGTGCGGCGCCGACGAGGTCATCCAGGTCGCCGAGCGCCCCGGTTTCCCGCTGGTGCTGCCCGACCCGAGCTGGGACGTGATGTTTCGCCGGAGCTCCGCCGCGGCCCTCGCGATCGGCATGCCTGCGACCCCGCTGGCGACGACCGCCGCCGACACGCGCACCTGGGACATCGCGCGCGGCGAGCCCGAAATCCCTTTGCCCTAAGGGATCCACGGGCGCACACTGGCCCTATGGAGAAGTGAGCCCTCTGTCCCGCATCCGTCAGCGACGATGAGGAAGGAGGTCCCGGCATGTCCAAGGACAAGCAGGGGCGCGAGCCGAAGAAGCCCAAGAAGGGCAAGGCGCCCGTGGCGGCGCCTCGGCCGGTGGTGCTGCAGCCCTCGACCCCCCAGGACCAGCGCGGCTAGCTCGGGAAGCCCTCGGGGAACAGCGCCGTCATCGCGGTCTGCAGGTCGAAGTAGTCGTGCCAGCTGGCGATGAGCCCGTCCCGCAGCTGGAAGACACCGGCGACCGGCAGGTCGTGCCAAGTGCCGTCCTTGAGGAACCGGTCCGTGCGCTCGTTCATCACGAGGTCGCCGCTCGCGACCTCGTGGTGGACGAGCCACTCCGAGTCCTCGCAGAGGGACAGCAGCATGTCGCAGGTGTCGCGCATCGCGTCCTTGCCCTGCACCGCCGGCAGCATCATGTTCTGGTACTCGAGGTCGTCGGTGACGAGCTCGAACGCCGCGTCGTAGTCGCGCTTGGCGCAGACCTTGAGGAACGCGTTCACCACATCCAGGTCGGTCACGTGAGCTCCTTGCGCATCGACCGGTGCTCGATCCCGGCCTCCAGGTAGACCTCGGTGAAGGGAACGTAGCCGTACCTGTCGTAGAAGCCGAGCGCGTGCACCTGGGCGTGGAGCTCGATGGCGGCGAGTCCGCGCTCGCGGGCCCGCTCCTCGAGGACCGTGAGCACGGCGGCACCGATGCCCTGGCCCCGGACCGCGGGGGACACTGCCATCCGCCCGATGGTGCCGTCGGGGAGCAGACGCCCGGTGCCGACGACCTGGTCGTCGACGACCGCGACGGCGTGGTCGGAGACCGCGTCCAGCTCGTCGCGCTCGAGCTCCTCGGGCACGTCCTGGCCGACGACGAAGACCTCGTGGCGCAGCGCGAAGACTGCCGGCATGTCAGCCGCGGTGGCGAGGCGGGCGATCACGACGGCGGGTCCACGACAGCGGCGGGGTTGGGCACGATGCCCTTCACCTCGGGGATCAGCGTCGTGATGTCGAGGTCCGACAGCCGTGCCCCCTTGCCGGCGACCTCGATGGACCGCACCCCCGGGCGCGAGCGCAGGGACTGCAGCTGGCTCGGGGTGGCTGACACCACGAACGAGAAGACGCAGGCGCAGTCGCTGCCGAACGCCTTGGCCTGTGCCCGCGACAGCCTCGCGAACTGCTCGTAGAAGTCCTTGTACTGCTTG
>JAOPVZ010000048.1 GCA_025965935.1 Frankiales bacterium | reverse complement strand
AAGGCCGAGGCCCGCTCGTCCCACCCAGCAGGGAAGAGCGGGCCTCGGGGCTCGCGAGGTCGTTGCGACCTGCAGACACAGTACGACACCTCACGCCGGTCCGCGATGTCCGGGTAGCGACATATTTTGCGCGCGTCGCGGTCGGCCGCCGGGCATCAGCGCGGGAGGTCCTCCAGCATCTCCGTGACGAGAGCAGCGATCGGCGAGCGCTCGGAGCGGGTCAGCGTCACGTGCGCGAAAAGCGGGTGCCCCTTGAGCGCCTCGATCACCGCTGCCACACCGTCGTGCCTGCCCACCCGCAGGTTGTCCCGCTGTGCGACGTCATGGGTGAGCACGACCCGCGAGCCCTGCCCGAGGCGGGACAGCACGGTGAGCAGGACGCCGCGCTCGAGCGACTGCGCCTCGTCGACGATGACGAAGGCGTCGTGCAGCGACCGACCGCGGATGTGGGTCAGCGGCAGGACCTCGAGCAGGCCGCGAGCCAGCACCTCCTCCACGACCTCGGGCTGCACCAGCGCGCCGAGCGTGTCGAACACCGCCTGCGCCCACGGGCTCATCTTCTCGCCGGCGTCACCGGGGAGGTAGCCGAGCTCTTGGCCGCCGACCGCGTACAGCGGCCGGAAGACGACGACCTTCTTCTGGGCGCGCCGCTCGATCACCGACTCCAGCCCGGCGCAGAGGGCCAGGGCCGACTTGCCGGTGCCGGCGCGGCCGCCGAGCGAGATGATGCCGATCTCCGGGTCGAGCAGGAGCTCGATCGCGACCCGCTGCTCGGCACTGCGGCCGTGCACCCCGAACACGTCACGGTCGCCGCGGACCAGCCGGACGGACTTGTCGGGCGCGACCCGGCCGAGGCCGGATCCGCGGTCGGACAGCAGGACCAGCCCGGTGTGCGTCGGCAGCTCGCGCGCCTCCTCGATCTCGACCCGGCCCTCGTCGTACAGGCTGTCGAGCTCGCCGGCCTCGACGCTGAGCTCGTGCATGCCGGTGAAGCCGGTGGTCGGGGCGAGCTCCGCGCGGTACTCCTGCGCGGTCAAGCCGATGCTGGCGGCCTTGACGCGCAGCGGCAGGTCCTTGCTGACGAGGATGACCTCCGCGCCCTCGGCCGCGAGGTTGACCGCGACGGCGAGGATGCGGCTGTCGTTGTCGGCGACCCGGAAGCCGGCGGGCAGTGCCTCGGTCGAGGAGTGATTGAGCTCGACCCGCAGCGAACCCTCGCCGACGGGGATCGGCTCGTCGAGGCGGCCGTGTGTGACGCGCAGGTCGTCCAGGACGCGCAGCGCCTGCCGCGCGAACCAGCCGAGCTCGGGATGGTCGCGCTTGCCCTCGAGCTCGGAGATGACGACGAGCGGGAGGACCACTTCGTGCTCCGCGAACCGGCCCATCGCGCCCGGGTCGGACAGCAGGACGGAGGTGTCGAGCACGAAGGTCTTCACAGGTGACGTCATCGAGGGCGGCCTCTCGCTACCAGGGCCGGGACCTGGCCCACGAGGGCCGGGTCACGGCCCTCCTCACGCCAACCTGCGCGCAAATGGGGCCTCCCGTGCGGCGAGCCGGCTGCCCACCGCTGTCCTCATCGTGCGGCGCCGGTCCCGGAGATGGCGGTTGCGACACGCGCGGGCTCGGGTGACGCCCTGTGAACTCTGCGTGTCCGGTCCGGACACCCCACCGACGTCCCTGATGGGCGGTGCGGGGTCAGGCGCCGAAGCGGCGCTGGCGGGCGCCGAAATCGCGCAGTGCGCGCAGGAAGTCGACGCGCCGGAAGTCCGGCCAGTACGCCTCGCAGAAGTAGAACTCCGAGCGCGCGCTCTGCCACAGCAGGAACCCGCCGAGCCGCTGCTCGCCGCTGGTCCTGATGATGAGGTCAGGGTCCGGCTGGCCGCGGGTGTAGAGGTGCTCGGCGATGTGCTCGACGTCGAGCAGCTCCGCGACCTCCTCGATCGACCGGCCCTCCGCGGCGTGCAGCTGCAGCAGCGACCGCACCGCGTCGGCGATCTCGCGCCGACCGCCGTACCCGACCGCGATGTTGACGTGCACGCCCGGCCGGCCGGCGGTGCCCTCGACCGCCTCCTTGAGGGTCCGGGCCGTCTCGGCCGGCAGCAGGTCCAGGGCGCCCACGATGTTGAGCGTCCAGCGGTTCTCGGGGCGGGCCAGGTCGACGACGACGCCCTCGATGATGCGCAGCAGCGCGCCGACCTCGGCCTGGCTCCGCGCGAGGTTGTCGGTGCTGAGCAGCCACAGCGTCACGACCTCGACGCCGGCCTCGTCGCACCAGGCCAGCAGGTCGACGATCTTGTCGGCGCCGGCCTGGTGGCCGGCCTTCGTCGACGCCCCGACCGACTTGGCCCACCGCCGGTTGCCGTCGAGGATCACGCCCACGTGCCGCGGCACCGGCACCCCGTGGAGGCGCCGGGTCAGCCGTCGCTCGTAGACGTCGTAGACCAGGTCCCGCAGCCCCACGACGCGGAGCCTACGACAGCCGGGAGCGGGCCCAGACGCTGCGCAGCACGACGCCGGCGACGATCACCATCGCCACGATCGCGAACGGGTCCTGGCTGAACAGCGCAAGGCCGAATCCGACCCCCATCGCGAGGGTCCACGCCACCCTCCCGAAGGGACCGAACTTTGTGTCGGTCTTGCGCCACCGCGTGTAGGTCGGCAGCACGGCCTGCTCGCCCGCCACCTGGATCGGAGGCAGGACCGCGCCACCGACAGGCGCGAAGCACTGGGCGCACCAGGGCGCACCGGAGCGCAGCACAGCGCCGCACGAGGAGCACGTCACGCCCACAAGCATCGGCTCTGCCGGCCCCCGACTGAACGCCGAGAGCCCGCCACACAGGTACGTGACGGGCTCTCGGGACGGGCTACTTCTGCAGGCGCTCCACGAGCGCGGCGTGCTGCTCGACCAGCGCCTTGGGCATGTGGTCGCCGAACTGCGCGAAGTACTCGGGCAGCAGGCCGGCCTCCTGCTTCCAGATCTCGGTGTCGACCGAGAGCAGGAGGTCGAGGTCGCGCTCGGAGATCTCCAGGCCGTCGAGGTCGAGCTCGTCCTTCGCCGGGACGGTGCCGATGGCGGTGGCAACGCCGTCGGTGCGACCCTCGAGGCGGTCGACGATCCACTTGAGGACTCGGCTGTTCTCACCGAAGCCGGGCCAGAGCCACTTGCCGTTCTCGTCCTTGCGGAACCAGTTGACGGAGTAGATCTTCGGCAGCTTGTCGGCCGAGGTGGCCTGGCCGATCTCGAGCCAGTGGCCGGCGTAGTCAGCCATGTTGTAGCCGCAGAACGGCAGCATCGCGAACGGATCGCGGCGCAACTGGCCGATCGCGCCGGCGGCGGCCGCCGTGGTCTCCGAGGAGACCGTGAGGCCCATGAAGACGCCGTGCTCCCAGTCGAAGGACTCGGTCACCAGCGGTACGGCGGTGGCCCGCCGTCCGCCGAACAGGATCGCGCTGATGGGGACCCCCTTCGGGTCCTCCCACTCGGGCGCGATGGTCGGGCACTGCCCGGCCGGGGTCGTGAAGCGGGCGTTCGGGTGGGCGGCGGGCGTCTCCGACGCGGGCGTCCAGTCGTTGCCCTTCCAGTCGGTCAGGTGCGCCGGGGGCTGCTCGGTGAGGCCCTCCCACCACACGTCACCGTCGTCGGTCAGCGCGACGTTGGTGAAGATGCTGTTGCCGTAGAAGGTCCGCACCGCGTTGGCGTTGGTGTCCTCGCCGGTGCCGGGAGCGACGCCAAAGAAGCCGGCCTCCGGGTTGATGGCGTAGAGCCGGCCGTCCTCGCCGAAGCGCATCCAGCAGATGTCGTCGCCGACCGTCTCGACGGTCCAGCCCGGGATGGTCGGCTGCAGCATCGCAAGGTTGGTCTTGCCACATGCGCTCGGGAAGGCGGCGGTGACGTACTTGACCTCGCCCTGCGGGGAGGTGAGCTTCAGGATGAGCATGTGCTCAGCCATCCAGCCCTCGTCGCGGGCCATCACGCTGGCGATGCGCAGGGCGAAGCACTTCTTGCCGAGCAGCGCGTTGCCGCCGTA
>JAOPVZ010000046.1 GCA_025965935.1 Frankiales bacterium | reverse complement strand
TTTATGTAGGCGCGGTCGGCCTCGCCGCGGGAGGCGATGACCTCGTCGCGGATGGCGTCGAGCTCGCGGCCGATGGCCTCGATGTCGGTGGGGGTCAGGTGCGCGGGGAGCGGCATGGTGTCTCCTTCTCAGACGTCGAGCGAGCAGTCGCCCGCCGGGGTGGAGATGCAGGTCTGGACGAGGTCGCCCGGCTCGCCGTGGACGTCGCCGGTGCGCACGTCCCGGACCTGACCGGACAGCAGGGGGATGACGCAGCCGTAGCAGATGCCCATCCGGCAACCGCTCGGCATGAGGACGCCGGCGGACTCGCCGGTGTCGAGCAGGGTGGCCGAGGAGTGCTGCTGGGCGCCGGAGCGGGCGAACGTGACGGTGCCCTCGCTGCCGCCTCCGACAGTCGGCGGCGTGAACCGCTCCACTCTCAGCTTGTGCGCGAGATCCTTTGTGCCCCAGTGGTTCTCGATGGCCGCCAGCAGGCCCGCCGGCCCGCAGGCCCAGGTCTCGCGATGGCGCCAGTCGGGCACGAGGTCGTCGAGCCGGTCGAGCGTCAGTGTCCCGTCGGTGTCGTCGTGCCACTCGACGAAGCGGTGGCCGAGGGCACGCAGCTCCGGACCGAAGATGACCTCAGTGCGGCTCGGTGCGACGTGCACGTGCGTCACATCCGGCACCTGGCCGCGGAACGCCCGGAGCATGCCCATCGCGGGCGTGATGCCGGAACCAGCGGTGAGGAACAGCGCCGGGCCGCGGTCGGACCAGGTGAACTCGCCCTCGGCGGGACGCAGCCGTACGACGTCGCCGGCGCGGAGCTGCGCGAGGTGCGACGACACCAGGCCGAGGGCCTTCACGGTGATGGAGACCCGCTCAGGGTCGGTCAGTGAGTAGGTGCGCCAGTGCAGCACGCCGCCGATCTCGACACCGATGCCGACGTACTGCCCCGCCAGGTGACCGGACCAGCGGCCAGGCTTGAGCACCAGCGTCGCGGCACCGGCGGCCTCCGGGGTGACGGAGACGACCCGGGCCCGCAGCTCACGCGACCACATCGGGTTGACGAGGGTGGCGAAGTCCTGCGGCAGGAAGGGGGTGGTGGCGCTGGCGAGCAGTCCCATGTGCTTCTCCTCCTTACGTCTCGGTAGGTTACGTATACGTAGGTTACGCAACCGTAGGTCGTCCCGCCAAGTCCACATTGCTGTGACGCCCACGACACCCCCAGCAGCCGTACAGCCGCCTCACAGGGCCCGCGCCGAACGTGGACGCATGGACGGGATGAGCAGGGCCACGACCGACAGCCGCGTGAGCGGTCAGCGCAAGGTGCTCGCCTGGACGGCCGGCACCGGCATCGCCGCGCTGGCCATGACGGGCTTCGTGACCGTCGGTCTGGGCGGCGCGACGGCCACGAGCGCACCGACGGGCACCTCCACGTCGACGCAGACCGGCTCGACCGACAGCAGCGCCGGTACGGGCTCGGTCAACGGGAGCGGTTCGTCCGCCATGGCCACCTCCGGCGGCTCCTGACCGACACGCCACATGCCGAGTGGGACGGCCGGGACGGCTGGGACGGTTTGTCGGCCACGGGGGCCGCTCCCGCCCCACTTGGCAGTGGGCGTGTCCTGGCGGTGGGTCTGAGGTTCGGATGCGTTGATGTCCGCGTTGTCCACGGGCCGCACCCGAACGCGTGAGCAGACGGGCAGAATGGGGCCGTGTCCCGCCGCTCGCAGTACTCCGACGAGGCCATCATCATCGGCCTGCGGGTGAAGTCCGTGGAGCGCGGCCGCAAGACCGGGGCAACCGGTCCGGTGCCCGTGACCGCGAGCTGGTGGGACCTGCACCGCGACCGCAAGGTGCATCCGCCCTCGCCCACGGTGATGCGCCGTTTCGGCAGCTGGTCGAAGGCCTGCGAGGCCGCGGGCATCCCGGTGCGTGAGCTCAACCACGTGGGCCGGCCGCAGGTCTGGACGGACGAGGAGATGCTCACCGTGCTGCGCGAGTTCCTGACCGGGCCGCGGCGCACCCAGACCTCGTTCACGGCGTACGCCGAGTGGGCCCGGCTGCGCAAGGCGCGACCGTCGGGTGCAGCGCTGCTCAAGCGCTTCGGGTCTTGGGGCCGGGCGAAGGAGCTGGCGCTCGCATGAGTCCGGACGTGTGGCGTCCACGCAAGGAGGCGCACGAGGCACGCGTGGACGCCTGGACCGCGCCGCACCTGGCCCGGGCCGCCGCCGGTGAGAAGCACCCTGTCGAGGACTTCCTGTTCAGCTACTACTCGCACCGCCCGGCGAGGCTGCGCCGCTGGTCGCCCGGTGCCGGCGTCGAGCTGCACGGCTGGCCCGGCGACCAGCCCTGGCTCGACCCGGTGCCGGACCGGGTGAGGTGGATCGTCGAGCTGCTGCAGCGGACGGCCGACCGCGCGCCGTCGTTCGGCTGCTTCGGACTGCACGAGTGGGCCATGGTCTACCGCGACAGTCGCCGCCACAAGCAGCCATTGCGCCTCGGCGAGCAGGGCACGGCCCGCGTGGTCGAAGCTCAGCCGCTGGTGTGCACGCACCACGACGCGTTCAGGTTCTTCACCGCGCAGGCCCGACCGCTCAACCGGCACCAGCCGACCCGCGCGGACCAGCTCGCGCTCGAGCAGCCGGGCTGTCTGCACGCCAACATGGACCTGTACAAATGGGCCTACAAGCTCAGCCCGTGGGTGCCGGCGGAGCTGGTCGCCGACTGCTTCGACCTGCCCCGCCGCATCCGCGTGCTGGACATGCAGGCGTCGCCGTACGACCTGCGGCACCTCGGCTACGAGCCGGTGCCCGTCGAGACTCCCGCGGGCCGCTCGTCGTACCAGGCCGCGCAGCGGCACTTCGCCGCCGAGGCGGCTGCGCTGCGGCAGCGCCTCCTGCTGGCCGCAGAACCGCTCCTCCGCACGGCCTAAGCAAGTGGGTGCGCGCGGCGGCGTGCGCAGGCCGTGCCAGGGCCGATGATGTGTGCATGACCATCGACCTCACCGGGCCGCACCCGACGCTCGAGTGGAAGTGCGACCACTGCGGGCGCACCGATGACCTCTACCGCCTCATCGGCACGGTCGTGTCGCTGTGCCGCGGCTGCTTCGCGCACAAGCACGGCTAGGCAGTCGTCCCGATCCCACCGTCGACGGGGATGACCGCACCCGTCACGTAGGAGCCAGCCCGGCTGGCCAGGAAAACCGCGACCCCGGCCATGTCGTCGGGCCGCCCGATCCGCCGGAGCGGTGCTCCCGACGCGATGGCGTCGCCGAACGCGTCGAGCGTCGCAGCCATCATCTTCGACTCGAACGGTCCGGGCGCCACCGCGTTGACGGTGATGTGCCGGGGACCGAGGTCCCGCGCGAGCATCCGCGTCAGGTGGTGAATTCCGGCCTTGCTGGCGGCGTAGCTGTAGGTCGGCAGTGACGACACGTGCAGCCCGTCGATGCTGCCGATGTTGATCACCCGTGAGGGGTCGTCGTGGGTGCCCCGCGCCTCGAGCTTCGGCAGCAGCGCCCGGGTCAGGAAGAACGGGCTCTTGAGGTTGAGGTTGAGGACCTTGTCCCAGGCGCTCGCGGGGAACTCCTCGATCGGCGCACCCCAGGTGGCACCGGCGTTGTTGACGAGGATGTCGAGCTCGTCGACGGCTTCGGCCAGCCGGACGCACTCCTCCTCGGTCTGCAGGTCGGCGGGTACGGCGGACACCTGGCCGTGCTGGGACAGCTCGGCCACGGCCTTCGCGCAGGCCTCCTCGCCGCGGGAGCTGATGATGACGGAGGCGCCGGCGTCGAGCAGGCCGCGCGCGATCATGAGCCCGATGCCGCGGGTGCCGCCGGTGACGAGCGCCTTCTTGCCGGTGAGGTCGAAGAGGTCCATGGAGCGGACCCTAGTGTGACGGCTGAGCACATCCTGGAGGCACCACTGGCTGAGGACCTGGACGTCCCGCTGACCACCGGACTCGTCGGCGACGTGCGCCTCCGTCGGCTGACGGCACTGGACGCCGACGCCTTCGCGGGGCACGTCGCCGCCGATCTCGCGCGGCTGTCGGAGTTCCTGCCGTGGCCCGCCAGGACAAGCACGCCACCGGGCGCGGCTGAGTGGCTGGCCCGCTACGACCGCGGTGAGGACGGGCGCAAGCTCGTCGCCGGGGTCATGCAGGACGGTGCGCTCGTCGCGGGCATGGTGCTCATGAACCACGACGAGGCGGCGGCCATCATCGAGCTCGGCTGCTGGTCCGTGGCTGCCGCCGAGGGGCGCGGCGTCGTGCGCGCCGCCTGCGTCGAGGGGCTGCGGCTGGCCCGGTCGTGGGGCGTCGAGCGGGTCGAGTGGCACTGCGACCCGCAGAACAGCCGGTCGGGGGCGCTGGCCCGCCGCCTCGGGTTCCAGCTGGAAGGCACACTGCGATCGGCGTACCCGCTGCGCGGTGAGCGACGGGACACCGAGGTCTACGGCCTCATCGGAACGGAGATCGACGAGGCGATCGACCAGGCCCCACGATGATCCTGGCGTGGTGCGTCGTGGCGCTGCTGCTGACGCTGACCCCGGGCGCGGACACCGCACTGGTGCTGCGCACGACGGTGAGCTCCGGCCCGCGCGCAGCCCTCCGCTGCACCCTCGGCATCTGCAGCGGGACCATGACCTGGGCGACGCTCAGCGCAGTGGGCGTCTCTGCCCTGGTCGCCGCCTCGCCGGTCGCCTTCGACGTGCTGCGGTACACCGGCGCCGGCTACCTGCTCTGGCTCGGGCTGCAGGCCCTGCGGGCCCGTCCCGCTGCGGTCGTCACCGACGTACCGGGAAGGGCGTTTCGCGACGGGCTGGTGACCAACCTGCTGAACCCCAAGATCGGCGTGTTCTACGCGACGCTGCTGCCGCAGTTCATCCGGCCAGGCCAGTCCGTGCTGGGCATGTCGCTGCTGCTCGCCGGCATCCACGCGCTCATGGGCCTGGTGTGGCTGACCCTGGTGGCGCTCGCGGCGTCGCGGATGGCTGCGGTGCTGCGGCGGGAGACCTGGCGCCGGCGGATGGAGCGGGTGACGGGCATCGTGCTGGTCGGGTTCGGGGTCAAGCTGCTGGCCAGCTGAGCCGGCTCAGCCCCGTTGCAAGTACTTGCCGAGCTCCTGCCGGGCGACCGTGCGGACGTGCACCTCGTCGGGGCCGTCGGCGAGCCGCAGCGTGCGCATGCCGGCCCACATCCGGGCCAGCGGGAAGTCGTCGGAGACGCCGGCTCCGCCATGCACCTGGATGGCGCGGTCGAGCACGTTCAGTGCGACCCGCGGCGCGATGACCTTGATGGCAGCGATCTCGCTGCGCGCCCCACGGGCGCCCACCCGGTCGATCATCCAGGCGGTCTTCAGCGTCAGCAGACGGGCCTGCTCGATCTCCATCCTGGACTCGGCGATCTGCTCCTGCACCACGCCCTGGCGCGCCAGCTCCTTGCCGAACGCGACCCGGGACGCCGCCCGCTCGCACATCAGCTTGAGGGCTCGTTCCGCGATGCCGATCGAGCGCATGCAGTGGTGGATACGACCCGGCCCGAGCCGGGCCTGGGCGATCATGAAGCCGTCGCCCTCGTTGCCGATGAGGTTCGAGGCCGGCACCCGAACGTCGGTGAAGCGGACCTCGCCGTGGCCGTGCTGGTCCTGGTACCCGAAGACGGGCAGGGCGCGGACGACCTCCACCCCCGGGGTGTCGCGCGGGACCAGGATCATCGACTGCTGGCGGTGCACCGACTCGTTCGGGTCGGTCTTGCCCATCACGATCATGATCTTGCAGCGCGGGTCGTTGATCCCGGTCGTCCACCACTTGCGGCCGTTGATGACGTAGTCGTCCCCGTCGCGCTCGATCCGCGTCGAGATGTTGGTGGCGTCGCTCGACGCCACATCGGGCTCGGTCATGCCGAAAGCGCTGCGGATCTCGCCGTCGAGCAGCGGCTGCAGCCAGTTGGCCTTCTGCTCGGCGGTGCCGAACATGTGCAGCACCTCCATGTTGCCCGTGTTGGGGGCATCGCAGTTGATCGCCTCCGGAGCGATGTGCGACGACCAGCCGGTGACCTCCGCCAGCGAGGCGTAGTCGAGGTTCGACAGTCCTGAGACGTCCGGGAGGAAGAGGTTCCAGAGACCGCGTGCCCGCGCCTCGGCCTTCAGCTCCTCGACGATCGGCGGCACCGTGTGGTCGTCCCGGCCGGCGGCCCGCCGGTACGCCTCGTAGTCCGGCTCGGCGGGCAGCACCTTCTCGTCCATGAAGGCCTGCAGTCGGACGAGGTAGTCCTGGGCCTTGGCAGAGGGCTCGAAGTCCACGGGTGGCCTTTCTCACGTATGACGTCTGCGGCACAGACCAACGAGCACCTTTGCACACGGCCCTAGGCTCTCCGGCGTGAGGATCCCTGGCGGCGACCTGGTGCCGGCCCGGCACCGCCGGTACGGCGGCGGCTACGGCCGTCGCCGTCGCCGCAACCGACTCGTGCTGGCCGTCATCGTGCTGCTCGGACTGGCCGCCGGCGGTGGCTGGTACCTCCGCCGGGACAACCCGAGCACGCCGACCACCGTCACGACCCTGCCGTCCTGCTCCGCCCAGCCGTCTCCCTCGGCCTCCACGCCCTCGCGCCCGACCGCCCCGGTGGTGCTCCCGCCACCGGGCGCGGTGACGCTGTCGGTGCTCAACGGGACGAACCGGGCGCTGCTGGCCAAGCACGTGGCCGACCAGCTCGCAGCGCTCGGCTTCCACGTCACCGGCCAGGGGAACGCGCGCACCACCGTCGCCGGCCCGAGCCAGGTGGTCTACGGTCCGGGCGCCTCCTTGCCGGCTCGCAGGGCCAGCTCCTGGGTGCTCGGCTCGCAGGCCGTGCCGGCGCCCAGCGCCGCCCGCGGGTCGGTGCAGGTCGTGCTCGGCAGCACCTTCACGCGACTGGCGACGCCGGCGGAGGCCGCAGCGCGGGCGCGACAGGCGCCCGCGCCCTCATCCGCGCCCTCGGCGACGCCGTCTGTGCTTCCCTGTCGCACGTGACCGGCAGGCAGTCGATGGACAGGCTCAGTGCCGTCGACGTCTCCTTCCTGTACATGGAGACGCCCTCGACGCCCATGCACGTTGGTGGCGTCTGCGTGCTCGAGCCGCCCGCTGGGGAGGCCTTCGACTACGACCGGCTTGTCGAGCTCATCACGCAGCGGATCGGGCTCGTCCCCCGCTACCGGCAGAAGGTGCGCACGGTCCCCGGCCGCTTGGCCAACCCGGTCTGGGTCGACGACGAGGACTTCGACGTTACCTACCACGTACGGCGGTCTGCGTTGCCCAAGCCGGGGACCCGCGAGCAGCTCAAGGAGCTGGTGGCGCGCCTGCAGAGCCGGCCGCTGGACCGCAGCCGCCCGCTGTGGGAGATCTACCTCGTGGAGGGCCTGGAGGGCGGCCCTGGGGGAGGCCCACGCGTCGGGATCATCACCAAGACCCACCACGCGATGGTCGACGGGGTCAGTGCGGTCGACATCGGCACGGTCCTGCTCGATCTCGAGCCGACCCCCCGCGAGGTGCCGGAGGACGACTGGCAGCCCCGCAAGGAGCCGGACTTCATCCACCTCGTTGCCGGCGCCGTCATCGACCTGGTCACCAGGCCGACCGCCGCGCTCGACACGGCGCGGGCCGCGGTCACCGACGTCCGCGCCACCGCGAGTCGGGTCGGGAGCGTGGCCGGTGGAGTGCTCAGCCAGGCCAAGCTGATGGCGCGGCCGGCGCCGGAGACGCCGCTCAACGTGACGATCGGCGAGCAGCGCAGGTTCGGCACGGCCGACACCGAGCTCGAGGACTACAAGCGGGTGCGGAAGGCGCACGGCGGCACGGTGAACGACGTCGTCCTGGCGACGGTCAGCGGCGCGCTGCGGACCTGGATGCTCACCCGAGGCGAGAAGGTCCGGCCGACGACGGTGGTGCGCGCGATGGTGCCGGTGTCGGTGCGGGCTGACGCGGAGAAGGGCGAGCTCGGCAACCGGGTCTCGTCGTACTTCGTCGACCTGCCCGTCGGCGAGGGCTCGGCGGTCATGCGGCTGCACCAGGTGTCGTTCGCCATGCGCGGTCACAAGGAGAGCGGCTCGGCCGTCGGCGCCGAGGCCCTGGTCCAGCTCACCGGCTTCGCGCCGCCCACCATCCACGCTCTCGGGGCGCGCACGGCATCAGTCATGACCCGCCGGTTGTTCAACCTGGTCGTGACGAACGTCCCCGGTCCGCAGTTCCCCCTGTACGCCGCCGGGGCGCGCATGCTCGCCATGTACCCCGTGGTGCCGCTGGCGAAGAACCAGGCCGTGAGCGTCGGGCTCACGTCCTACGACGGCGGTGTCTTCTACGGCCTCAACGCCGACCGCGACGCGATGCCCGACGTCGACGTGCTCGCTGCCTGCATCGAGGAGTCCCTCGCCGAGCTGGTCGGGAGCACCAGATGACGACGCGTGGCCTCGTCCTCGGTGCCGGGGGAGTGCTGGGTGCCGCCTGGACCATTGGTGCGCTTGCTGCCGTCCGGGAGCACCTGGACTGGGAGCCGGAGACCGCCGACGTGCTGATCGGCACCAGCGCCGGCTCGGTGCTGGTCTCCGCGCTGGCCTGCGGGTTCACGGTCGACGACCTCCTCGACACCCAGCAGGGCAAGCCCGACGCGCGCATCGACTTCGACGCGGACAACGACACAGGTGGTGCGCTGCCGCCGCTGCCCCGCCTCGGGATCGGCTCGGCGCGCGGCCTGGTGGGCGCAGCCCTGCACCCGTGGCGGGTGACGCCGCTCGGCGCGCTGTCCGCAGCCATGCCGCAGGGCCGCGGCGACATCGAGCCCATCGGCCGGCTCGTCGACGCCGTGCTCCCGGACGGAGGATGGGCTCCCCACCGCCGTACCTGGGTCGTCGCGATGGACTACGACTCGGGCAGGCGGGTCCCGTTCGGGCAGATCGGGCAGCCACTGGCCGAGCTGCGCGACGCGGTGATGGCGTCCTGCGCCATCCCCGGCTGGTACCAGCCGGTCACAATCGGCAAGCGGCGCTACGTCGACGGCGGCGTGTGCTCGCCGACCTCGGTCGACCTGGTGACCCGGCTGAAGCTCGACGAGGTCTACGTCCTCTCGCCGATGACGTCCACGACCTTCGACGCGCCGACCACCGTGGCCGCGCGCATCGAGCGGCGGTTCCGCCGCATCGTCACGCGCCGGGTGCTGAACGAGGTGAGGAAGGTCGCCGCCACCGGGACGAAGGTGACGTTCCTCGGGCCGACCGCGGCCGACCTCGAGGTCATCGGCGCCAACATGATGGACCCGCGACGGCGGACGCAGGTCCTCGAGACCTCGCTCGCGACGTCGGCCTCGGCGCTGGCCGCCTGATGCGGGTCTACCTCCCGTCGACGCTCACCGAGCTGCGGCGCCTGCTGGACAACGGGGTCGTCGGTGATCCGCCGCTGCCCGGCTACGCCGTCACGCCCGCACTGCGCGAGTGGTACGCCGAGGGTGACCTCGAGGAGATGGAGTACGTCGTGCTCACCCTGGCCGCCCGGGCGTCGGTGCGGCTGCTCGATGCCGACCCGGATGCGGTCCGGCGGCGGGTCGTGGTCGTCGCCGAGGTCCCCGACGCGCTGGTCACGACGGTCCCGCACGTCGACCGCGCGGCCGTCAAGGTGGCCGACCCGGTGGCGTTGCGGCTCGTGCAGGCGGTGCACGTGGACGACCCGGCCGCGGTGCCGGACGTCACCCTCGCGGCCGACGCCGTGATCGAGGCGGACCTGGGGTCCGACGATGCGGCCTTCCGCGTGGAGCAGGCCGAGGGTCACGAGCTGCAGTGGTACGCCTCTCAGGAGATCGGGCCGCTGCTCGAGCTGAGCTGACCCTCAGCTGCTCCGGGACGCGGCGGAGTCGGCCAGCCTCTGACGCACGACCACCCAGGCCAGCCCGAGGAGCCAGGGCAGCTCGCAGGCCCAGGCGACGAGCACCCGCTGGTCGTGCAGCCGGCCGCCCAGGCTGTGCGAGGCCAGCTGCCACCCGACCTGGCTCGGCCAGGTGACCAGCAGCGCGACCGCTGCGGACAGCAGCACCAGCCGCATCAGCTGGTCGAACGGAGCGTGCGCGCGGTCCAGCCGCGCGGCCACCTCGAACCGCTCCACCGGGACGTAGGTGTAGATCACGTGCCGCATCACCAGGAACGTGACCGCGACCAGGACGAGGTCACCACTGAGCACCGCCCCGTCCGGGAGCAGCCGGACGAGGTCGCCCGCGAACACCAGCAGCAAGCCGGTCAGCAGCACGAGCACCGCCCGGCTGTCGACCAGCTCCAGCAGCGGCGCGAGGTCGAACCGTCGGCGATCGGCGCGCCGACGCGGGCCGTCGGCCTCCAGGACCTCCACCTCCTCGGTCGGGTCGGCGCCGTGGAAGTGCCGCAGGTGCCGGTGCCCCGCCGTGCGCACGCCCTCGCGCACCTGCACCGGCGTGAACTCCTCCGTCTCCGCGCGGCGGAACCCGCGACGGGCGAAGGCCCAACCGGCGGCGGTCGCACGCGGGGCGACGAGCAGGGCCGAGAAGATCGCCACGACCAGTCCGACGTACCGGCTGAACGCGACCAGCTGCTCCACGGCACCGAGCCTAGAACCGGGATCGCAGACCTCTCAGCGGGCGCTGCTGGTGGCACCATGGGGGCATGCTCGACGCCACCACCTCCGTCCCGACGCCGGTCAACGAGCCGGTCCGCTCCTACGCCCCGGGATCGCCCGAGCGGGCGTCCCTCGAGACGCGGCTTAAGGAGCTGGGCGCGGACAAGATCGACCTCCCGACGACGATCGGCGGGGTGTCCGCCCTGGCGGGCGGTGACCGGATCGAGGTCGTCCAGCCGCACCGGCACCGCGCCGTCCTCGGGGTGACGGCGGAGTCGCCTGCAGGTGAGTGGCAAGCCGCCGTCGATGCCGCCCTGCGGGCGGCGCCTGCCTGGAGGGAGACCTCGTACGACGACCGGGCGGCCGTCCTGCTCCGGGCCGCCGACCTCCTCGCCGGACCGTGGCGCGACACCCTCAACGCGGCCACCATGCTGGGTCAGAGCAAGACGGTGTTCCAGGCCGAGATCGACAGCGCCTGTGAGCTCATCGACTTCCTGCGCTTCAACGTCTCCTTCGGGCGCGAGGTCCTCGCCGAGCAGCCGGTGTCGTCCCCCGGCGTCTGGAACCGGATGGACCACCGGCCGCTCGAGGGCTTCGTGCTCGCGATCACGCCGTTCAACTTCACGGCCATCGCCGGCAACCTGCCGATCGCCCCCGCGCTGATGGGCAACACCGTGGTCTGGAAGCCGTCGCCCACGCAGCAGCTCGCGGCGCACTTCACGATGCGGCTGCTCGAAGCCGCGGGTCTGCCCCCCGGCGTGATCAACCTGGTGACCGGCTTTGGCGCGGCCTCCGCGGTCGCGCTCGAGCACCCTGCGCTGGCCGGCATCCACTTCACCGGCTCGACGGCCACCTTCCAGCACCTCTGGCAGCAGGTGGGCAACAACATCACGCGCTACCGCTCGTACCCCCGGCTCGTGGGTGAGACCGGTGGCAAGGACTTCGTCCTCGCGCACCCCTCCGCCGACGCCGCCGCGCTCGAGGTCGCGCTCGTGCGGGGTGCCTTCGAGTACCAGGGGCAGAAGTGCTCGGCCGCGTCCCGCGCCTACGTGCCCCGCTCGCTGTGGGAGGGCGGCCTGCGTGACTCGCTCGCCGCCCGCACCGCGTCGCTGGTCTACGGCGACGTCACGGACCTGTCGAACTTCGGCGGCGCCGTCATCGATCGCCGCGCCTTCGACCGGCTGGCAGGCGTCGTGCGGGGCGCCGCCTCCGACCCCGCGCTGACGGTCCTGGTCGGCGGCACCGCCGATGACAGCGAGGGCTTCTTCGTGCAGCCCACCGTCATCGAGTCCAGTGACCCGCTGCACGAGGTGATGACCCGCGAGCACTTCGGGCCGGTGCTGTCGGTCTACGTCTACGACTCCTGGTCCGACGTGCTGCCGCTGGTGGACTCCTCCACCCCCTACGCCCTGACCGGTGCCGTCTTCGCGGACGACCCGTACGCGATCGCCGAGGCGTCGTCCGCCCTGCGCTTCACCGCCGGCAACTTCTACGTCAACGACAAGCCGACCGGTGCTGTCGTCGGCCAGCAGCCGTTCGGCGGGGCGCGGGCCTCCGGCACCAACGACAAGGCGGGCTCGGTGCTCAACCTCTACCGCTGGTCGTCGCCCCGAACGATCAAGACCACGTCGGTGCCTCCGACGGACCACCGCTACCCGCACATGGGCTGAGCAGGTGGCACCGCTCGACCCCGCGAACGACCCGGACCGCTTCGACGCCGGACGCGACACCGCCGGGGACGCCGGTCCGCTCGACCCCGCACAGGACCCGGACCGGTTCCGCTCGCCGACGCTGCCCGGCCTGCTGGGCGACGGCGCGCAGGAGGACGAGCGCGACGGCCTGGAGTGGCTGTTCGGGCTGCTCGGCGTGGTGGCCTTCCTCGGCCTGGTCACCGCGGCGATCTACCTGCTCTGAGGGCTCCTTTCGGAGCAGAGCGGTCACGCGAAGTTGCGCCGAACGGCCCCGTGCGGGGGGCACGTTGTGACTAGGAGGATGTCGAGGGCCGACGGGTGTCGGCGCCGACGAGGGGGACACGACGGTGAGCAGAGGGGCGACGACGGCGCTGGGCGCCGCGCTGTCGCTAGCCGCCGTCGGCCTTGTGTCCGCAGGCACCGCAGCGAGCGCCGCCGACATCGGTCCGGGTGCTCGCGAGATGCGGGTGATCGTCTCCGGCGTGCCGGGCGCCTCGTCGCAGGTCGACCGTGCCGTGCGGGCGCACGGCGGTCACGTCACCCGCGAGCTGGGCGTCGTGAACGGCGTCGCCGCCACCATGCCGAGCGACCAGGTGGCGCTGCTCCAGCGCACCCCCGGGGTTCGCTCGGTGACGCCCGACAGCAGCGGCACGCTGCAGGGCGTCGACCCGGCGCTGGGCTACGACGTGGCCAATGACGAGGGCTCGCTGTACAACATCGGCCAGGCGACGCATGCCAAGGACGCCTGGGCGCACGGCTGGACTGGTGCCGGTGTGGACGTCGCCCTGATCGACAGCGGCGTCGCGCCCGTCAAGGGCCTGACCAGCGGCAACGTCGTGGACGGCCCCGACCTGTCGTTCGAGTCCCAGGACCCTGCGACCGCGCACCTCGACACGTACGGCCACGGCACCCACATGGGTTCGATCATCGCCGGCCGCGACGTCGCCGCGAAGGGCGACGCCTACGCCAAGGCCGACAGCCACCAGTTCAACGGGGTCGCCCCCGACGCCCGGCTGGTGAGCATCAAGGTGGCCGACAACCAGGGCCGGGCCGACGTCTCGCAGGTGATCGCCGCGATCGACTGGGTGACCCAGCACGCCAACAGCGATGGCCTGCGCATCCGGGTCCTCAACCTGTCCTACGGGACGGACTCCACGCAGGACCCCGCCGTGGACCCGCTGTGCTTCGCCGTCGAGAACGCCTGGCGGGCCGGCATCGTGGTGGTCGTCTCGAGCGGCAACGACGGGACGTCCCGGAAGCAGCTGGCCGACCCCGCCATCGACCCGCTCGTCCTCGCTGTGGGCGCTGACGACACCCGGGGTACCGACTCCGTGGGTGACGACGTGGTCCCGGACTTCG
>JAOPVZ010000033.1 GCA_025965935.1 Frankiales bacterium | reverse complement strand
CGTACCGGAAGGCCGCACTAGCCTTCCGGGCCATGGGAGCCCTCAAGGATCAGCTGCAGTCGGACCTGACCGCCGCGATGAAGGCGCAGGACGAGCTCGTCCGCGCGACGCTGCGGATGGTGCTCACGGCCATCGGCAACGAGGAGGTGGCCGGCGCCTCGGCCCGGGAGCTCACCGCCGACGAGGAGCTCAAGGTGGTGGCCCGCGAGGCCAAGAAGCGCCGGGAGGCGGCTGAGGCGTACCGGAGCGGTGGCGCGGACGTCCGGGCCCAGCGGGAGCTCGACGAGGAGCAGGTCATCACCAGGTACCTGCCCGCGCAGCTGCCCGACGACGAGCTCAAGGCGCTGGTCGCGGCGGCGATCGCGGAGACGGGCGCGAGCGGCCCGCAGGCGATGGGTCAGGTCATGAAGGCCGTGAACCCGAAGGTCGCGGGTCGCGCCGAGGGCGGCCGCGTGGCGGCGGCCGTGAAGGCAGCGCTCGCCGGTTAGGGAGTTGCGGCCGGCGACGGGCCGGTCGTCGGCTTCGGCTTGTGCGTCGGTTTGGGCTGGCTGGTCGGCGGGGGTGGGCTCGCGGTCGGGGACGGGGTCAGGGTCGGGCTGGCGCTGGGCAAGGGCTGGAGGCCGTTCGACGGGATGATCGTGATCGTCGCCCCGACCGGCACCTGTGCGTTTGCGGCGGGCGTGGTGCGCGCCACCGACCCGGCCGGGATCGGGGCGGCGTTCTGCGCCGGCCCGACGGCGACGCCGAAGCCGGCGCCCTGCAGCTGCGCCTGGGCATCGGCCGTGGACAGCCCGGTCACGTCCGGCACGGCGACGAGCTTGGTGTCCGACGTCCCGGAGGTGAGCATCGCCGGCATCGGCGCGACCGGTACACCTTGGAGGGCGGCGCTCATGAGCTCCGCGAAGATCGGGGCGGAGATGCTGCCGCCGAAGACAGCACCCCACCGACGGCCGTTGATGGTGATGTTCTGCATCGCCGTCGGCGTCTTCATGCCGATCCAGACCGCCGTCGCGAGCTGCGGGGTGTAGCCGACGAACCAGGCCGCCTTCTCCTCGTCTGTCGTACCGGTCTTGCCGGCGACCGGACGGCCGATCGCCGCCCCGCCACCCGTGCGAGCTGCCGAGGGAGCGTCCACGACCCCCCGCAGGATCGAGGTCAGCGTGTTGGCGACGGCCGGCTCGACCACCTGCTGGCAGGGGGTGGTCTTGACGTCGACCGGCTTCCCCTGGCTGTCGGTGATGGACACGATCGGGTTGGGTGTGCAGAACAGGCCCTGGGCGGCGAACGCGGCGTAGGCCCCGGCCATCGCGAGCGGGCTGTAGCCGTGCGGTCCCGCGGCACCAAACACGAAGGACGGGTTGTGGTCGATGTCGCCCCCGGCGAAGGACCCGTTCACGTCGTGCACGCCCAGCGCCTCGGCCAGCGAGAGCGGTCCGTCTACGCCGGTCCGCTCCTCGAGCTGGATGAAGTAGGTGTTCACCGACGCCCACGTCGCCCGGACCATGTCGAAGGTGCCCGACTCCGAGTCGCCGGCGTTGGAAGGGCCACAGCCGGTCGGCGTCTGGTAGGGGAAGGCCTTCGGGCAGTAGCGGTTGGGTGAGTTGAGCGTCAGCGACGGCGAGATGCCCATCTGCAGCGCCCGGGCCAGGACGAAGGCCTTGAAGGTCGAGCCGCCCTGGAAGCCCTGCGTGCCACCGATCGCGAAGTTGACCTTGGTCTGTGCGTTGCCGGTGCCGAAGCCGCGGTTGACCGCTATCGCCCGGATCGCACCGGTGCCGGGCTCGACGGTGTCGGCGACCGCGATGACGTGCGACGGGTCGGTCGGCGGCACCTTGTCGCGGACGGCCTTGTCGGCGGCGTCCTGCACCTTCGGGTCGAGAGTCGTCCTGATCGTGAGCCCGCCGGACAGCAGCCGCTCCTGGCGCTCCTGGCGGGTGGCGCCCAGGGCGGCACCCGCAGGGCCGTCCTCGAGGTAGCGCCGTACGTAGTCGCAGAAGAAGGGCGCGGTGGTGGCGGCCTCGCAGCCGGACTTCGACTGGGTGACGTTCAGGCCGACCGGATCGGAGACCGCCTTCGCCTTCTGCTGGGAGCTGAGGTACCCGAGCTGGACCATCCGGTCGAGCACGACGTTGCGGCGGGCGATGGACGCCTTGAGGTCGTTGCTCGGGTCGTACCTGGCGGGGTTCTGCACCATCCCGGCCAGCATCGCGGCCTGGCCCACCGTCAGCAGGCCGACCCGGCGGTGGAAGTAGTGCAGGGCGGCCGTGCCGATGCCGTACACACCGCTGCCGTAGTACGCGATGTTGAGGTAGCCCTCGAGGATCTGGTCCTTCGTCATGTGCTTCTCGAGGTACAGCGCGTAGCGCGCTTCCTGGAGCTTGCGCTTCACCGAGCGCTGCACGGCGGCCTTCTGCGCCGCCACCGTGCTGGCGCTCTCGATGAGCAGGTTCTTGACGTACTGCTGCGTCAGCGTCGACCCGCCCTGCGTCGAGCCGTTGCTGGAGTTGTGCAGCACGGCCCGCAGGGTGCCCTTGACGTCGATGCCGGCGTGCTCGTAGAAGCGGCTGTCCTCGATGGCGATGAGCGCGTCCTGGGCCACCTTCGGGATCTGGGAGAGCTTCACCGTCACCCGGTTCTCGGTGAACAGGCTGGCGATCGGCTGGCCGTTGCGATCGAGGATCTTGGTCGCTTGCGGCAGCACCAGCGCGGGCGGCTTCTCGGGCTCGAGCTGGTCGGCGGCGGACTTGCTCGCGAGCCCGAGCCCACCGATCACCGGGAACGCGAGCCCGGCCAGCGCGACGCCGGCCAGCACGCACAGCGCAAGCGCCAGCGCGATGCGCACGAGCGCCGGGGGGTTCCTCCGCACGACTCGAGAGTACGTCGCGGGCCACTCCGTCGGCGTGATGTCCGATCCGCCCGGTATGGCCAGAAGGGACTAGTACCAAGGGGTCCTAACGGGTCCTGCCCTTGCAGCGGTCAACTTTCTACGGTTCTGACGTTCACCTGGTACGACCCCACCCCTCCGCACGAGCTGGAAGCGCCTTGAACATGCGTACCCCTGAGACCGTCCACGACTGGACCTCGCTCGCGTCGTGCAACACCTCCGACCCGGACGAGCTCTTCGTGACGGGCGCCGCCCAGAACCGTGCCAAGGCCGTCTGCCTGCGCTGCCCGGTGCGCACCGAGTGCCTGTCCGACGCTCTCGACAACCGCGTCGAGTTCGGCGTCTGGGGTGGCATGACCGAGCGCGAGCGACGGGCGCTGCTGCGCCGACGGCCCGACGTGCAGTCCTGGAAGCAGCTGTTCGCCGAGGCCCGCGCCTCCGACGCGGTCTAGCCCGCCAGCTCGGCAGCGACGGCCCGCAGGCCGTTCAGGTCGTGGACGTCCCCCGGCTGGGCGGCCACGTCGACCACCGGTACGGCGGGATGCGCCGAGGTGAACCTCTCCCGCAGCCGTCGCTCCCGCTGGGCCAGCTCCACCCGCTCGGCGTGCAGCCGCAGGACCCCCGCGGTCAGCGGGTCGGCCTGCTCGGCCGCGTCCAGCGCCCGCTGCGCGGTCAGCTGCCCGCCCGCCGTCCGGTGCACCCGGTTGACGACCAGCCCGGCGAGGGGCATCCGCTCCTCGGCGAGCCGCTCTGCGAAGTAGGCCGCCTCCCGGAGCGCGTCCCGCTCGGGTGTCGCGACGACGAGGAAGGCCGTGCCGGGGTCCTTGAGCAGGTCGTAGGTCGCCTGCGCCCGCTCCCGGAACCCGCCGAACATGGTCTCCAGCGCGCCGACGAACTGGCTGACGTCCTGCAGCACCGACGCCCCGATGATCTTCGTGATCGCGTTGGTGAAGACGTTCAGCCCGGCGGTCACGACCTTGAGGTAGGCCTTGCCGCTGGCCTTGGCCGGGGCCAGCAGCACCCTGACGAGACGACCGTCGAGGAAGGTCGTCAGGTGATCGGGCGCGTCCAGGAAGTCCAGCGCCGACCGGGTCGGTGGGGTGTCGACCACGATGAGGTCCCACTCGCCGGAGGCCCGCAGCTGCCCGAGCTTCTCCATCGCCATGTACTCCTGGGTGCCGGCGAAGGAGCTCGAGAGCGCTTGGTAGAAGGGGTTCTTGAGGATCTGCTCGGCCTTGTCCGGCTCCGCGTGCGTGAGGACGATCTCGTCGAACGTCCGCTTCATGTCGAGCATCATCGCGTCGAGCTCGCCGTCCACCCCCGCCACCGCACGAGGGGTGTTGTCCAGCTCGGTGAGCCCCATCGACTGGGCGAGCCGACGGGCCGGGTCGATGGTGAGCACGACCGTCCGCCGCCCGCGCTCAGCACCACGTACGGCGAGAGCGGCCGCGGTGGTCGTCTTGCCCACCCCGCCCGAGCCGCAGCACACGATGATCTTGGCGGTGTCGAGCAGCTCGTCGAGCTTCAGGCGGGTACCGGGCTGACTCATGCCATCCCCTGGGCCTTGAGGGCGGCCGCGAGCTGGTAGAGGCCGCCCAGGTCGACAGCGTCGGGAAGCAGCGGCAGCTCGTAGGTGGGCCTCTGCAGGTGCGCGAGGGCGTCGTGGCCGCGCTCCTCGAGCGCGACCCGGGCAGCGTGCTCGGACGCCTCCTGGAGCAGCACGGGCGCCAGCGCCGGGTCGACACCTGCCGTCTTGAGCCCGGCGCTGAGGCGGCGGGCGGCGGTTCCGGCTGCGACGGCCGCGACGTCCTCGTGGCTCAGGAAGGGCGCGCGGACCATGTTGACGACGACGCCGCCGACGGGAAGGCCGAGGGCGGTGAGCTCCTCGATCGCCTCGACGGTCTCCTGGACGGGCATCTCCTCGAGCAGCGTGACGAGGTGGACCACGGTCTGCGGGCTCTTGAAGACCGCCATCACGCCGTCGCTCTGCGCCTTGAGGGGCCCGACCTTGGCGAGGTTGCCGACCTCGTGCGTGATGTTGAGGAACCGCGGCATCCGCCCGGTCGGCGCCGCGTCGACGACGACGGCGTCGTAGTACCGGCCACCCCGCGACCCGGCCCGGGTCGTGACCTCCTTCACCTTGCCGGTGAGCAGGACGTCCCGGATCCCGGGCGCGATCGTGGTCGCGAAGTCGATGGCGCCGATCTTGCGCAGCGTCCTGGCGGGCAGCCCGTTCGGCGAGAGCTTGTAGAACATGTGCAGGTAGTCGAGCAGCGCCTGCTCCGCGTCGACGGCCAGCGCGTAGACGTCGCCGCCGCCCGGTGCGACGGCGACCTTGCGCTCCTCGTACGGCAGCGGGGGGCTGTCGAACAGCTGCGCCAGTCCCTGTCGGCCCTCGACCTCCATGAGGAGGACCTTCCGGCCGCCGGCCGCCAGGGCAAGCGCCAGGGCCGCAGCGACCGTGGTCTTGCCGGTGCCGCCCTTGCCGGAGACCACATGCAGTCGCGCGGCGGGGAAGTCCGACATTCTCCGAGCCTAACGGGGGTGCCGGCGCCCGCACCCCCGCGTCTGGCCGGTGCGCGCGCACACGCCGCCCCCTTCCCTCCGCCTATCTGGAAAGCCGTCAGATCGGAAAGGACGACGGGCAGGAAGTCGCGATCCAGGCGCGAATGATCTCCCTGTGACACAGGCCACACCCTGTGCCAGGTACGGAGGAACAACACCATGCTCACCACCCCGCTCACCACTCCGCTCACCACTCTGCTCACGCCAACGACCCAGCCCACCTGGCGCGGCCGCGCGGAGTGCCGGCGCGACAACGCCGTGCACTTCTTCGCGCCGCCGCACTTCGAGCGCAAGGAGGAGAAGGACCTTCGGGAGGGCCAAGCCAGAGCCCTGTGCCGGTCCTGCCCTGTGCAGAAGGCCTGCCTCGAGTACTCCCTCACGGTGCAGGAGCCGCACGGCATCTGGGGCGGGCTCAACGAGCTCGAGCGGCGCCGGCTGCTGCGCAAGCGCGCAGCAGAGGCTCAGCAGCGGTCCGCCTGAGCGGTCAGCGCGAGGGTCCTAGTCTCCCCTTCATGCAGAAGTGGGAGTACATGACGGCGCCGCTGCTGGTCCATGCGACCAAGCAGATCCTCGACAACTTCGGCGAAGACGGCTGGGAGCTGGTGCAGGTCGTGCCCGGCCCCAACCCGGAGCAGCTTGTGGCCTACTTCAAGCGCCCGCGCGAGGCCACCGCGTGAGCGGCATGAGCCACCTGGCGCGCCTGAGCGATCTCGGGCTCGAGCTGCCCTCAGTCGTCCCGCCGGTCGCGGCGTACGTGCCGGCGGTGCAGACCGGCTCGCTCGTCTACACGAGCGGGCAGCTGCCGATGGCCGGCGGCGAGATGGCCAACGTCGGCCAGGTCGGCGGCCCCGTCACACCCGAGCAGGCCAAGGAGCTGGCCCGCACCTGCGCCCTGAACGCGCTGGCCGCGGTCGACGCCCTGGTCGGCCTCGACAGCGTGACGCGGGTCGTGAAGGTGGTCGGCTTCGTCGCCAGCGCGCCCGGGTTCACTGGTCAGCCCGGCGTGGTCAACGGTGCTTCGGAGCTGCTCGGTGAGGTCTTCGGCGAAGCGGGTCGACACGCCCGCTCGGCGGTCGGGGTCACGGCCCTGCCCCTTGACGCCCCCGTCGAGGTGGAGCTCATCGTCGAGATCGGCTGAGGAGCCCACGACATGGACCTGAGCGAGCTCGAGGAGCTGGCCCGCGCCTTCGCCCGCGGCGACAAGGTGCCGAGCGAGCCCCGGCACGCCTCGACGGTCGTCCTGCTCCGCGATGCGGCCGACGGCCCGGAGGCCTACCTGCTGCGCCGCGTGAAGGGGATGGCGTTCGCCGGTGGCATGCACGTCTTCCCGGGCGGCTCGGTCGACCCCGACGACGAGGACGCCGAGATCGGCTGGGCGGGCCCGCCTGCTGCCGAGTGGGGTCGCTGGTTCGGCGCCTCCCCGGGCCTGGCGCGCGCGCTGGTGTGCGCCGCCGTCCGGGAGACCTTCGAGGAGTGCGGCGTGCTGCTGGCGGGCGAGTCGGCGGACCACCTGCTCGAGGACGTCAGCAGCGACGAGTGGGAGGCCGAGCGGGTCGCCCTCGAGGCGCGCGAGCAGTCGCTGTCGCAGCTGCTCGCCCGACGTGGCCTGGTGCTGCGAGCTGACCTGCTGCGGCCGTTCGCGCACTGGATCACCCCGGAGGTGGAGCCGAAACGGTTCGACACCCGCTTCTTCCTGGCCGAGATGCCGGCGGGCCAGGCCTGTCGCCACGTCGGAGGCGAGGCGGACGAGCGGGTCTGGGCCCGACCGCAGGCGGCGATCGACCAGGGCCTCCGGATGCTGCCTCCGACGCACAACTCGCTGCAGCAGCTGGCCGGCTACCCCGACGTCCGCAGCGCCCTCGACGACCCGCGAGAGATCACGCTGGTGGCTCCCAAGCTGGTCGTGCTCCCCGACGACACCGTGAAGTTCGTCGTACCCGGGGACGTCGACTACCCCACGAGCGATCCACGCACCGCATGAGGCAGGTCACCGAGACAGCAGGGGTGGTGCTCGCGCCGAACCCCGGCCCGATGACGCTCGACGGCACCAACACCTGGGTGCTGCGCAGCCCGGACCACGAGGGCGCGGTGGTCGTTGACCCTGGCCCGCTGCTGGAGGAGCACCTGCAGCAGGTGGCCGCCCTCGGTCCGGTCGACGTCGTGCTGCTGACCCACGGGCACTACGACCACAGCGAGGGGGCCGCGCGGTTCGCCGAGCTCACCGGTGCGACGGTCCGCGCCCTGGACCCGGCGATGCGTCTTGGCGACGAAGGGCTGGGCGAGGGCGACGTCGTCGTCGGCGGCGGCCTCGAGATCCGGGTGCTGGCGACGCCGGGCCACTCGAGCGACTCGCTGTCGTTCCAGCTCCCCGATGCCGTGCTCACCGGTGACACCATCCTCGGCCGCGGCACCACGGTGGTCGCGCACCCCGACGGCGTGCTCGCCGACTACCTCGAGTCGCTGCGACGGCTGCAGGAGATGGGTGACCGGACGGTGCTGCCCGGCCACGGTCCCGAGCTGCTGAGCGCCGGCGACGCGGCGGCGATGTACCTGGCGCACCGCGAGATGCGCCTCGAGCAGGTCAGGGCGGCCGTGGCTGCGGGCGCGGCGACGCCGCGTGCGGTGGTCGAGGTCGTCTACGTCGACGTCGACCAGGTGCTGTGGCCGGCCGCCGAGCTGTCGGTGCGGGCCCAGCTGGACTACCTCAGAGCATGAGCACGTGCCCCGTCTGCGGGACGCCTGCCGTCCTCGGTGCGCGCTTCTGCTTCCACTGCGGGGCTGCCCTGACGGAGACGGCCTCCGGGGGCGAGACCGAACGGCGAGTCGTGACGGTCCTGTTCGGCGACCTCACCGACTTCACGAGCTGGGCGGAGGACCTCGACCCGGAGCGGGTCGGCGTGGTCACCGACCGGGTCCTCGCCCGGCTCGCGGCGATCGTCACCGAGTTCGGCGGGCACGTCGACAAGCTCGTCGGCGACGGGCTGATGGCGGTGTTCGGCGCACCCACCGCGCACGAGGACGACGCCGAGCGGGCGGTTCGCGCCGCCGCCCGGATGCAGGCCGTGGTGCGGCGGCTGGTGGCGGAGGAGAGCGGCGGTGGCCGGCAGCTCGGCCTGCGGGTCGGTCTCAACACCGGCGAGGTGATCGCAGGAGTCCAGGCGCAGCTGTCCTACACAGTGGTCGGCGACACCGTGAACACCGCCAGCCGGCTGTCCGACGAGGCCGGCCCCGGCGCGGTCGTGGCCGGCCGCGACACCGCGCTCGCCACCATGCCCATCGCGTCGTGGCGAGCGCTACAACCCCTGCGGCTCAAGGGAAAGCGCGAACCCGTCGAGGCGTTCGAGCTGATGGGACTGCGGCCCGCCGGGGCGACGCGGCTCGGCCTCGGGGACGAGGCGCCGTTCCTCGGGCGGGACGCCGAGCTCGGGTTGCTCATCGGCCGGACGAACGACGCCATCGACCGTCGTACCCCTCGTACCGTGCTGGTGACCGGCGAGGCGGGGGTGGGCAAGACCCGGCTGGCGCAGGAGCTGACGCGTTTCGTCGGAGAGCTGCCGGACGCCAGGGTGCTGTGGGGACGCACGGCGCCGTACGGCGAGGGCCGGGACCTGGCCGCGGTGGCCGAGATGGTCCGGACCGCCTGCGGCATCGAGGACAGCGATGACGTCGAGACGGCGCGCGAGCGCATCGGGCGCATCGTTGCGCGACTGGAGCGCGAGGGCCGCCAGCAGCTGCCGCCGCACCTGGAGGAGTCGCTGCGGCTGCTGCTCGGGCTCGAGGACCTCGACCGCGGCGCACCCCGCGAAGCGGCCACCCCCGGGTCACCGGTCGGTGGCGACAGGGTGCGGGAGGCCGTGGCGGCCCTGTTCAGCGCGTTGGGTCGCGAGGGTCCGCTGGTGCTCGTGCTCGACGACCTGCACTGGGCGACGCCGACGATGGTCGACGGCCTGCTGCACGTCGCACGGGAGGTGCACGGCGGGGTGCTGCTGGTGGCGCTGGGTCGCCTCGACATGCTCGACGTGCCTGGCCGCCCTGAGTGGTGGATGTCGTTGCCGGACCCGGAGCTGCTCCCGCTCGGGCCGCTCGAGCCGAGCTCGAGCGAGCGGCTGCTGCGCGCCTACCTCGGCACCCAGGAGCTGGACGCCGACGTCCGCGCAGCGCTGCTGTCGCGCGCCCAGGGCAACCCGTTCTTCCTCGCCGAGCTGCTGCACCTGCTGGTCGACCGCGGTGTGCTCCGGCGCGGCCCGGAGGGCTGGGTGCTCGACGGCGAGCTGCCCGACGACGTGCTCCCGGCCGGGGTCCAGGCCGTGCTCGCCGCGCGCATCGACGACCTCGACGGCCCGACCAAGGGGGTGCTGCGCGATGCCAGCGTCGTCGGGCTGCGCGTAACGCTGCCGGTTCTGGAGGCTGTGGGTCGGTCGTCCGGCCACGGCGACCCCGAGGTCGTGCGGCAGGCGGTGGCCCGGCTGGTCGACCGGCGGCTGCTCGAGGTAGCGGACGACTCCTACGGGTTCGCGCACACCCTTGTCCGCGACGTCGCCTACGCCGGGCTGCCCAAGGCCGACCGGGCCCGGCGGCACGCGGCGGTCGCGGCCTGGGCCCAGGACTCGTCGGCGCGCAGCGCCCAGGCGGACGTGATCACGGCGTCCCAGGGCGAGCGGGCGGTGCGCCTCGCGGCGGAGATGGGCCTGCCTCGCGACGACCCTGCCTGGGAGGCCCGCGGCACCGCGTTCGCCGCCCTCGCCCGGCTGGCCCAGCTCGCCCTCGGGCGCGACGACAGCACCCAGGCCGAGGCGGTCCTCGCCCGGGCGCTCGCGCTGAGCAGCGTCGACCTCGGCGAGCCGCTGCCGCAGGACCTGCTGGTCCCGGTCCGGGTGGCGCACGCCCAGGCCCTCGCCGCGCTGCACCGCCTGGAAGAGGCCGAGGAGGAGCTGCGCCCCGCCCTTCACGGGCCAGAGGACGCCGTCCGTGCCGGAGCGCTCGTCGTCCTGGGAGAGGTACGGCGCAAGCGCGGCGACCTGTCCGGCGCGCGCCAGGCGTTCGTCTCCGCCCTGGCCGCGGCCGGCGCCTCCGGGGTGGAGCGGCTCTCCGGCGAGGCGCTGCGCCAGCTCGGGCTGCTCGACTACTTCGACGGTCGGCTGGGCGACGCCGAGGAGCGCTTCGAGGAGGCGCACGCCCTGGCCATCCAGGTCGGCGACGAGCGCGGCGCCGGGTGGGCGTTGCAGCACCTGGCCTGGAGCGCGACGACCCGCGGCGACTACTCGCGTGCGGACCAGGCGCTCGAGGCCGCCGTGGACGTCTTCTCGCGGCTCGAGGACACCGGCGGGTTGGCCTGGGTGGCCGGCACCGAGGGCTTCGTGCGCGCGCTGCAGGGCCGCTTCGCCGAGGCCCGTGACCTGGCCCGGGCGCTGCTGCCGGTGGCGGAGCAGAACAACGAGCGCTGGGGCGTCGCGGCGCTGTTGACCATCGACGCCATCGCCGCCGCTGAGCTCGGCGACGTCGTCGTCGCCGCTGCCGAGGCCGAGCGCGCCCGGGCCCGCTTCGCCGACGTCGGTGACACCTGGGGGCAGTCGCTCGCGCTCTGCGCTGCCGGCGTGAGTGCCCGGGGCGCCGACCTGCCCGACCGCGCCGTGACGTTCCTGGAGCAGGCCGTCGACCTGGCAGAGCGCGGCAACCACCCGCTCATCGCGGCGCTCGCGGTGGTGGCCCTCGGCTGGTCGCAACTCGACCGCGGCGAGGTCGACGCGGCCGAGGCCTGCGTGTGGAAGGTCGGCGTGACGCTCGCCGGTCTCGACCTGGAGCCGCACGCCGCCCTCGGCGCGCGGGTGCTGCTCGCCCAGGTGCTGCGCCGGCGCGGCCAGCTCGAGGAAGCCGTCGCGGAGCTCGACGCGGCCCTTGAGGCCGCGGGTGAGGCGCCGGGGCTGCTCTTCCCCCGCCGGCAGGCGCTGGCGCATCGGGCCGGCACGCTGCTCGAGCTCGGCCGCCTCGACGAGGCGATGGCCTCGGCCCGGGCGGCGGTCGCGACGCCGGCCGAGGACGTCCGCTCGCAGGTGCTCGGGCTGCGCGCCCTGGGCAGCTGCCTGCGGGCCGCGGGCGACGAGGCGGGAGCCATCGCGACGCTGTCCGAGGCCCTCGGGGTGGCCCGCTCCACGGGCCAGCGCTCCGAGGTCGCCGCGACCGAGCGGGCCCTGGCCGCCACCTGACCTGCGCTGGCAGGCACGTTGTGAGTTCCGCCGCGCCCTGACCCGGCGGTCTCACATCGATGGTCCGGTGCGGCCACCAGGGGGAGGATGGAGCCATGACGAACCTGCTCGAGGTGCCACCGGAGTGGGTGACCCTTCGGGCCAAGACGCCCGAGGGCCAGCCGGTGGTGGTGCTCGTCGACCGCGCGATCGCGACCACCGTGCCGTACGAGGTCTTCACGCTGCAGGTGGCCATCGCCGTACAGCTGGGGGAGACCCGGGACGGGCTGCCGGCCGAGCCGGACAAGGCGAACCTGCGCACGCTCGAGCAGGGGATGGTGGACCTGGCGGCCGGTGAGGCCCGACTGGTCGCGGTCATGACGCTCGAGGGCGTGCGGGAGTGGGTGTTCTACGCGCGCACGACCGAGTGGTGCAAGCCGTTCGTCGAGGCCGGCCTCTCGGTCAGGTACGCCGAGGACCCGACCTTCAGCGGCCTGCTGGAGCTGGCGGGCGGTTAGCGAGCTCGGCGGGCCAGCCGGTCACTGTCGAGGATCGTCAGGGCACGAGAGTCGACCCGGACCCAGCCTCGTGAGGCGAAGTCGGCGAGGGCCTTGTTCACGGTCTCGCGTGAAGCGCCGACCAGCTGGGCGAGCTCCTCCTGCGTGAGGTCGTGGTGCACCCGCAGGCCGTCCGGCTCCTCGGAGCCGAACCGCTCGGACAGCGCCAGCAGCTGCTTGGCGACCCGGCCGGGGACGTCGGTGAAGATGAGGTCGGCCAGCGCGTCGTTGGTACGACGGAGGCGGCGGGCCAGGACGCGGAGCAGCTGCTCGGCGATCTCGGGCCGGTCGGTGATCCAGGGCCGCAGGTCCTTGTGGGCGAGCGACGCCAGCCGGGCGTCGGTGACGACCGTCGCGGTCGCGGTGCGCGGTCCGGGGTCGAACAGCGACAGCTCGCCGAACATGTCGGACGGGCCCATGACCGACAGCATGTTCTCGCGACCGTCGGTGGCGCGGCGGCCGATCTTCACCTTGCCTGCCAGGACGATGTAGAGCGTGTCGCCCTGCTCGCCCTCCGCGAAGACTGTCTCGCCGCGGCCGTACTCGCCGTGCTCCAGGGACGCTGCAACGGCTTCAGCAGCCTCGTTCGCGATGCCCTGGAAGAGCCCCGCCTTCGCCAGGACCTCGTCCACCGTGCGTGCCTCCCCGTTCTGTGGTCGTCGCTGAGTCTGTCAGATGGGGTGTGCTGAGTCTCACTCCGTCGTTTCAACGGTGCTCTCGACGGTCATCTCAGGCTGAGGAGCCTCAGGGCTGACGCGCACGTCCCGGAAGCAGCCGCGACAGCCGCCGCCGACGCCAGTACCGCTCCAGAGCAGGGGCATAGCCCTCGCTCACGAAGGTCTCGACCTCGTCCGGCCGGGCAGTCTCCAAGAACGTCTCGAGCTGGTCGTTGACGACCGACTCCTCGCGCAGCGGCCGCTCGACCCGCTCCATGGCGAGCATCAGCCCGAGCAGCGCAAGCGGCAGGAGCAGACCCAGCGGGAGAAAAGACACGCGGCGACGTTATGCCACGCGGCCGCGGCGGGGCTCCGTGGGCAGCGCGGTCAGGCACAGGTTCGGCTCGTCGCGGTAGCGCGCGATGAGCTCCGAGGTCGCGTCACCGAGGCGGACGTGCAACGCACTCCGGTAGGACGACAGCTGCTTCTCGGCTGCGTCGAGGTCCGCCTCGAGCGCCGCCAGCCCGGCCGCGTCGCTCGGGTCGACCTGGCGCTCCCAGAGCGAGGCCAGGTCCGGCAGGGGCGGGATGTCGGTGGTGTCACTGGCCAGCACCTCGACGAGCGCCCGGCGCCCGGAGCTGACCCGCTCGTCGGTGAGGACCGGCTTGAGGTTCTCCGAGACGAGGTCGCTGCCGGCGCGGACGACGTCGAGGCGGGCCTGGATGATCCGGCGCCAGTAGGAGACGTTCGACTCCTCGGCGGTGAGCGCCGTGCGGTACTCGCGCAACCCGTCCAACGACAGGTGCGCGTGCTGCTCGCTGCGATACGGCTCCGGGCGGACCTGCGGCTTGCGCACGCCCTGCTGAACCTGCTCCATCTGCTGACCTCTCCTCGCCGTCACGCTGTGTGACCGACACAAGGGACGTCGTCAGGAACGCGAACTTCCTTGAGCGGGATCACTGGAACGGGCGAGTCGGCTCAGCGCTCACTAGGGTGGGAGCCATGGTTGCCCGGGCGGAGGAGTCGCCGCTCGCGCTCACCAGGCGGGCCCGCCGGATCAACAAGGAGCTCACGGCCCTCTACCCGCAGGCGCACTGCGAGCTCGACTTCACGACGCCACTCGAGCTGGCCGTTGCGACCATCCTGTCCGCGCAGTGCACGGACAAGCGGGTCAACGAGGTCACGCCGGCGCTGTTCCGCAAGTACCGGAGCGCGCAGGACTACGCGTCCGCCGACCGGGCCGCGCTCGAGGAGGAGATCCGCCCGACGGGCTTCTTCCGCAACAAGACGACCTCCCTCATCGGCCTCGGTGCGGCCCTCGTCGACCGGTACGGCGGGGAGGTCCCGCCTCGTCTCGAAGACCTGGTCACGCTGCCGGGCATCGGGAGGAAGACGGCAAACGTGGTGCTGGGCAACGCCTTCGGCGTCCCGGGGCTGACCGTCGACACCCACTTCGGCCGGCTGGTACGACGGTTCGGCTGGACCACCGAGGAAGACCCCGTCCGGGTCGAGTCCGCCGTCGCCGCCCTGCTCCCGAAGTCCGAGTGGACGATGTTCAGCCATCGGGTGATCTTCCACGGCCGCCGGGTCTGCCACGCCCGCAAGCCGGCGTGCGGCGCGTGTGCCATCGCCGCGCTGTGCCCCTCGTTCGGCGAGGGGGAGACCGACCCGGTGAAGGCGGCCGCGCTCGTTCGTCCCGACGAGTTCTTCCGCGGCCCGGTGACGCCGGCATGAGCCGGAGCCGCTGGACCGTGCTCATCCTCGTGCTCGTCGCGACGGGCCTGGCTCTCGGTCGCGGTCTGCAGGGCAAGACGCCGGACCAGCACCAGTCCGCGCGGACGCGCGGCCTGCAGGCGGCGGCTGCCCTCGAGCCGTGCCCGAGCGGGATCAGCACCTTCCTGCCGAAGGTCACGCTGCCGTGCCTCGGCGGCGGCAAGGACGTGCCGGTGGCCGGCGCCGGGACCGGCGTGCCCACCCTCATCAACATCTACGGCAGCTGGTGCTCGCCCTGCTACAAGGAGATGCCCGTCCTTGCGCAGTTCGCGGCCAAGGCCCAGGGCAAGGTCGCGCTCGTGGGGATCGACAGCGAAGACGACTTCGACAGCGCCCTGCAGTTCGCGAAGCAGCGCGGCCAGCACTGGCCGACGGTCTACGACAACGACGCGGTGATCCGTCCGCACTACGCGTCGAAGCTCCCCGCGACGCTGTTCCTCGACGCGACCGGCAAGGTCGTGTTCGTCCAGCGCGACACGGGCTACGGCAGCCTCGCGCAGCTGGAGGCAGACGTGAAGCAGCACCTGGGGGTCGCGCTGTGACGCTCCCCGAGTGGTTGCAGCCGCTGGCCGACCAGGTGCCGGTGGTGAAGGCGGAGCACTTCAGCCGCTTCCTCCCACCGGCGACGGGGGGCCGGCACAGCGCTGTCCTCATCCTGTTCGCCGAGGGGCCGGAGGGCCCGGACGTGCTGCTGATCGAGCGGGCGGCCACGCTGCGCTCGCACGCCGGTCAGCCGGCGTTCCCCGGCGGCGCCCAGGACCCGGAAGACGACGGTCCCGTGGCGGCAGCGCTGCGCGAGTCCGCGGAGGAGGTCGGGCTCGACGCCGAGACCGTGGACATCATCGGCGTGCTGCCCGCGCTCTACCTCCCGCCGTCCGGCTTCGTCGTGCACCCGGTCGTGGCGTGGTGGCGGGCGCCGCACGACGTGGCGCCCGTCGACGCGGGCGAGGTCGCGCACGTCGTCCGGGTACCGCTCGCCGACCTGACGAACCCCGACAACCGGTTCCGCATCACCCACACGAGCGGGCTCACCGGGCCGGCCTTCGAGGTGAAGGGCCTGGTGGTGTGGGGGTTCACGGCAGGACTGCTCGCCGGGTTGCTGACCCTCGCCGGGTGGGAGAAGCCCTGGGACCAGGACCGGCTCCGCGAGCTCGATGCTGAGACGTTGCGACTGGCCATGCAGACGTGGGACCGACGGGAAAGGAGAGCCGACGCATGACCGGGTTCGTGACGAGGGCAGCCGCCCTGCTCGCCGTACCGCTGCTGCTCGTCGGGTGCAGCGGAGGAGGAAGTGGCAAGGACACCGGGTCGGTGACCACGACCGGCGCCGCCGATGCGCAGACCGCGACCGTCGACATGGGAGCCGACCTGAAGTTCCGGCCGAGCACCGTGCTGGCCCGGGTTGGCACCGTCACCCTCACGGCGAACAACACCGGTCAGGTGCCGCACGACCTGGTCTTCGACGACAAGGCGCTCGGCAAGACCGGCACCGTCGACGGGAAGACCTCCGAGCCGCTGAAGGTGACCTTCAGCAAGGCCGGGACGTTCACGTTCACCTGCACGTTCCACTCCGGCATGGCGGGCAAGGTCGTCGTCTCGTGAGCGGGAGGGGGGACCTGCTCGACCTGGTGCTGCTCGGTGCGTGCCTGCTGTTCGGCATCTCGGGCTACCGGCAGGGCTTCGTCGTCGGTGTCCTCTCCTTCGTCGGCTTCCTCGGCGGTGGTGTGGTCGGTGCCAAGGTCGCCCCGTCGCTCGCGCACTCGAGCGCGCTCTCCAGCCTGCCGACGACCACCGTCGCCGTGTCGGTGGTCTTCTTCGCGGCCGTCCTCGGACAGCTGGTCGCGACGGTCGCCGGCAGCTGGGTACGCACGCACCTCGTGTGGCGGCCCATCCGGGTCGTCGACGCGGTGGCCGGCTCGGCAGTGTCGGTCATCTCCCTGCTGCTCGTGGCCTGGCTCGTCGGGACCGCCGTCGCGAGCTCGCCCTTCACCGGGCTGGCCGCGCAGGTGCGGCGGTCCGAGGTCCTGAAGGTCGTCGACCAGGCGGTCCCGGGGGGCGCGAAGGGGCTGTTCGCCTCGTTCCGCCGGCTCATCGACGACCGGGGCTTTCCCGAGGTCTTCGGCGACCTGGTGCCGACCCAGGTGCGTCCGGTCGATCCGCCCGACCCGCGGCTCGCCACGTCGGCCGTGGTGCAGTCGGTCCGCTCCCGGGTCTTCAAGGTGACGGGCATCGCCTCCTCCTGCTCGAAGCGGATCGAGGGCAGCGGGTTCGCCTTCGCGCCGGAACGCGTGATGACCAACGCCCACGTCGTGGCGGGTGTCCAGCATCCGGTGGTCCACGTCGGGTCCGAGTCCCTCGACGCCACCGTGGTGCTCTACGACCCCGACCGCGACGTCGCGGTGCTCGCCGTACCCGGTCTCAAGGTGACGCCGCTGGCGTTCGCCGGCAAGGCCGCCACCGGTGAGGGCGCCGTCGTGGTCGGCTACCCGCAGGACGGCCCGTTCCGCGCGGACGCGGCGCGGATCCGCGGCACCCAGGAGGCGAAGGGGCCAGACATCTACCAGCGCAAGACCGTGGTGCGCGAGATCTACGCGCTGCGTGCCCGCGTGCGCCCCGGCAACTCGGGCGGACCGCTGGTCTCCCCGGGCGGGAGCGTCTACGGCGTCGTGTTCGCCGCGGCCGCCGACGACCCGCAGACCGGCTACGCGCTCACCGCGGCGGAGGTCGGCACCGACGCGGCTCGCGGCCGCACGGCCACGGCGGCCGTCAGCACGCAGGGCTGCGACTAGCCGGCAGCCCAGCCCAGGGCGTCGAAGAGCCGGGCGTCCTGGGCCTCGTGGTCCGCCAGGACGAGCTCCTCCGCGCCAAGTCCGAGCTCCTCGATCCTGCTCTGCCGCTGGCCGGGCACGGCGGCAGCCGTCGCAGGAGGCCTCGTCGTGCGGCTCGGCTTCGCGGTGCGGGTGGACCGGCGTGTGGGCATGCTCGCCTTGCTCGTGCTCGGCCGGCGTCGGGCCGCTGCGACAGCTCCGGTCACAGCGACGGCGAGGACGGCCTGGTGGACAGTCAGTGGGAAGCGACGCATGAGACGACCCCCGACATCAGCGTGCGGAGGCACCGTAGCCCCTGCTGGGTCTCGGCAGGAGGGGCGTCGAGGTGAAGAGGGAACCTCCTGGTCCTCGGGAGGTCGGTGCGAGTCGGTTCACCGCACGGTGAGGTCGACGCCCGCTTGCTGAGTGCTTACAATTGCAAGCGCCCCCCGAGAACTGGAGGTGCGTCGTGCCCAGAGCGACCCGCACCCGCGTGACCCGACGGATCGCCGCCGACCCGACGAGCACCGCCCTGCTCCTCGCGGGCCCCTCCGCCCTCGAGCTGTGGCCCGGCGTGCGACGCGTCGCCGACGTCGGCGGCCGCATGGTCGTCGAGACCCAGCTGCCCCGTCGCACGGCGGCCGCCTCGGTGCGGGCGCTGCCCCCGCGCCGGACGCCGACCTCCTACGTCAGCCGCTTCGAGTGGGCCGGACCCGGACTGCCCGAGACGACGGCGGAGCTCACGCTGGCGTACGCGCCGGGAGCAGGCGGCGAGCTCGGCACTCACGCCGCGCTCGTCCTCGACAGCCACGGCTTCGACCCGGACGTGCTGGACACGCGGGCGCTGACCGCCATGGCCGAGGGCTTCCTCGCCAACCTCGCACGCGCAGCGGAGCAGCGCAGTCACGCCGCCTGAGACAGCAGCAGCTCCGTGACCCGGTCGGGCGCCTCCTGGTGGGGGAAGTGCCCGACGCCCTCGATCACGTCCAGCCGGTACCCGGCGTGCGCGTACCGCTCCGACCCGACCGCCGTGGTCAGCTTGAGGCAGCCGTCGAGGTCGCCGTGCACCTGGTGCACCGGGACCTGCACGCCCGCCGCCAGCAGCTGGCCGTACCGGATCCCGCTCGGCCGCACCCGCGACCGGAAGGCCCACCGGTAGTACTCGAGCGCGCAGTGGGCCGCGCCCGGGATCGCCATGGCCTCCCGGCAGCGCCGCTCGGTCTCCGCGTCGGGGAATCCCGGACCGCCCCAGCGGTTCAGCAGCTCGGAGACGAGGTCCCCGCGCACCAGGCGGCGCTCCGGCACCTTCGGTGCCTGGAACAACCCCATGTACGACGACATCCGCCGCTGCTCGCGGTCGCTGATCAGGGCCTCCCGGAGGCGCGCCGGGTGCGGGCAGCTCAGCACGGTGAGCCGGTTGACCGCCAAGGGGTGCAAGGTCGCCGTCGACCAGGCCAGGGCGCCACCCCAGTCGTGACCGACCACGTGCGCGTCGGAGGCCCCGAGTGCCCGCACGAGGGCTGCGACGTCGGCGGACAGCGTGTAGCCGTCGTAGCCGCGTGGCGGCTTGTCGGTGTCGCCGTACCCGCGCAGGTCGGGCGCCACCGCGTGCAGCCCGGCGTCGCCGAGGGCCAGCAGCTGGTGCCGCCAGGACCACCAGAACTCCGGGAACCCGTGCAGCAGCAGCACGAGCGGCCCGTCGGCCGGCCCGTGCTCGGCGACGTGGAAGCGGAGTCCGGAGGCCGTGACGGCGCGGTGCCGGATGCGGTCCACTAGCCGGCGGACGTCGCCACGAGGACGCCGTCCCGACCGGCGTGGAGCTCCAGCCGTGCCAGCGCACGGACCGTCGCCGAGTCGTCGGCGAGCAGGATCGGGGGCCGACCGGGAGGGCTCACCACCCGAAAGGTACTGGCGCCCTGGCGAAAGCCGTTCGGTGACCTCAGTCCTCCGTCGAGGCGTCGCCCATCTTGTCGTTGATGGCGTTGACCACGGTCGGGTCGGCCAGCGTCGTCACGTCGCCGAGCTCGCGGTGCTCGGCGACGTCCCGCAGCAGTCGGCGCATGATCTTGCCGCTGCGGGTCTTCGGCAGCTCCGGGGTGATGAGGATCTGCCGCGGCTTGGCGATCGGCCCGATCTCCTTCGCGACGTGCTCGCGCAGCTCCTTGGCGAAGGCCTCTCCGCTGCTGACGTCGTCGGCGACCGAGCCCCTCACCGTGACGAAGGCGACGATGGCCTGGCCGGTGGTCGCGTCGTTGGCGCCGACGACGGCGGCCTCGGCCACCGATGGGTGGCTGACGAGGGCGGACTCCACCTCAGTGGTGCTGATGCGGTGCCCGCTGACGTTCATCACGTCGTCGACACGGCCGAGCAGCCACAGCACGTCGTCGTCGTCCCACTTGGCGCCGTCGCCGGCGAAGTAGCGGCCCTCGAAGCGGCTCCAGTAGGTCTCGCGGTAGCGCTGCTCGTCGCCCCAGATGCCACGCAGCATCGCCGGCCAGGGCTCGTTCAGCGTGAGGAACCCCGCCCGCTTCGGATCGCCGTCGTCGTTGACGACGTCCACGGCGATCCCGGGCAGCGGGCCCATCGCCGAGCCGGGCTTGCAGGAGGTGACGCCCGGCAGCGGGCTGATCATCATGGCGCCGGTCTCGGTCTGCCACCAGGTGTCCACAATCGGGCAGCGGCCGCCGCCGATGACGTCGCGGTACCAGATCCAGGCCTCCGGGTTGATCGGCTCCCCGACCGACCCGAGCACCCGCAGACTGGTCAGGTCGTGGCCGCCTGGCAGCTCGTCGCCCCACTTCATGAAGGTGCGGATCGCGGTCGGTGCCGTGTAGAGGATGCTGACCCGGAACTCCTCGACGACCGACCACCAGCGGTCCCGGCCGCCGGCGTCGGGGGTGCCTTCGTAGAGCACGCTGGTCGCCGCGTTGGCCAGCGGCCCGTAGACCGCGTACGAGTGGCCGGTGACCCAGCCGACGTCCGCCGTGCACCAGTACACGTCGGTCTCCGGCTTGAGGTCGAACACCGCCCAGTGCGTCCAGGCGACCTGCGCGAGGTAGCCGCCGGTGGTGTGCAGGATCCCCTTCGGCTTGCCCGTGGTGCCGGACGTGTAGAGGAGGAACAGCGGGTTCTCGGCGTCGAAGCTCGTCGCCTGGTGCACGGCCGGCTGCCGGTCGACGACGTCGGACCACCACAGGTCCTTGTCGGTCCATGCGACGTCCTGCCCGGTGCGCTTCACGACCACGACGTGCTCGACGCTCGGGCACTGCGGGACGGCCTCGTCGACGGCCGGCTTCAGCGCGCTGGGGGCGCCGCGGCGGTAGCCGCCGTCGGCGGTGATGACGAGCTTCGCGTCGGCGTCGGTGATCCGGTCGACCAGCGCCTGCGCGGAGAAGCCTCCGAACACCACGCTGTGCGCCGCCCCGACCCGCGCGCAGGCCAGCATCGCGATCGCGGCCTCCGGGATCATCGGCAGGTAGATGCAGACCCGGTCGCCCTGCACGATGCCGAGCTCGGTCAGGGCGTTCGCCGCCTTCGACACCTCCGCCAGCAGCTCCGCGTAGGTGATCGTGCGGCGGTCGCCCTCCGGCTCGCCGACCCAGTGGTAGGCGACGCGGTCGCCGAGGCCGGCTTCGACGTGCCGGTCCAGGCAGTTCACCGAGGCGTTCAGCTCGCCGCCGACGAACCACTTCGCGAAGGGCGGCTGCCAGTCCAGCACCCGGTCCCAGCCGCGGTCCCACTGCAACCGCCCTGCCTGCGCCTCCCAGAACGCCAGCCGGTCCTTCGCTGCGTCCTCGTAGGCGTCCGCCGTCACGTTCGCGTGTGCGGCCAGCTCCGTCGGGGGGTCGAAGCGTCGGGTCTCGGTCGACAGCGCGGACAGCTCAGTGGACGGCTCGTTCATGAGCCTCATCTTGCACCCGGCCCGTTGGCCTAGCGTTGCCGCCTGTGAAGGACCCCCTCGCAGCCCTGCTGGACCTCGACGGCGTCGGCACCGCCGTCTCCGAGGCGCGTACGGCGGTGGACGGCCTGCTCGGCCACCGGGTGCTGCGGCGGCGCTCCGCCGAGGTCACCGCCGAGTCGGCGCTGCGTGGGGCGCGAGCCTCGGCCGAGCTCGAGGGGGCCGGCATCGAGCTGGAGCGGCTGCGTGGCCAGCTGATGCACGGCCAGCCGGTGACCGTCTCGTCGAAGGACCCGCAGCTCGGGCAGCTGGTCGCCAACGCGGTCCGGGTGCACGCCGACCTGGGTTCGCTGCTGCCGTCGTGGAAGGGAGCACCGCGACAAGCGCTGGCGCGGCTGCACGTGCTCGCCGCCGCGGACCTCGGCGTCCCGGAGGACCACCTCGGCCGTCCTCGGGTCTCCGCGGCCGACCCGGTCGAGGACCCGCTCGAGCTCGGGGCGGGCCCTGACCCGCTCGAGGTGTCCGCACGTCTGGACGGGCTGTGCAGGCTGCTGCTGCAGCCGACGGCCGCCCCCGCCGTCGTGGTCGCGGCCGTGGTCCATGGAGAGCTGCTCGCCCTCCGGGCGTTCGGCACTGCTGACGGGATCGTGGCCCGCGCCGCGGCCCGGCTGGTCCTCATCGACCGCGGCCTGGACCCGAAGGCGGTGAGCGCCCCGGAGGTCGGGCACGCCGAGCTGGACGCCGCCGGGCTGCGCGCGGACCATCGGCACGCCTATGCCGAGGCCGCGCGCGGCTACGTGCACGGCGGCACCGACGGCGTGGCCCGGTGGGTCGTGCACTGCGCCCAGGCCGTGGCGCTCGGCGCCCGTGAGGGCCTCGCCGTCTGCGAGGCCATCCTCCGCCAGTCCGCCTGACCCCCCGCCAGCCCGACTTCTGGTGATCAGCAGGCGATCAGCGGGGCGACGCGCCGCCGCTTCGGCCTGGCGATCCCCTGTTGATCACGGGAGGGGTGCGGGGGGGGCGGACAGCGGAACGGGGTCCGCTCCTCGAGGGTACGGACCCCGTCGCCATGCACGGTGGCTGAGTGACCAAGGCGTGGCGTCATGTCATCGCTCTGGGTCCGTGTCCCGTCAAGGACGCTGCCCCTTCTTGAACTGTGGTGGACCCGCTCGATGTGCCTCTCGCGGCTGATCGCACGTGGGTGCTCAGGCGCGCCGTGCACGGACCGTCGTCGGGGGGAGCTAGTCCGCCCGCGGCGGCGTTCCGTGGTGTCGAGAGTCCGCCGAGATCCCTTGCGTGTCAAGGAAAAGTTGTAGCCGACCTCACATATCACCCGCACGGGACGGACGCCGTCCGAGGGCCCACGCGAGCAGTGCCAGGGCCGCCACGGTGAGCCCCCCGGCGTACGCCACCGCGGGTCCCGGAGGACTCGGGACGCGGCGGGAGGCGCGGACCGGCTTGGCGAAGACCCGCACCGGCCAGTCGTGCTCGGTGGCGTGCCGGCGCAGCGCCTTGTCAGGGTTGACGGCCACCGGGTGGCCGACCGCCGCGAGCATCGGGATGTCGGTGGCGGAGTCGCTGTAGGCCCAGCACTCCGCCAGGTCCCAGCCGGTCTGCGCCGCCAGCTCCCGGATCGCGATCGCCTTGCCCTCGCCGTAGGCGTAGAAGGCGATCTCGCCGGTGTAGCAGCCGTCCTCGACCTCCAACTGGGTCGCGATGACGCGATCCACCCCGAGCATCTCGCCGATCGGCCCCACGACCTCCTCGCCAGAGCTCGACACGATGACGATCTCGCGCCCCGCCGCCCGGTGCTCCTCGAAGAGCTCGACGGCCTCGGCGTAGACGAGCGGGTCGATGAGCTCGTGCAGCGTCTCCGCGACGATGTCGTGCACCTGCTGCACCGGCCAGCCCTCGCAGAGCGCCTTGAGGTAGTCGCGCATCTTGTCCATCGAGTCCTCGTCGGCGCCCTGCAGCAGGTAGACGAACTGCGCGTAGGAGGCCTTGAGGACGGCCCGGCGGTTGACAAGGCCACCCTTGTAGAACGGCCGGCTGAAGGCGAGCGTGCTGCTCTTCGCGATCACGGTCTTGTCGAGGTCGAAGAAGGCCGCGGAACGACTGCCAGACATTTTTCGAGGATAGGTGTTTAGGTCCGCGAGGGCGGGGACACACCAACCCCGAGCCCGGTCGACCCCCTCGGACCGGCCTCGTCGTCGGGTCCGGCTCACACCCCCCCGGAGTCGGACCTGCAGAAGGCTCGCGCCACCCCCCCGGCGCGGGCCTTCTGCTTTGTCCACACCCGCCCCCGGCGATCCACAGTGGCTCCTCGCCGGCACCCGGTGCGGTTGTGCAGGCGCGAGCGTGGGCAGCTCCTTCGCCCTGGAGCCGCCCCGTGCCCCGACCCCTGCTGGTCACCGACGACCCGACCGACCTCGACGACCTGCTGCGGCTTGCCGCCACGGCGGGCGTGGAGGTGGACGTGGCGACCGACGTGGGGTCGGCGCGCCGCAGCTGGACGAACGCACCCCTGGTCGTGATCGGACCGGACCTGCTCGACCGCTGCGCCGGGGCGCGGCTGGGCCGGCGGAGCGGAGTCGTCGCGCTCGGGCACGACCTCGACGACGCCTCGATCTGGCGCCGCGCGGTGGACGTCGGTGCCGAACGGGTCGTGTTCCTCCCGGACGCCGAGCCCTGGCTGGTCCAGGCGCTGGCCGACGCGGTCGAGTCGACCGACCGGGCCGGGCTGGTCGTCGCCACGCTCGGCGGCCGCGGCGGGGCCGGTGCGACCACGCTGGCCGTGGCGCTCGCCCAGGCGGGAGCCCGGCGCGGGCACTGCACGCTGCTCGTCGACGGCGACCCGCTCGGGGGTGGCGTCGACCTGGTCCTCGGCGCCGAGGAGACCGGCGGGCTGAGGTGGCCCGATCTGACAGCGACCCGCGGCCGGCTGCCCGCTGCGGCTGTCACCGACGCGCTGCCGCAGCGCGACGGCATCGCCGTGCTGTCGTGGGATCGGGGTGCCGCGACGCAGCTGCCGGTGGCGGCGGTGGAGGCCGTGCTCGACGCCGGTCGTCGTGCCTGCGACCTCGTGGTGGTCGACCTGGCGCGCACCCTCGACGACGTGGCCAACGAGGTGCTCGCCGCGGCGACCTGCACGCTGCTCGTCGTGCCTGCCGAGGTGCGCGCGACCGCGGCCGCCGCCCGGGTGGCGGCGCGCGCCGGGCTGCTCTGCCGCGACCTGCGGCTGGTCGTCCGCGGCCCGTCGCCCGGCGACCTCGGGGCCGCGGACGTCCAGCAGGCCCTTGGCCTGCCGCTCGCTGGTGCGCTCAAGGCGGAGCCGCACCTCGACGCCGCTCTGGAGGAGGGCCGGCCGCCGGGACGACGGGCCCGCTCGCCGCTCGGCAGCTTCTGCGACGGACTGCTGCGGGACCTCGACGGCCACACCCACGAGAAGGTACGGCGGGCTGCGTGACCGATCTCGTCGAGCGGGTGCGTGCTCGGCTGGCCGTGGAGGGCGGCACGCCGACCGCGGCGCGGGTGGCGGCGGCGCTTCGCGAGGAGGGTGGTGGCTTGCGCGGCGATGTCGAGGTGCTGGAGGTCCTGCGCGCCCTGCAGCTCGAGATCAGCGGTGCCGGTCCGCTGGCGCCGCTCCTGGCGGACCCGCTCGTGACCGACGTCCTCGTGAACGGCCCCGGGCAGGTCTGGGTGGACCGCGGCTCGGGGCTCGAGGCAGTGGCCGTGCGCTTCGCGGACGACGCCGCGGTCCGCCGGCTGGCCGTGCGGCTGGTCGCCCCGACCGGCCGGCGTCTCGACGACGCGCAGCCCTGGGTCGACGCGCGGCTGAGCGACGGGGTGCGGCTGCACGCCGTGCTGCCGCCGGTCGCCACTGGTGGCACCTGCCTGTCGCTGCGCGTGCCACGCCGCCGGGCCTTCACCCTGCCCGAGCTCGTCGACACCGGCACCGTGCCCCCTGCGGGTGCCGCGCTGCTGGAGCGACTGGTCGCCTCGAGACAGGCCTTCCTGGTGAGTGGCGGGACGGGCACCGGCAAGACCACCCTGCTGTCGGCGCTGCTGTCCCTCGTCGACCACCAGCACCGCGTGCTGCTCGTGGAGGACGCCGGCGAGCTGCTCCCCGACCACCCGCACGTGGTGCGCCTCGAGGCGAGGCCGCCGAACGTCGAGGGAGCAGGGGAGGTCACCCTGCGGGACCTGGTGCGCAACGCCTTGCGGATGCGCCCCGACCGGCTGGTCGTCGGCGAGGTGCGCGGAGCCGAGGTCGTCGACCTGCTCGCGGCGCTCAACACAGGCCACGAGGGCGGCTGCGGGACGGTGCACGCCAACAGCGCCGTCGACGTGCCTGCGCGCCTGGAGGCGCTCGCCTCCGCCGCGGGACTCGGTCGCGAGGCCCTGCACAGCCAGCTGGCGTCCGCGATCCGGGTGGTGGTGCACCTCGCGCGAGGACGGCACCGACGGGTGGGCCAGGTGTGCGTGCTGCGTCGGGAGGGCGACCTGGTCGCCGCCGTCCCGGCCTGGAGCTGGGACGGCGGGTCGGATCCCTGGCACAGCAGCGGGTTCGACGAGCTCGAGGGTCTGCTGTGACCGCCCTCGCTGCCCTGCTCTGCGGCCTCGCCTGCGTGGTGGCCCTGGGCATGCCGCGGCAGCGGTCGTGGTCCCTTCCCCTCGCCGCGCTGCCGGCCGTGGCGGCCGCTGCGGGTCTGCTGGCGGGTCTTCCGGCCGCGTTGTCCGCCGGGCTGATCGCCCTCGCCCTCGTGCATGCGCTGCGGCGCCGTGCCGCGTCCCGCGCGGCGGACGCCGAGCGGGCGGGTGCGGTCGAGGCCGTGGCGGTGCTGTCCTCGGAGCTGCGCGCGGGTCGCGGTCCGGTGGACGCGCTGTCGGTCGCCGCCTCGGTTGCCGAGGGCCCGTTCTCCGCCTCCGTCGCCGCCGCCTCGCGGGCGCTGCAGCTCGGCGCCGACCCTGCACAGGTGCTGCGGTCCCGTGCCGACGGATCTGCGGCGGCGGCCGCCCTGCGCGGCCTGGCGGCCTGCCTGC
>JAOPVZ010000032.1 GCA_025965935.1 Frankiales bacterium | reverse complement strand
AAATATGTCGCTACCCGGACATCGCGGACCGGCGTGAGGTGTCGTACTGTGTCTGCAGGTCGCAACGACCTCGCGAGCCCCGAGGCCCGCTCTTCCCTGCTGGGTGGGACGAGCGGGCCTCGGCCTTGCTCAGGCCGGGCCGGTCATCCGCAGCACGTCGAGGGCCTCGTCCAGCTGCTCCTGCGTGAGCTTTCCGGCGGCGACGTAGCCCCGCTCGGCGACGACTTCCCGGATGGTCTTGCCCTCCTTCACGGCCTGCTTCGCGACGGCGGCGGCCTCCTCGTAGCCGAGGTACCGGTTCAGTGGCGTGACCACCGACGGCGACGACTCGGCGTAGCGCCGCATCCGCTCGACGTCGGCAGTGAGGCCGTCGACGCAGCGGTCCGCGAACAGCAGGCTCACGTTGGACAGCAGCCGGATCGACTCGAGCAGGTTGCGCGCAATGACAGGCAGCATGACGTTGAGCTCGAAGTTGCCGGCGGCCCCCGACCAGGCGATGGCGGCGTCGTTGCCGATCACCTGGGCGACGACCTGCATGGTCGCCTCAGCGAGCACCGGGTTGACCTTGCCCGGCATGATGCTCGACCCGGGCTGCAGGTCCGGCAGGTGCACCTCGGCCAGCCCGGTGTTGGGTCCGGACGACAGCCAGCGCAGGTCATTGGCGACCTTGTTGAGGCCGACCGCGACGGTGCGCAGCACACCGCTCAGCTCCACGAGCGCGTCCCGCGCCCCCTGCGCCTCGAAGTGGTTGCGCGCCTCGGTCAGCGGCAGACCGGTGCGGCCGCCGAGGTCGGCGATGACGGCTGCCGCGAACCCGGGCGGGGTGTTGATGCCGGTGCCCACCGCCGTACCGCCCAGGGGCAGCTCGCAGACCCGCGGGAGGACGGAGTCGAGCCGCTCACCGCCGTACCGGACCTGCGCCGCCCAACCCGACAGCTCCTGGCCGAAGGTGACAGGGGTGGCGTCCATGAGGTGCGTGCGCCCGGACTTGACGGTGCCGGCGTGCTCAGATGCCTTGCGCTGCAAGGTATCTGCGAGGTGAGCCAGGGCCGGCTTGAGCTCGAAGGTGACCGCCTGGGCGGCGGCGACGTGGATGGCCGACGGGAAGGTGTCGTTGCTGCTCTGGCTCGCGTTGACGTCGTCGTTGGGGTGCGTGCCCGACATCGTCGACAGCACCTCGTTGACGTTCATGTTGGTGCTCGTGCCCGAACCGGTCTGGAAGACGTCGATCGGGAACTGGTCCGCGTGCTCGCCCGCGGCCACCGCGTCCGCAGCCTCGATGATGCGCTGCGCGGCGTCGTTGTCGAGCACTCCGAGGGAGGCGTTGACCCGGGCGGCGGAGCCCTTGATGAGGGCGAGCGCCCGGACGAGCGCCGGCTCGACGCGCAAACCGCTGATCGGGAAGTTGTCGACGGCCCGCTGCGTCTGCGCCCGCCAGAGCGCCTCGGCGGGGACCTCGACGTCGCCCATCGAGTCGTGCTCGGTGCGGGTCTCAGACATGGTCGCGCGCCTCCTCGTCCTCCTCCGGCTCGGCCGGTGCGAGCCCCGGTGGCCCGGGCACGCCGCGGATCGTGGCGACCGCGGCGTTGACCGCGGCCACCAGCGGTACGGCGAAGATCGCTCCTGGCAACCCGCCGAGGACCGCACCGGTGGCCAGCGTCAGGGCGATGCCCATCGGGTGCATGCTCACGTGCCGGCCCACCACGAAGGGCTGCAGCACGTGGCTCTCGATCTGGTTGCCCACCACCAGGACGATGAGCACGATGACGGCTGCGGTCGGGCTGTCCGCGACGAGGGTCACGAGGACGGCCAGGCCGCCGAAGATGATGGCGCCGATGAGCGGGATGAACGCGCCGATGAACACGAGGACGGCGAGCGGCGCGACGAGCGGGGCACGGACCAGGGCCAGCGTGATCCCGATGACGACGGCGTGGAAGGTCGCCACGATGAAGGTGCCGGTGACGTAACCCGAGACGGTGCCCCACATCCGGTCGCCGACGTGGTCGACGAGCGCCCGCCGGTCATTGGGGAAAAGCGCCGTCAGCCAGCGCCACACCTGTGGTCCGTCGTAGAGCAGGAAGATGGTGAGGAAGAGCGTCAGGACGAGGGAGGTCACCGTCTCGAAGGCCGTCTTCCCGGCGCTCACGACACCGGTCACCACTTGCCCCTGGTTGCCGTTCAGGAAGTCCTGCAGGCTGCCGACGTTGAGGCCGTTCACGGTGCTCTGCCGCAGGTGCAGCGGACCGGTCACCAACCAGTCCTTGGTGTCGTTGACGATCTGGTCGACGGACCTGACCAGATCGCTGTACTCGGCGCTCGCGCGGTTGACGACGTAGGTCGCGACGCCGCCCAGCACGATCAGCGCCATGAGGACCGTGAGGACGGCCGCGACCGACCGCGGAAGTCGCAGGCCCTCGAGCCGCAGTTGGACCGGGCGCAGCAGCGCGGTGAGCAGGATGGCGACCGACAGCGGGATCGTCGCGAGCTCGAGCCGCTGGTAGAGCAGGCCCACCTGCATCAGCAGGAACCCGATGACGAGCAGGCGCCATGACCAGCCGGCTGCGTCCTTGAGGGTCTGTGGCACGCGGTCGTCGCTCACGACGACGTGTCTACCCCATCCGTCGCAGGCGAACGTCCGCGACTCAGGCCGGTCGCGAGCCGATCGTCACCGGCGTGGGACCGGCGTCAGCCTCGGCCGGGCTGGTGAAGAAGTCGTTGCCCTTGTCGTCGACGACGACGAAGGCGGGGAAGTCCTCGACCTCGATCCGCCAGACCGCCTCCATGCCGAGCTCGGGGTACTCGAGGACCTCGACCTTGCGGATGCAGTCCTGCGCAAGCCGGGCCGCCGGGCCGCCGATCGAGCCGAGGTAGAAGCCGCCGTGCTTATGGCACGCGTCCGTCACCTGCTTGCTGCGGTTGCCCTTCGCCAGCATCACCAGAGACCCGCCGGCTTCCTGGAAGCGGTCGACGTAGGAGTCCATCCGCCCGGCGGTGGTGGGGCCGAAGGAGCCGGACGCCATGCCGTCAGGCGTCTTCGCCGGACCGGCGTAGTAGACGGCCATGTCCTTGAGGTAGTCCGGCATCGGCTGGCCGGCGTCGAGCAGCTCAGCGATCTTGGCGTGGGCGATGTCGCGGGCGACGACGAGCGGACCGGACAGCGACAGTCGCGTCTTCACCGGAAGCTTCGTCAGCACCGAGCGGATCTCCGACATGGGCTGGTTGAGGTCGATCCGGACGACCTCGTCCTCCAGGTGCTCGTCGGTGACCTCGGGCAGGTAGTGCGCCGGCTCGGTCTCGAGCTGCTCCAGCCAGACGCCCTGGGCGTCGATCCTGGCGCGCGCCTGGCGGTCAGCCGAGCAGGACACCGCGATCGCCACTGGGCACGAGGCGCCGTGCCGGGGGAGGCGCACGACCCGGACGTCGTGGCAGAAGTACTTGCCGCCGAACTGCGCGCCGATGCCGAGCTGCGCAGTGAGCTCGTGCACCTGAAGCTCCAGGTCGAGGTCGCGGAAGGCGTGGCCGGTCATCGAGCCCTCGGTCGGCAAGTTGTCGAGGTACTTCGCGCTGGCGTACTTCGCCGTCTTCAGGGCGAACTCCGCGCTGGTCCCGCCGACGACGATCGCCAAGTGGTACGGCGGGCAGGCGGCCGTCCCCAACGAGCGGATCTTCTCCTCGAGGAACCGCATCATCGCCGTCGGGTTCAGCACCGCCTTCGTCTCCTGGTAGAGGAAGGACTTGTTGGCCGAGCCGCCGCCCTTGGCCATGAACAGGAAGTCGTAGGAGTCGTAGGCGCTGGCGTAGAGCTCGATCTGGGCCGGCAGGTTGTTGCCGGTGTTCTTCTCCTCCCACATCGTCAGCGGCGCCAGCTGCGAGTACCGCAGGTTGAGCTGGGTGTACGCGTCGTAGATCCCGCGGCTGAGGTGCTCCTCGTCGTGGCCGTCGGTGAGCACCGACATGCCCCGCTTGCCCATGACGATCGCCGTACCCGTGTCCTGGCACATCGGCAGGACGCCACCGGCGGCGATGTTGGCGTTCTTCAGCAGGTCGAGGGCGACGAACCGGTCGTTCGGGCTCGCCTCCGGGTCGTCGAGGATGCGTCGCAGCTGCGCGAGGTGCGCCGGGCGGAGCAGGTGCGCGATGTCGCGCATGGCGGTCCGGGCCAGCAGCCGCAACGCCTCCGGCTCGACCTGCAGGAAGGTCCGCCCGGCGGCCTGCACGGTGCTGACGCCGTCGGCGGTGAGCAGCCGGTAGGGCGTGTCGTCGGCGCCGGTGGGGAGCAGGTCGGAGTACGCGAACTCGGGCATGTGAACGAGTCTAGGTTTGGTGCGTGCAACCCCTCCGTGACGCCTGGGCTCGCGTGCACGCGGGTGCCTGGCCAGCGGCCCAGTGCGGCCTCGCGGCGTTCGCGGCATGGGAGCTGTCGACCCACGTCCTCGGTCACGTCCGGCCGTACTTCGCCGCGGTGGCGGCTGTCGTCTCGCTCGGCCTGCAGGCAGGCTCCCGCCTCCGGCGTACGGCGGAGCTCGCCGTCGGTGTCTCTGCCGGCGTGCTCATCGGCGACCTGCTGGTCCAGATCATCGGCCAGGGTGCATGGCAGGTCGGCGTCGTCGTCACCGTCGCCCTGCTCATCGCGGTCGCTGCCGGGGGCACCGGTCTGGCCGTGACCCAGGCCGGCCTGCAGGCGGTCTTCGTCGTGGCGCTCCCGCGCACGCCCAACAGCGGCCTGCACCGGTGGGAGGACGCGCTGGTCGGTGGCGGCGTCGCGCTGCTGGTGGCGGCGCTGCTGCCGTCCGACCCGTGGAAGGACGTGGCGCGGCAGCGCAAGGCCTACCTGACGGAACTGACCGCGACACTGCGGGACACTGCGGAGGCGGTGCGGACCTCGTCCGGCACGGCTGCTGCCGAGGCACTGGCCCGAGGCCGGATGCTGGAGCCGGTGATCGCCAGCTGGGAGTCCGCGGTCCGCGTCGGGCACGAGACCGCCCGGCTGTCGCCGCTGCGACGCAAGGGCCACGACGTGGGCGACATCAGGCTGGTCCTGGCACTCACCCGCGCGACCCGCAACCTGCGGGTGCTGGTCCGGCGGGTGACGGTGGCGCTCGAGACGGGCGACCCACTGCCGGTCGCGCTGCCCGAGCTCCTCGACGAGCTCGCCCACCAGCTCGACCCGGCGACGTCCTCGGCCGACGCGCTCGACCCGCTCATCAGCCTCGCGGCGCGGCTGGACCCGGTCGCGCTCGGTGCCACCTCCCTGTCGGGCCAGGTCGTCGTCGCGCAGCTGCGGGTCTCGCTCGTCGACCTGCTCGAGGGCCTCGGCTTCGACCCCGACCGGGCCCGCGAGGCGCTGCCGGCGCTGCACCCATGAGCTGGGTGCTGCTGCTCCGGGCGGTGAACCTTGGCCCGACCAACAAGCTGGCGATGACGGACCTCACGCGGGTGATGAAGGCTCTCGGCCACACCGAGGTGCGGACCTTCCTCAACAGCGGCAACGCCACGTTCGCGTCCTCGAGGCGGTCGGCGCAGCGGCTGGCGTCCGAGATCGAGGACGCCCTGCGCGAGGAGCTCGGGCTGGACGTCCGCGCCTGCGTACGCACTCAGGCCGACCTCCGCAAGGCGCTCGACGAGCTGCCGGACCTCCCCGGGTACCTCACCGTCAACGTGCTGTTCGACAGGCCTACGCCGGCGGCGCTGAAGGCCTTCCTCGAGACCGACTGGTCGCCGGAGGTCGTCCGCGGCAACGACCAGGTGCTCTACCTCGGGTTCAAGAGCGCGGCCAAGACGAAGCTCACCAACACCAAGATCGAGAAGATGCTCGGCGTCGGTTGCACCGCCCGGACTCCGGCCACCCTGGCGAAGCTCCTCTGAGCATCCTCAGCCTTCCTGAACTCCTGCACAGGGAGGGCCGCGCCTTCCTGAGCTCTCGCGCGCGCCGGCGCGAGACCTGAGCGTGGCGGCAACTGCGGGGTGCCTCACAGCTCAGGAAGTGGGGGGTGCGTTGGGGTCAGAGTTCAGGGACCTCGGTTGGTGAGGTCGAGGTCGACGACCACGGGCGCGTGGTCGGAGGGGCCGGTGCCCTTGCGGGCCTCGCGGTCGACCCAGGCGTCGGTCACCGTGACCGCGTCGTTGGCGTAGACCAGGTCGATCCGCATGCCCATGCCCTTGTGGAACATGCCGGCGCGGTAGTCCCAGTAGGTGAAGTTGCGGCCCTTCAGCGCCCGCGGCTCCACGTCGCGCAGTCCGAGGGCGCGCAGGTCGGCCAGCGCCTGTCGCTCGCGAGCGGTGACGTGCGTCGAGCCGACGAAGGCAGCGGGGTCCCAGACGTCGTCGTCGGTGGGGGCGATGTTGAAGTCGCCGGTGACGACGAACGGTCCGGCCGCGACCTCGGGAGCCAAGGCCGCCCGCAGCGCCGTGAGCCAGCCGAGCTTGTAGTCGTAGTGCGGGTGGCCGACCGACCTGCCGTTGGGGACGTACAGCGACCACACCCGCAGCCCGCCGCAGGTCGCCCCGACGGCACGTGACTCCACGACCGGTACGGCGAGCAGCGCGTCCTCGTCCTCGTTGGCGTAGCCGGGTTGCTCCGCGAACGCCGCGGTCACGTCCTCGAGCCCGACGCGGGACAGGATCGCCACCCCGTTCCACCGGCCGTCACCGACGTGCGCGACCTCGTACCCGCGTTGCTCGACCCCGTCGCTCGGGAAGTCGGCCGTCTTGGTCTCCTGCAGGCAGAGCACGTCCGGCTCGACGAGGTCCAGCCACTCGTGCAACCGCGGCAGCCGCGCCGTGACGGAGTTGACGTTCCAGGTGGCGACGCGCATCAGCGCCCGGCGTGCGCGAAGTCGATCGACGCGTAGGCGGACAGCTTGGTGAGGCGGTGCTCGGAGATGATCCGGCGGACCGTGCCGGACTTCGACCGCATGACCAGCGACTCGGTGGAGGCGCCACCACCCTTGTACCGGACGCCGCGCACGAGCTCGCCGTCAGTGATGCCGGTCGCGACGAAGAACACGTTGTCGCTGCTGACCAGGTCGTCGGTCGACAGCACCTGGTCCAGGTCGAGGCCGGCTGCGGCGGCGTTCTCGAACTCGCTCTTCTTCTGCGGCCAGAGCTTGCCCTGGATGACGCCGCCCAGGCACTTCACGGCGCAGGCGGTGATGATGCCCTCGGGGGTGCCGCCGATGCCGAGCAGCAGGTCCACGCCAGTGCCCTCGGAGCACGCCATGACGGCGCCCGCGACGTCACCGTCGGAGATAAACTTGATGCGCGCGCCGGCCTGCCGGACCTGGTGCACGAGCTCCTCGTGCCGGGGCCGGTCGAGGATGCAGACGGTCACGTCCTCGACGGCCGCGCCCTTGGCCTTCGCCACCGCCTGGACGTTGTGCAGGACCGGCGCCGTGATGTCGACGACGTCTGCGGCCGCCGGGCCGGTGACCAGCTTCTCCATGTAGAACACGGCGCTGGGGTCGTACATCGTGCCGCGCTCGGCGACGGCCATCACGGCGATCGCGTTGGGCATCCCCTTGGCCATCAGGGTCGTGCCGTCGATCGGGTCGACCGCGACGTCGCACTCGGGACCTTCGCCCGATCCCACGTGCTCCCCGTTGAACAGCATCGGGGCCTCGTCCTTCTCGCCCTCCCCGATGACGACGACGCCCTTCATGCCGACGGTGGTGATGAGCTGCCGCATGGCGTCGACGGCGGCACCGTCGCCACCCATCTTGTCCCCGCGCCCGACCCACCGGCCGGCGGCCATGGCGGCCGCCTCGGTGACCCGCACGAGCTCCAGCGAGATGTTGCGATCGGGGGCTTCCCGCGCGACCGAGAGGGGCGCAGGCACGTCCGGTTGCGTCATGGCCCAAACCTAACGTGAGAGGCTCGAACTGTGACACGCCAGGACCTCGACCCTGCCGAGCTCGGACTGCGCGTCTACCCGTGGCTCAACTCCGTCGTCGTCCCGCGACCCATCGCCTGGGTGTCCTCCCGCTCGGCCGCCGGCGTCGACAACCTCGCACCGCACTCCTTCTTCACCGTCGCGGGCGTCGACCCGCCCGTGCTGTCGTTCACCTCGGTGGGAGAGAAGGACACGCTGCGCAACGTCCGTGCGACGCGGGAGTTCGTCGTGTGCATGGCCACCGAGCCGCTCACCGAGAAGGTCAACGCGACCGCCACCGACTTCCCCGCCGACACCAGCGAGTTCGACGTGGTCGGCCTCACCCGTGAGACGTCGGCCAAGGTAGCGCCGCCGCGCGTCGCGGAGTCCCCGGTCGCTCTGGAGTGCCGGTACGTCGACGAGCGCTCCTTCGGGTCGTGCACCGTCGTCTTCGGGGAGGTCGTCCACCTCTCCGTGGCGGAGTCGGTGCTGCACGACGGCCGGCCGGAGATCACCCTGCTCCGGCCGATGGCCAGGCTCGGCGCCAACGAGTGGAGCACGATCGGTGAGGTCAGCGACCACCGCCGCATCCCGTGGTCGGAGCTGTCGGCGTGAGCGTCTCGACCCGTGCGGCCGGGACCCGCACCGCGCTGCTCACCGCGGCCAGACGGGTGTTCGCCGAGTCCGGGTTCGCCGAGTCGTCGATCGCCGACGTGGTGGCCCGGGCCGGCGCCTCGGTCGGCTCGCTCTACCACCACTTCGGGGGCAAGGCCGAGCTCTACCTCGCGCTGTTCGAGGAGTACCAGACCGGACAGGAGGAGCGCGCCGCCAGCGCGGTCCGGGAGGCCAGGCTGCAGGGTGAGCTCGACCCGTTCGCGTTGTTCGTCATCGGCAGCCGCTCCTACCTCGCCGGCTGCTGGGAGCAGCGCGACCTGGCCCGGATGTTCCTCGCCGGTGGCGGCCCGCCGGGGTTCGAGCTGCTGGCCCGCAGGCGCTACCGCGACTGGACCCGGCGCAACGCCCTGCTGCTCGGAGCGGAATCCGAGTGGGGAGACGCGTTGGTGCTGGTCCTGACGACCGTCATCAGCGAGGCTGGCCACGAGATCGCGGTGTGCGATGACGAGGAGTCGGCCCAGAAGCTGGCGGAGAACGTCTTGAGCCTGGTGGAGAAGATCGGTCGATGAGGTTCTTCGAAGACGAGCCCGCCCGGGTCACGCGGAGCGGCGCGGACTGGGAGCACCACCGGGCGGCGCGCCAGCCGCACTCCGGCCCGGCGCAGGACGAGGTGGGCGTGATGGCCCTCTCCGGCTTCTCGCTCGCCCGTAGCCCGGACGTCGCCGTGGCGCTCAGCGGCATCACCGCCTTCTCCGACGGTCTGGTCCTGCACGTCGTCGTCCTGTTCGCCGACGAGCAGAAGCGCGAGCAGCTGGACTGGTCGCTGCAGGAGTACAGCCGCAGCCCGGGCCGCTTCCGGCTGGGCGTCCAGTTCCCGGACGCCCGTCGAGCGACCACCGGGACGGCAGACGCGCCGCCGGTGCAGGCCGCGGACGCCGACGCCGTCCTCACCATGCTGAGCAGCTCGAACGGGCCGCTCCGCTGGCAGGGCGACTACTGGCTGTGGCCGCTGCCCGGCGCCGGCACCATGGTCCTGGGCTGCCGCTGGCCAGACCGCGCCATCGACGAGACGCTGCTGTCGGTGGACACCGCGCCGCTGCGCACGGCCGCTGCCCGCAGCGGACCGGTCTGGAAGTCCTGATGCGCAGCGACGTCCACGCCGACCTGCTGGACCGCCGCGACGACTACCCGATCCTGGCCCGCACGACCTACCTCGCGTCGCACACCCTCGGCGCGATGCACCGTCGGACGCCCGAGCGGCACGCCGAGTTCACCCGGCTCTGGGCCGAGAAGGGCGTGGTCGCCTGGGAGGACTGGGCACCCGAGGTGCGTCGGATCGCGGACGTGATCGGGTCGCTCATCGGTGCACCGCCCGGCACCACGGTGATGCGTCAGAACGTCGCCGACCTGCTCGGCGACGTCGTCAGCGGCCTGGACTGGCGAGGCGAGCGGAACCGGGTCGTCACCAGCGACCTCGAGTGGCCCGGGTCGCTGCACACCTGGTCGCAGATCCACCGTTGGGGCGGCGAGCCCGTCGTCGTACCGGCGCAGGGGATCGAGCTGGACCTGGACGCGATGATCAAGGCCATCGACGAGCGCACCCTCGTCGTGGAGTGCTCGCACGTGCTGTTCCGCACCTCGACGCTCAACGACGTGAAGCCGCTGATCGACAGGGCGCACGAGGTGGGGGCGCTGGCCGTCGTCGACGGCTACCAGGCCGCGGGGACGGTCCCGGTCGACGTGCTGGACCTCGGTGTCGACGTCTACCTCGGCGGCTCGGTGAAGTACCTCTGCGGCGGCCCCGGCAACGGCTGGATGTACGTCCGCCCGGGTCTCGACCTGGAGCCCGTGACGACCGGCTGGTTCGGTCAGCAGGCACCCTTCGACTTCGACCCGGACAACCACTACGCCGAGGGCGTGGCCCGCTTCATGGGCGGTACGCCGGGAGTACCGGCCCACTACGGCGCGGGTCCCGCGTACGAGGCGTTGGCGGAGATCGGTGTGCAGCGCGTCCGGGAGCGCTCGCAGTCGCTGACCCAGCCGTTGCTCGAGGCGGCACTCGAGCTCGGCTTCACGGTGCGGTCGCCGCACGACCCTGACCAGCGCGGCGGTCACGTCACCATCGACCCGGGCGACAGCCAGCGGGTGCACGACGCGCTGCACGCGCAGGGCTTCGTCGTCGACCACCGGCCCGGCGTCGGCATCCGGGTCTCGCCGCACTTCTACAACACCCTCGACGAGGCCATGGCCTGCCTGGCCGCGATGCAGGCGGCTCGCTGATCGACCACAATGGAGGGGTGACCGTGACGGATGCCCCTCCCGCCGTACCGCAGAAGAAGCGGCGTGGCCGTGAGACCGCGCTGGACATGGTCCGGACCCTCGCTGTCGTCTTCGCGCTGGTCATCCCGCTGTGGTTCTTCGGGCAGGCGTCGCCCTCGGACTCCAAGAAGATCCGGCCGGTCGACCCGAGCGAGACCTACACCGACTACCACTCCGTCACGGGCGGCCCAGCCCCGACGACCCCGGCGGGCTGGACCCCGAACGTGCAGGCCTACGACGGCGAGGTCGCGCGGGTCGGCTACGTGCACGGCAAGCACTACATGGAGTGGCAGGGCTCGACCGGCACCGCCTGGGTCTACGACGCCACAGGCAAGGGCAGCCGCACCGGCGCGGTCTCGGCCGGCGGTGCCGAGTGGCAGCGCTGGGAGGACGGCAGCGGGCACGTGTCGCTGGTGCGGTCCTTCGGCAAGGCGACCGCGCTGGTCGGCGGGGTGCGCGAGAACGCCACGCTCGCCGAGCTGCAGTCGCTCGCCGCGACCTTCCCCTAGCTCTCGCGGCGCTCCGCGAGCGCCGCGTCCATCCGAGCCTTCGCACCGTCGAGCCAGCCCTGGCACACCTTGGCCAGCTCCTCGCCCCGCTCCCACAGCGCCAGCGACTCCTCGAGGGTCGCGCCGCCGGCCTCGAGCTGGCGGACCACCTCTGCCAGCTCGTCGCGGGCTGCCTCATAGCTGGGGCTGGCAGGATCGGTCACGTGGCAACCCAATCACAATCGGCGCGTGCCGCGCTCAGACGTGCGACGCCGGAGGACGCCGAGGCACTCGCCCGCCTGCGCGGCGTCATGCACACCTCGATGGGCGACGATCTCAGCGACGAGTGGTACGCCGAGTGCGTGGCCGCCTTCCGCCGCCGCATCGCCACCGAGGGCTTCCGCGCCTACGTCGTCGAGATCGACGGCGAGGTGGTCTGCGGCGGCGCCGGCTGGCTGGACGAGCACCTGCCCTCGCCGTACCTGCTGTCCGGCACCCG
>JAOPVZ010000028.1 GCA_025965935.1 Frankiales bacterium | reverse complement strand
ACTTCTGGGTCACCACGAGCTGAGTGGTGACGAACTTGCCGCCCGGCCACAGCGTCGCCTCGTCGACCAGCTTCTTGCCGCCGTCGTTGAGGACGAGACGGGAGGCATACGGCTCCGGCACCCAGGCACCGGCGATCGACTTTCCCGTGAAGGCTGACTCGACGTCGGCGTTCGCGACAGCAACCACGTTGGCCTTCACGCTCTTGGTCTTGAAGTAGAACTTCGCGGCGACGTCCTGGGTGTTGCCGACCTGTGGCGTCGCGACCTTCTTGCCGCTGAGCTGCGACACGTCGGTGATGCTCGGCTGCACGATGAGCGAGGCGCCGCCGCTGGTGGTGCCGGCGACGATCCGCAGCAGCGAGCCGTTCGTCTGCGTGAAGCCGTTGATGGCCGGGTTCGGGCCGAGGAAGGCAGCATCGAGCGCCCCGCCGCGGAGCGCCTCGATCGTCTCGGGACCGGCGTTGAAGGTCTTCGGGGTCAGCTTCGTGCTGCCCAGGTCCTTCTGGAAGATGCCGCTCGAGACGCCGTAGATCGCGGTCGCGTGCGTGATGTTGGCGAAGTAGCCGAGCCGCAGCTCAGAGGCTGAGCCGTTGGCGTTGGCCTTCGGGGTGCTGCTGCCACCGCAGGCAGCTACGCCGAGCAACAGCGCGCCGGAGGCAAGGACGACCGCTGATCTCTTGATGAATCCCACTGGAAAACTAGCCTTTCGGAAGACACGTCGGTGTCCGACGCGAGAAGAGGTTGGGGTCGGGTCAGGCGGCAGAAGACGCCGCGAGACATCGCGTCCCGGGGCGGCAGGAGTCGACGCACCAGCCCACCCAGGGCGTGCGGTCCCAGCCGTTCATCACGCAGTCCCCCCGAGGATGCTGCCGACCATGCCGGCAGCGACGGTGGCCCCTGTCGCCTCGTCGATGAGCACGAAAGCCCCAGTGGTCCGGTCGACATTGTAGTCATCAACGAAGACCGGTGACGATGTGCGGATCGTCACACGCCCGATGTCGTTCAGGCCGAGCTGCGAGGCCGCCCCCGACTCGAGATCTGTGACGTCCAGGGTGCCGTTGAGCGTCGACACGATGGCCTTCACGCTGCGGGTCGTGTGCTTGAGCAGCAGCCGGCGGCCGGCCACCAGCGGCGCATCGGCCATCCAGCAGATGGTGGCCTCGAACTCCTGCGTCGACCGCGGCGCGTCGTCGGCGGCGGCGATCATGTCGCCCCTCGACACGTCGACCTCGTCGGCGAGCCGGACCGTGATCGCCTGGCGAGCGACGGCGAGGTCGAGTGGACCGTCCGCGGTCTCCACAGCCGCGACGGTGGTACGACGGCCGCTGGGCAGCACGACCACCTGGTCGCCCGCCCTGAGCATCCCGGTCGACAGCGTCCCGGCGTACCCGCGGTAGTCGGGGAGCTCGACGCTCATCGGACGGATCACGTACTGCACGGGGAACCGCGCGCCGAGCGTCCCGATGTGATCGGTGTCCACCGGAACGGTCTCGAGGAAGTCCAGCAGCGCCGGCCCGTCGTACCAGGGTGTCCGCTCGCTCTTGTTCACGACGTTGTCGCCCTGGAGCGCGGCCATCGGGATCGCGACCACGTCAGGCAGGTTCAGCTTGGCCGCGAAGTCGCGGAAGTCCTTGACGATCCCGTCGAACACCGCCTGGTCGAAGTCGACCAGGTCCATCTTGTTGACCGCGAGGACGAGGTGCGGCACCCGCAGCAGGGCCGACAGGGACGCATGCCGGCGGGTCTGCTCGATGACGCCCTTGCGCGCGTCCACCAGCACGAGCGCGACGTCGGCGGTCGAGGCACCGGTGACCATGTTCCGCGTGTACTGCACGTGGCCGGGAGTGTCCGCGACGATGAAGGTCCGCTGCGGCGTCGCGAAGTAGCGGTAGGCGACGTCGATCGTGATGCCCTGCTCGCGCTCGGCGCGGAGGCCGTCGGTGAGCAGCGCGAGGTTGGTGTAGTCGTCGCCGCGATCGGCGGACGTCTTCTCGACAGCCTCGAGCTGGTCGGCGAAGACGCTCTTGCTGTCGTACAGCAGCCGACCGATGAGCGTGGACTTGCCGTCGTCGACGGAGCCGGCGGTGGCGAAGCGGAGAAGGCCCCCCATCTAGAAGTACCCCTCCTTCTTGCGGTCTTCCATGGCTGCTTCGGAGGCACGGTCGTCGGCCCGGGTCGCGCCGCGCTCGGTGAGGCGCGTGACGGCGACCTCGGCGAGGACCTCCTCGGGCGTCGCGGCCGGGCTGGCGACAGCGCCCGTGCAGGACGCGTCGCCAACGGTGCGGTAGCGGACGGTTCGGGTCGTGACCTTCTCGTGAGGCTTCGGCTGCGACACCTCGGTGACGCCGAGCAGCATGCCGTCGCGCTCGAAGACCTCGCGCTCGTGCGCGTAGTAGATCGACGGGATCTCGATCTTCTCGCGCACGATGTAGCGCCAGATGTCGAGCTCGGTCCAGTTGCTCAGGGGGAACACCCGGATGTGCTCGCCAGGGTTGTGCTTGCCGTTGTAGAGGTTCCAGAGCTCGGGTCGCTGGTTCTTCGGGTCCCACTGGCCGAAGGCATCGCGGAAGCTGAAGAAGCGCTCCTTGGCTCGGGCCTTCTCCTCGTCGCGACGCGCGCCGCCGAACACCGCGTCGAAGCGGTTCTCCTCGATGGTGCGCAGCAGGGTCGTGGTCTGCAGCGGGTTGCGCAGGCCACCCGGGATCTCGGTGACGCGGCCGGCGTCGATGTCGTCCTGCACGAGGCCGACGACGAGCCGTGCGCCGAGGTCCTCGACCCGCCAGTCGCGGAAGGCCAGCACCTCGTGGAAGTTGTGGCCGGTGTCGACGTGCACGAGAGGGAACGGGATCTTGCCCGGCCAGAAGGCCTTCTCGGCCAGCTTGACCATGACGATCGAGTCCTTGCCGCCACTGAACAGCAACGCCGGTCGCTCGAACTCGGCGGCGACCTCACGCATGACGTGGATGCCCTCGGCCTCGAGCAGGTCGAGCTGGGACAGCTCCATGACGCTCACGCCAGCCCCCTCTCGCGGAGCAGCTCGACGAGCTGGGCCACCGACTCCTCGAGCGTCTGGTCCTGCGTCCGGATCACCGCATCAGGGTGCGTCGGCGCCTCGTACGGGTCGTCGACACCGGTCAGGCCGCTGATCTCGCCCGCGGCCTGCTTGGCGTACAGGCCCTTCACGTCGCGCTCGCTGCACACCTCGACGGGGGTCGCTACGTGGATCTCCAGGAAGGTCGCGCCCTTGTCCTCGTGCAGCTTGCGGACGGCGGCCCGCGTCTCGGCGTACGGGCTGATCACGCTGGCCAGGACGAGGACGCCGTGCTTGGCGAGCGTGGCGGCCACCCAGCCGATGCGCAGGACGTTGGTGTCGCGGTCCTCGCGGGTGAAGCCCAGGCCCTTGGTGAGGAACTCGCGGACCTCGTCCCCGTCGAGCAGCTCGACCCGCTCGCGGTCCAGCTCTTTGGCGAGAGCGGTCGCGAGCGTGGTCTTGCCGGCACTCGGGAGGCCGGTCAGCCACACGGTCGCAGTCAAGGGAAGATCCTCCGAGAAACTAGAACGGGTTCTAGATAGAGTAGCTGGGAAAAGCTCTCAGAGGGAACAGGTGGCGCTTGACGTGCGCTGCAGGTCAACGTGCCTACGCGACACGAGCACCGTGACCATCACCTGGCGATTCTCCCACACCCGTCTGCGACACTGGTAGGCGTGGGTGTTCACCTGGTGAGTCGACGGCACGTCGACCTCAAGCGCACAGACAGCGCTGTCTGTTCCGCGACCGCTTAATCAGCTCACCCACCCCGGTCTACCAAGGAGAACCCCGTGCCCGCCGTTCGCGGACAGGGTCAGTGGGCGCTCGGCTATCGCGAGCCCCTCAACCCCAACGAGCAGGTCAAGAAGGACAGCAATCCGCTGACCGTGAAGCAGCGGGTGCTCGACATCTACAGCAAGCAGGGCTTCGACAGCATCGATGGGGCAGACCTGCGCGGCCGTTTGCGCTGGTACGGCCTGTACACGCAGCGCGCCGACGGGATCCCTGGCGGCAAGACCGCGATCCTGGAGCCCGAGGAGCTGGAGGCGCCGTTCTTCATGCTGCGCATCCGGATCGACGGCGGCCAGCTGACCAGCGAGCAGCTCGCGGTCATCGGGCAGATCGCGACGGAGTTCGGTCGCGACGTGGCTGACGTGACCGACCGGCAGAACGTCCAGCTGCACTGGATCCGCATCGAGGACGTCCCGGAGATCTGGGACCGCCTCGAGGCCGTCGGCCTGCACAGCACCGAGGCCTGCGGCGACTCGCCGCGCGTCATCCTCGGCTGCCCGCTCGCGGGCGTGGCGGCCGACGAGGTCATCGACGCCAGCGGCGTGATCCGCGAGGTGGCCGCGAAGTACCTCGGCGACCCGGCCTACTCGAACCTGCCGCGCAAGTTCAAGACCTCGATCAGCGGCTGCGCGACGCACTGCACCAACCACGAGATCAACGACATCGCCCTGGTCGGTGTCGTCCACCCGGAGCTCGGACCCGGGTACGACCTCTGGGTCGGCGGCGGCCTGTCGACGAACCCGAAGCTGGGTGTTCGTCTCGGCGCGTTCGTCGAGCCGGCGCGCGTCACGGAGACGTGGGAGGGCGTGATCAGCGTCTTCCGCGACTACGGGTACCGCCGCTCGCGCAACCACGCGCGGCTGAAGTTCCTCATGGCGGACTGGGGCCCGGAGAAGTTCCGCCAGGTCCTGGAGGACGAGTACCTCACGAAGCCGCTCCCCGACGGCCCCGCTCCGGCCTCTCCCCCGCGGCCCGATCGCGACCACCTCGGGGTCCAGGACCAGGGCAACGGACTGAAGTACGTCGGGACGGTGGCCCGTGCCGGGCGGACCTCGGGCCGCCAGCTGTCCCTGGTGGCTGAGCTCGCCCAGCGCCTCGGCGGTGGCCGCGTGTCGACGACCGCCCAGCAGGGACTGGTCGTCCTCGACGTACCCGAGTCGAACGTCGCCGAGCTGGTCACCGAGCTCGAGGCAGAGGACCTGCAGGTCACGCCGTCGGTGTTCCGCCGCGGGACGCTGGCCTGCACCGGGCTCGAGTTCTGCAAGCTCGCCATCGTCGAGACCAAGGCCCGCGCCGTCGACCTCTACACCGAGCTCGAGAAGCGGCTGCCGGACTTCCCGGAGCCGCTGACGGTCAACGTGAACGGCTGCCCCAACTCGTGCGCGCGGTTCCAGACCGCCGACATCGGCCTGAAGGGCTCGATCGTCGAGGGTGTCGAGGGCTTCCAGGTGCACCTCGGCGGCCACATGGGCGAGAACGCCGGGTTCGGCCGCAAGGCGCGCGGCCTGAAGGTCACTGCCGACGGCGCCGCTGACTACATCGAGCGGCTGCTGCGGACCTACCTCGACGAGCGCTCGGACGGCGACACCTTCGCGACCTGGGTGCGCGAGGCCGACGAGGCGCTGCTGAAGTGACCGAGCGGGCAGCCCCGCAGTACTGCCCCTACTGCGGCGAGGAGCACCTCGTCCCGTGGGGCGAGCTGACCGAGCACGCCCAGTGGCGCTGCGAGGACTGCCTGCGCGTGTTCGAGGTCCGCTACAAGGGCCTCACCGGACACGACTGAGCTCGTGGAGCTCCGGACCGAGCGGCTGCTGCTGCGGCAGTGGTGCGACAGCGACCGGGAGCCCTTCGCCGCGCTGAACGCCGACCCGGACACGATGCGGTTCTTCCCGAGCACGTTCACCCGCGCGGAGTCCGACGCCCAGGTCGACCGATACACGGCGCACCTCGACGAGCACGGCTACGGGCGGTGGGCGGTCGAGGTCGACGGCCGATTCGCCGGGTGCACCGGCGTCTGCTGGGCGGACGGGTTCGAGTTCTCCCCCGCGCTCGAGATCGGCTGGCGCTTCGACAGGGCCTTCTGGGGCCACGGGTACGCCACCGAGACCGCACGCGCCGCGCTCGAGATCGGTCTGCGCGAGGCCGGGGAGGTCGTCAGCTTCACGGCCGTCCAGAACGAGCCCTCGTGGCGGGTGATGGAGCGGCTCGGCATGCGTCGGGTCCGCGAGTTCGACCACCCGCGGGTGCCGTTCGA